>CAYONG010000285.1:0-70328 GCA_964405235.1 uncultured bacterium | reverse complement strand
CGTGACGAGCGAGGCGATCCTGGGCTCGGGTCACACCACCGCCATCTCGTGGATCTTCTCGATCGTCTCGCTGCTGCGCATCCCGCTCGCGTTCTGGATCCCCGAGTGGACCGGGAGCGGCGTGCTGGGGATCGCCTGGCTCATCACCGTGAGCTGCATCCTGCGCACCGGAGTGATCGTGGCATGGGTGGCGCGCGGGAGCTGGAAGCGCGGGCTGCAGCGTGAGTTGCACGGGGGGCCGCCTCAAGAAACGAGGGGGGCAGCGCCGGACCGACCGTGCTAACCTCCGTCGCGCACAACCGACCGGGCCGGGCAGGGAGCTGACGCATGAACTACCAATATGTGATCGTCGGTGGCGGGCACGCGGGCGCCGCGGCGATCGAGGGCATCCGCGCCCACGATCCCACCGGCAGCATCCTGCTGCTCTCGCGCGAGAACCACCCGCCCTACCACCGCCCGCCGCTCTCGAAGGGCCTGTGGTCCGGCAAGTCCACCCGCGACGAGTTGCCGATCCACCCCGATGCCTTCTACCGCGACAACAAGGTGGATCTGGTGCTGCGGCGCGAGGCGGTGGAGATCGATCCCGGGCAGCGCCGACTTTGGGACGACCACGGCACCACCTACGATTACGGCAAGCTGCTGCTCGCCACCGGGGTGAGGCCGCGACGTCTCGCCGTCGAGGGCGCCGAGAGCGAGGGCGTCCACTACTACCGCTCGCTCGAGGACTACCTGTTCTTCGCGGGCTACCTGCCGCGCTTCCAGCATGCCCTGGTGCTGGGCTCGGGATTCATCGGCATGGAGATGGCAGCTGCCCTCCGGCTGGTCGGCAAGGAGGTGACGCTGCTCTATCCCGGCGAATACCCGCTGCAGCGCGTGCTGCCCCGCGACCTGGGTCTATTCGTCGCGGACTACTACCGGGACAAGGGTGTCGAGACCGTCTCGGGTGAGGGCGTGGCGCGCATCGAGGAGCGCGGCGAGCTGGTCGCCTTCACCACCAGCGGCAACGACATCACCACCCAGATCATCCTGGCGGGGATCGGAGCCGAGCCTGTGTCCGACCTGGCCGAGGCGGCAGGTCTCGAGGTCGGCAACGGCATCGAGGTGGACGAGTACGCGCGCACCTCGGACCCTCACATCTACGCCGCGGGTGACGTGGCCGAGTTTCCGTACCTCGCGCTCGAGCGGCGCATGCGGATCGAGCACTGGAACCATGCGGTCGAGCACGGGATGGCGGCGGGCGCCAACATGGCCGGCGCGAATCAGCCCTACACCAACATGCCTTACTTCTACTCCGACCTGTTCGATCTCGGTTGGGAGGCGGTGGGTCAGGTCGACTCGAGTTTCGACACCCACGCGGTGTGGAAGGAGGAGCTTCGCGAGGGGATGGTCTTCTACCTGAGCGAGGACGTGATCCGCGGCGTGCTGCTGTGGAACGTCTGGGACCACGTCGACTGGGCGCGGGATCTCATCCGGGAGGCGAAGCCGACCACCGCCGGCGAACGTGAGCAGCTCGCGTTGGCGTCCATGGCGGTGTCGAGCCCACCACCCTTCTAGGATGCGCTGGCGCAGGGGACGCCCGCACGGTAGCATGGCCCGCATGCGATCCTATCGCGTGATGGTCGGAACCCTCGTTGCTGGCCTGGTGATGATCCCGCTATGCGCGCTCGCCGCAACGGCGCCGTCCCGCGCGGCCGCGACGAAGAGCGCGCCGAGCGCCCCCGTCGCGCGCCAGGTGCTGCCGTGGATCGAGGACGACTACACCCGCGCCGTGGCCGAGGCCAGGGCGCGCAAGCTGCCGATCTTCGTCGAGTCATGGGCGCCGTGGTGACATAGCTGTCGCTCGATGAGGGCCAACGTCTTCACCGACCGCGCCCTCGCGAAGCACGCCGGACGGTTCGTCTGGCTCGCCATCGACGGGGAGAAGGCCGTCAACGCGGAGTTCCGCCGCCGCTACCGCGTGCCCGGATACCCCACCTACTACGTCGTCGACCCGGTCAACGGGGAGGTGCTGGTGCGCTGGGTGGGCAGCGCCTCGGTCGCCCAGCTCGAACAGCTCTTCAGCGAGCAGAGCGCGGCCTACACGCGACGAATGCACGGCGAGACGAGACCAATGGCGGCCGACGCCAGCCTGGCGCTGGCGGATTCGCTCTACGGTCTTGACCAGCACGCCGAGGCCGCCACGGCGTACGGCCGCGCGCTGGCTGCCGCACCCGAATCCTGGCCCAGTTACGCGCGCGCGGTGGATGCGCGGCTGTTCGCGCTCTCGCAGTCGGACAGCGCCGAGGCCTGCGTCACGCTCGCGGAATCGGCGTTGCGGCGGCTCGGACAGACGGTCTCGGCCGCCAGCGTGGCCGGAAGCGGTCTCGGCTGTGCGCTCGAGCTACCGGCCGACGCCCCGGGCCGGGCCGAGCGGATCGCTGCCCTCGAGCGGGCATGCCGGCTGGCCCTGGCGGACACGACCCTCGCGCTGACCGGCGACGACCGCTCCGGGCTCTACATCACGCTGATGGACGCCCGTTCTGACGCCCGCGATTCGCTCGGCAAGCGGCAGGTCGCGGCGGCCTGGTCGGCGTTCCTGGACGGCGCGGCGGCGCGGGCAAAGTCGCCCGAGGCGAGAGTGGTATTCGACTCGCACCGGCTGAGCGCCTACATCGAGATCGGCCACGCCGAGCGTGCCATCCCGATGCTCGAAGCCTCCGCGCGGGACTTCCCGGACGACTACAACCCGCCGGCGCGGCTCGCGAACGCCTACCGGACGCTCGGCCGCTGGGACGAGGCGATCGCCGCCTCGGACATCGCCATGGCGAAGGCCTATGGCCCGCGCAAGCTGCTCTTCTTCCAGAACCGCTCCGACATGTACAAGGGCAAGGGCGACATCCCGTCGGCGCAGAGGACTCTGGGGGAGGCGATCGACTATGCGAAGGGGCTGCCCGAGGGCCAGCGGTCGAACGCCTCGATCGCGGCGCTGGAAAAGAAGCTCGCCGGCTTGAAGTAGCGATCCGTCGCGAGATCGCGCACGGCCCGGGCGGAGTCGCGGCGGGAGGCGGCCGCCCCGGTCAACCCAGCAGGTAGTCGAGGTCCTTCTGCGTCAGGGCGCGGGCGAAGCCGTCCTCGCCGAGCACATCCGCGACCAGGGCGGCCTTGCGCTGCTGCAGCTCCCAGATCTTCTCCTCGATGGTCCCCGCGGCGAGCATGCGGTAGGCGATCACCGTGCGTGTCTGGCCGATGCGGTGGGCGCGATCGATGGCCTGGGCTTCGACCGCCGGGTTCCACCACGGATCGAACAACACCACGTAGCTCGCCGCGGTCAGGTTGAGCCCGGCGCCGCCGGCCTTGAGCGAGATCAGGAACACACACGGCTCGGGGTCGGTCTCGAAGGCGTTGACGACCGCTTCGCGCCGGGTCGTCGCCCCGGTCAGCATGTGGTAGCCGATCCCGCGCGCCTTCATCTCGATTGCGAGCAGCTTGAGGCACTCGACGAACTGCGAGAACACCAGGACCTTGCGCCCTTCGGCGAGCAGCGGCTCGAGGATCTCGAACAGCGTGTCGAACTTCCCCGACCCCAGCCCGTCGCGGCCGCCCACGAGGGCCGGGTGACAGCACACCTGCCGCAGCCGGGTGAGCGCTGCGAGGATCTCGATCTTGTGCCCCATGGCGCCGTCCGGGGAGGCCTTGAGCCGATTTACGGTCTCCCTCCCTCGCATCAGCTCGGCGAGATAGAGCTTGCGCTGGCCGGGTGTGAGCTGGCATTCGCGGCGTTCTTCGATGCGATCGGGCAGCTCCGGCGCCACCTGCTCTTTCAGGCGCCGCACCATGACCGGCCGCAGTCGGGCCGCGAGCAGTCGACGCGAGTGAACGGGGGCGTCGGGGCGGTCGTAACGCGCGGCAAACGCCGCACGGCGGCCGAGGTAGCCGGGATTGACGAACTGCATGATGCTCCAGAGATCGAGCGCGCGATTCTCGATCGGTGTTCCGGTGAGGGCCAGCCGGTACCGCGCGTCCAGCTCGAGCACGGCACGGCTCACCACCGCGTTGGGATTCTTGATATTCTGGGCTTCGTCGAGGATCGCCGCGCGAAGCGGGAATGATCGCCAGCGTTCGAGATCCCGCCGCAGCAGCGCGTAGGTGGTGATGACGAGGTCATGGTGGGGCACTTCGTTACGCAGGGTGTGCCGTTCCTCCCCGCTGGTGAGCGCGAGCACGCGCAGATCGGGCGTGAACCGCTCGGATTCGCGCTGCCAGTTGTAGACCACCGACGCCGGGCAAACGACCAGCGCCGGGCCGCCATTCGGGTCGCGTTCGCGCAGCCATTCGATCCACGCCAGCGCCTGCACGGTCTTCCCCAGGCCCATGTCGTCGGCGAGGATCGCGCCCATGCCCAGCCCGGCCACGAAGGCGAGGAAATCGATGCCGTCGCGCTGGTAGGGCCTGAGGATCGTTTCGAGACGCGCCGACACCGGGACGCGCGGCAGGCCCTCGAAACCCCGGACCCGCTCGCGCAGCCGCTCGATCTCGCGGGTCGTGCCGGCATCGCCGCCGAGTGTTTGCAGCGCGGCGAGGCTCTCGGGACGCGCCTGCGCCAACTGGGCGACGGTGAGTCGCTGTTCGCCCGCGCCGGCTTCGAGACCGAGGTCCGCGAGCATCTCCGCAGCGGCGTCGAACGTCTCGACCCAATCGCGACGCACCCATCCGGACGCGAGCTTCACGAACCGCGTACGCGCGGTCCGGAGCTTCACGAGATCGGCTTCGGTGAGCGCGCGCCCCTCGGCCTGCCACTCGGCGGAGACCGTGAACCAGTCGACCCCGCTGGCCACGACCGTCACGCGTGGGCGGATCGCGCGCTCCTCGGCGAGCAGATGCTGCATACGGGTGTTGCCGAGGTAGAGGACGTCGCGCGGGCGCCGTTCCCACGCCTCGGCGAACGTCTCGAGACTGCGCGCTCCCAGGCGGATCCAGGCGTCGCTGTCGGTGTGGGCAGGATTGGGGGCCGGCTCGTGGGTGGCGCTCTGCGCCGGGCGCGCCTTGCGCCGCACGATCGGAAGCTCACCGACCCACTGGCGCGCCGGCTCGACCAGCGCCGCATCGGGCACTTCGATCCAGACTGACGACACGGCGGCGGCCCCGGTCCCCGCGGCGGGCAGCGTCCGTCGGGGCACGTCGGCCGCGATGGCCTCGTCCGGTTCGCCGACCGGGGCGCGTTCCGCGCTCGACCCGGCGGCTTCTCCGGTCGGTGAGAGCTTGAGCCACTTGCCCTCGGCGTCCAGTTCGAAGCCCACCACGCCGGGTGTCTCGACCCCTGGACGCCACGCCTCGTCGCCGGTGTGCGCGAACAGCCGCACCTGAAGCCAGTCGTCGGCGTCGAGGTCGAGGGTGATGACCGGGCGCGCGCGGTGGACGCGGATGTGCGGGGCGAGCGCGTCGGCGACGCTGGCGAAGTTCGAGGCGAGCAGTTCGAGAAAGCGCGCCCGTCCGATCTCGGGCACCTGGAGACTGCCGGTGGTCGCAAGACGCCGCATCAACTGGGGCGGTGGTTCCTCCGCCACCCGCCAGAACACGCCGTCGGCGAGCACCAGGCTGGGGTGCAATTCGTCGTCCGAGGGAAGGTAGACGACCTCATCAAGCGGTCTCAGTCGGCCGTCCGGCCAGCGCGCCGCGAGCGTGATGCGCATGTCCACCCCATCACCGGAACACAATGGCACGATGTCGAGCGCTCCATCGCCCAGCCGCAGGCGCCCGCCCGGGATCCAGCCGCCACGCCCACCTGCCCCTGCGTGATCGCCATCGCCCCAGGTGGCGAGCGGCGAATCGGAGAAGCTGTCGAGCAGCCGATTGATCGTGCTCGCCTTGAGCCCGAATCGAATGTCGCTCTCGAGCGGCTCCGCCAGCGGCACCGCCCTTGCGAGGAAGCGCAGAAGCCGGGTGTGTGGCGGCGCGAGCAACAGCGGATTCCGTCGCAGGTCGGACGCGAGCTGAAGGACGTGCCGCGCGGAACGCGGCGCATCGATCATGCGTGGCATCGTAACGCGGACTTCCATCCAGACGTCGGGATGGCCCCCCTCGTCGGAGTCGAGGCCGAACACCGCGCGCAATACGCGGGCCGGCGCTTCGCTATGGCGGCGCGCCCAGTGTGCGAGATCGCTGGCCAGTTCGGCACGCACCTGCTCGGGCAGGGGCCGGTCCTCTCCGGAATCGGCTCCGCGGAAGGGATGACGACGCGCTTCGCTCCCCCCACCGTCGCGGGCTCGGCCGCGGGCGGCGTCGGCGGCCGTCGTGACGCGGTCATGCCGCGCGCCATCGATGGCCCTGGCGAGGGCGAATGCGTGCTTGCAGATCGGACCCGCCGGACAGGTGCAGTGGGGGTCGGCGATCTTGCCGTCCCACTGCCAGAGGGTCCGGTAGTTCCGGCTGCCGCGGACGGTCGCGCCGACCCGGTTCCCTTCGACCTCGAGTGGCCCGACGCGGCCATCGGCCAGATACGAGCGTCCCCGACTCTGGATGTAGGTCGGGAAGTGCCCTGCGTTGGCTCGGACGGCGTCGATCATCTCCGCCGCCAACGTGTCGATCGGAGCCTCAGGCTTCACGCGGCTGACCTGACTCTTCGCGACGGGTTCGCAGGCTTCGCAGCCCCTGGATCTGCCGGTCGAGTGCCTGCAGGAACCGGGAACGATCTCGCGGGTCGAACGGCGGGGGTCCGATCATCACCCGGCCGGCGCCACGCATCTCGGCGAGCAGGTTTCGCGTCGCCAGCACCTCTCCGATGTTCGACTCGGTGAACGGGTGGCCCGTGGGGCCCAGCGCATGGGCTCCCTTCTCGAGGCACCGGGCCGCGAGCGGGATGTCCCCCGTGATCACGATGTCATCGGACGAGGCGTGCGCGACGATCCAATCGTCCGCCGCATCAAAGCCCTGATCCACGATCTCGAGGGCGACACGCCCGCCGTCCGGGATCCTCATCCAGGAACCCGCCACAAGGGTCACGCCGAGGTCGTAGCGTTGTGCGACCCGATAGATCTCCTGCTTTACCGGACAGGCGTCGGCATCAACGTAGATGTGCAGGGGTGGACCTCCGGGGGGCCTGGTTCGGAAGCCGCCCGACCCTGGGGGGTCGAGGAACCGAACGAGCAAGCATACCTCATCAGGGCGTCACGGTGGTTGCCCGGGCGTGAGGTTGCAGCGCGATGCCCCGAGGGTCAGGGCCGGCGTTCGGCCGCGCTCTGCTCCACGAGGAAGCGCGGCCGCGGATCTCCGAACGTCGTCTGCAGCGGAAACTCGAGGAAGAGTGCGTAGCCGGCGGGGTAGGGGGCGGTGTGGAAGAGCACCGCTCTTCGGGTAGGCGAGCCGGCGAGCCATTCGCGGACCGGGCGGGCGTCCTCGTCGGTGCGAGCGCGCACGGCGATCGCCTCGGCGCCGAGCTCCAGCGCCCGCTCCACGAGCCGGATGGACTGGTCGGGTCCGGTGACCTTCACGATCTCCAGCTTGAGCGGGAGCGACTCCGCCAGGCGACGGAAGTAACGCGCCGGGGCGTCGTAGTACTGGTTACCGCCGTCCACGTCGGTGTCTTCCACCACCACCGTCTCCAAGACCGAGAATCGCACCGGGCGGTCGCCGATCACCGCGATACCGTCCTGGGCGCGGACCGGGGCCGAGCCGAGCAGCGTGCCCTTGCCTTCATAGCCGAGCAGATCGCCGGCCGCACGGTCGCACGGGTAGTAGACGTCGATCCCGAGCGAGGCGAGCCACCATGCAGCCTGCGCCTTGAAGGGTGTATCGCAGCATCCGACAACGAGGCGCGCGTCGCGCCGAACCGCGGGCTCGACCAGAGACGCGATGCCGTGGGTGTCGACCAGCAGCGCCACATCCTTGTAGACCCGCGTCGTCGGGTACTGCACTTTGTCGATGAGCACCTGGAAGCGGAATACACCGTTCTCGTCGGCCGCGAGCCAGCGGTCGCCCTGGCGCACCGCCAGGATGCCGGGGAGCGGGACGATCTCGGCCGGGACCGCCTCCATGATGTCGCGCAGCCTGCTGCCTTCGTGCCAGTTGATCAGATCGTCACGGTTCGCCGGGCGCTCCGAGAAGTCCCAGGCGAGCTGATATGAGAGCCAGTCCCTCACCGTGCGCTCCATCTGAACGCCGATCCGCTCGCCGGCGGCGATCCGAATCGTGCTCGCGCCCAGGACGTAGGCCGTGGTGCCCGGGGGGACCTCCAGTCGCCTGCGGATCTCGACCTCGCCGATCCGGGGCACGAAGTTCCCATCGGCGATGCGGCGGTACACGTCGGCCTTGAACGGCTGACCCGCCGCCGCGGCGGACCGCGAGGCGCGGCCGAACCCGGCACCCACGTCGGCGCCGCACTCGGCCGCGGTGAAGGCCAGCGCCTCGTCGATCATGAGCCGGCGCGCGGGGTTCTTGACCGTGTCGCGCAGCGCCTCGAAGGCCCGCCGCGCCGAGCACAGGGCGTCGGGATCGTCCTTGACGCGCGCCAGCAGGTATCTGCGGTCGGCATCCAGGAGCGGATCGGGAGACGGGTGCGACTCGTACCAGTGGTTCAGCTCCTCCCGGAATCCTGCGGGCTGGTACTGCCAGAAGCAGTCGTAGCAGACAGGAGGGAGCGATGCGGGTGGCGGCGGGACATTTCGCGTCGTCTCGCCGTGGCCGCTCAGCGCCGCGCAGCCCGGGAGCGCGCAGGCCGCGAGGAGGGCAAGGGCGAGCGCGAAACAGCGCCGGCGCAGCCGATGGCGGGCCGGCGCGACTTGGGGCGGGGCAGGTCGGATTCGTCGATGGCTTTCGCTCACGTCCGGGACCTCCTTTACCCATCTCTATCGGCCGAGTCCGGGGGCATGTTGACCGGCGGGAACCACCGTTCCGCCTTCACCCGCCGCCCGTGACGCGGTACCTTGCCCAGTGCCGTCCCGCCGTCTGCCCGTGCCGCCGTTGTTGCGGCGCCGTTCTGGCGCCGTGCGGGCCGTAACCCCGAACCAGGAGCCCCGCGATGCGTCGTTTCTTCACTCTCGCCGTGTGTCTCGCCATCGGCCTCGGTTTCGTCGCCACGCCGCGCGCCGTATGCGCGGCCGACGCGGGATCGAAGTCCCCCGCCACCATCCAGCAGTTCCTCAAGATCCGCACGCCCGGCGCCCCGACCATCCTCCCCGACGGCTCGCTGCTCCTGCGCGACTGGCCGGACGGCGTGAACCAGCTCTACCGCGTGACGCCGAAGGCGGCGGGCGCGGCCGCCTCGTACGAGCCGGCGAACACGACGAGCAAGAAGCTCACCGACTATGCCGACGGGCTTTCCGGCTTCTCGGTGTCCCCCGACGGCAAGCGGGTCGTCCTCATGCACGCGCGGGGGGGCAACGAGAACACGCAGCTCACCCTGTTCGATCCCGCCACCGGCGAGACCTCGCCGATCCTCGCGAATCCCAAGGTGCAGGCGTCGGTCAACGAGTGGCTCGACGACGGTTCCGCCTTCATCTACTCGGCGAACGACGCGAGCCCGAACGACTTCTACCTCTACCGCTGGGACTTCGCGGCCGGCAGGGCCACCAAGTTGCTGGGGGAGCCGGGCGCATGGGGGGCTTCGGACGTGACGCGTGACGGCGCGCGTGTGCTGGTGCAGCAGTACTTCTCGGCCTCGGACGTCAAGTGCCACGAGCTGGACGTTGCGACCGGAAAGCTCAAGGACCTGACCATCCGGCCGGCCGACGGTACCGCGGCCTGCGAGATCGTCGGCTACATGCCGGGAGAGCGCGCCGTCCTCATGACCTCCGACCTCAAAGACGGTATGAAGCGGCTGTACGTGAAGGATCTCAAATCGGGCGCCGTACGCGAGCCGCTCCCGTCGCTGAGCAGGTTTGAGATCGACGGCGCGGGGACCAACGACACGCGCGAGTTCCTGGTGGTCGTGGCCAACGAGGACGGCTATGGCGTAACCTATGTCTACTCGCTCCCGGACTTCAAGCCGCTGCCGATGCCGCCGACCGAGAAGGGCGTGACCTTCCCCAGCAGCTTCCGTGGCTCGACGCTGGTGTGGACGCGCAGCAACGCCCGCAGCGCCGGCAACGCGTTCGCGACCACGTTCGCGAAGGCGAGCAAACACGCGGCGCCACCTTCGACCCGGCAGCTGACCTGGACCGAGGATCAGGGCATCGACCTCGCGGGCTTCCCGCTACCCGAGCTGGTGAAGTATCCCGCCTTCGACAGCACGGAAATCGCGGCGTTCATCTTCTTCCCGCCCGGCCACCAGAAGGGCACGCCGATCCCGTTCGTGATCAACTACCACGGTGGTCCGGAGAGCCAGAGCCGGCCGGGATTCAGCGCCGGGACCCAATATCTCCTGTCGCGAGGCTTTGGCGTGATGCTCCCGAACGTCCGTGGCAGCACCGGCTACGGGCGCGCGTTCCACATGATGGACGACTACAAGAAGCGCTGGGACAGCGTGCGCGACGGGGTGGACGCGGCCGAATGGCTGGTGCGGGCCGGGCACGCCATGCCGGGGCGGATCGCGACGTACGGCGGCTCGTACGGCGGCTTCATGTCGGTCGCGTGCATCGTCGAGGACCAGGAGCGTGTCGATCGCGGCGCCCGCAAGGAGCGGATGTTCGGCGCGTGTGTGGACATCGTCGGGGTCGTCAATCTCAAGACCTTCCTCGAGAAGACCAGCGGCTACCGGCGCAAGCTGCGCGAGGTCGAATACGGTCCGCTCACAGATCCCGACTTCCTGCTTTCGGTCTCGAGCATCCAGAAGGTGGACAAGATGAAGGTGCCTTTCTTCATCGCGCACGGGTTCAACGATCCGCGCGTCCCGGTGGAGGAAGCGATGCAGCTGGCGACCGCCCTCAAGGACCGCGGCCAGAACCCCCGCGTGTTCATCGCGCACGACGAAGGACACGGGTTCGCCAAGCTCGACAACCGGATCTACTTCAACGAGCGCGCGGTGGCGTTCCTGGAGGAGACGATCGGAGCAGGCGCCGTGGCGGCGATGAAGCCGTAGCGCAGGAAGTCAGATTGCGCCGATGCGCAAGTGGGGCGCATCGGCGCGAAGCGCCGTCGGTGCGTCCGGGACATCCTCTCGCGGGTGAAGCTCGTCCGGCCCAATGCATGTACTATGCGACTCCGCAATGCCCGAGCCAGCGCCCGCCCGCATCCACCCGCCGAGCCCCGCCTTTGCGCTCCCGGTCTGGTTCTACCTCGGGCTCATCCTTACCGCCGCGACCATCCTGCACCTGCCCTCGCTCCGGACCCCGTTCTTCGCCGATGACAACCTGTTCCTCGACCAGGTGCGTGGACTCTCGTTGCCCGAGGCGCTCGCGCGACCCGATCCGCTGGGCAACTACTTCCGACCGGTCAGCCGGCAGGCGTACTTCTGGTTGCTCGCCCGGGGTACGCACGAGTCGGATCTCGCCTTCCACATCTCGAACCTGCTGCTGTTCCTGAGCACGCTGGTGCTGCTGTTCCTGCTCGTTCGCAGGATCGCCGGGGAGCGGGCGGGTCTGATCGCCACCGCATTCCTGGCGCTCCACTATGCCGCCGACGTGCCGGTCAAGTGGGCGTGCGGGAGCCAGGAGCTCCTGGCCGTGAACGGCGCGCTCCTCTCCCTGCTGCTCCATCTGCGCGGGCGGACGCTCCTCGCGGGCCTCGCCCTGCTCCTGGCCGCGCTCTCCAAGGAGACGGTGCTGTTGATGCCCGCGATCGCGGTCATGGCGGACAGAAAGCCAGGTGAGCCATGGACTTCACCGCTCCGCAGAGCCTGGCCGCTCGCCGCGGCGTTGGCAGTCTGGGCGCTCATCTGGTGCTTGATGCTGCAGACGCGGACGCGGCCGGTGAGCGGGATTGAGTTCCATCCGACCGCGCCGCTTGCCGTTCTCGTCCATCTCCTCCAGGTGAGCATCGGGCTGGAGTGGAAGGCAGGGGAGTTCGGGCACCTGCCAAGGGCTTGGCCGCCGTGGATCCCGCTCGCCCTGATGCTCCTGGCGGTGACGCTGTACCGCGCGCAGCGCGGGAACGCCTCGCGCGACGGCGAGGCGGGCGCAGTCGTGCCCGCCTCCCCTTTGCCGGCCGGCGGAGCCGTCCGCCTGGGTTTCTTCTGGTCGCTGCTCGCGGCGGTGCCGATTGTCGCGGCCGCAGAGTTCTGGAGCGCCTACTATTACTTGTTCGCCATGTGCGGCGTGGCACTCGCGCTGGGGGCCTGGCTGGCGCGCCGCCCGCCGAACCTGGCGCTGGCGGCCCTGACTCTGCTTGCCTGCGGCTCGGCGAGCGCGCGGGCGCTCGACGCCTTCGGGGTCGGTCGGGATCCGTGGACGCCGCAGTCGCACATCAACCGCTACTACATCGACCGGGCGATCCCGCAGCTGTCGCGATACCTCGCGGACCTCCGGCGGCTGCACCCGATCCTCCCGCCGGGCAGCACGCTGTTCTTCACCGGCCTCAAGGCCAACATCGCCTTCCAGGCGGGGGACGGGCCGCTCATCCGCAGGGCCTACCGCGACAGCAGCCTGCGCGCCTACTACCTGAGCGGGTTTACGGCCGAGCGGGCGCGGCGCGGCGCGTTCTTCGTGCTCTCCGGCGTCGGCGATTCGCTCACCGAGCTCCCCGCCGGGCCCGGGAGGCTGGCCGACCTTGGGCTAAGCCTGGTGGTGGCGGACAAGCTGCATGCGGCGCGCGAGGTGCTGCTCTTCGAGCGGGAGCGTTCGCCCCGAGAGCCGACGAGTCGCCTGTTGCCCTGGGTGCAATGGGCGCTGGACGACCGCCGGGGCGCGCTGGGGTCGCTACAGGGCCTGGGCTGCGTCGCGGCCGGCGGTCCCACGCCCGAGATCGAGAGGGCGCTCGCGGCATCCGCGGCAGGAGATACGCTGGGGGCGATCGCACTCATGGAGGATGCGGTCCGCCGTCGCGCACTGGACCCCGGAGCCCATGCCCTGCTTGCGGACCTTCGGCTGGCGCGCGATTCCGATGATCCCTTAGGGATGCTCGAGGCCTATGCGGCCCGCGCGCTGGCGCCCGAATGGCCGGGGGCCTGGCGCCGCTGGGCGATGATCCAGGCCCGCCAGCAGCAGTATCTCGAAGCGTTCGCCTCGTTCCGCCGCTATTTCGCGCTGGCGGGCGATGGCGTCGACGACCAGGAGGCGAACCGCTGGGCCTCTACGATCCGCGAAATGATGCCTCGCGGGTCGCTCGAGGTGCGGAACTGAAGCGTCATCACCCTACGCCACGTCGCGGCGATCCTGGGGATCGAGCGCGTCGCGCAGGCCATCCCCGAGGAAGTTGAAGCACAGCAGTGTGAGCGAGAGCGCGGCGCCCGGGAATGCGACCAGCCACGGGAACAACGCCAGCACCCGCGCGCCGTCCGAGACCAGCGTGCCCCAGGACGCGTCGGGCGGTTGCACGCCGAGCCCCAGGAACGAGAGGAACGCCTCCTGCAGAATGATCGCCGGAACGGTGAGCGTGGTGTAGACGATCACCGGACCGAGCGTGTTGGGCACGATGTGGCGGAAGATGATGGCGGCGTCGCTCGCGCCCAGCGCGCGGGCGGCTTCGACGAAGGTCTGCTGGCGGAGCGAGAGCACCTGCCCGCGCACGATGCGCGCCATGGTCAGCCACTGCACCAGGCCGAGCGCCACGAACAGCATCAGGATGCTGCGGCTGAAGAACACCAGCAGGAGGATGACGAGGAAGATGTAGGGCAGCGAGTAGAGGATGTCCACGAACCGCATCATGACCTCGTCGGTCTTGCCGCCGCGGTAGCCCGCCACCGCGCCCCAGCTCACTCCGATGAGGAGGCTCACGAAGGTGGCGACCAGGCCGACCATGAGCGAGATGCGTCCGCCGTGGACGACGCGCGCCAACGTGTCGCGCCCCAGCTCGTCGGTGCCGAACCAGTGGGCGGCCGAAGGCGGGGTCGCGCCCAGCTTGAGGTCCTGGATGGTCGGGTCCTGCAACCCGGGCAGCCACGGTGCGAAGATCGCGGTGAGGGCGATCCACGTCAGAAACACGGCGGAGAACACGGCCGCGCGATTGCGCCGCAGGCGCTTCCACGCGTCGGCCCACAGGCTCCCCGGCCGGGCGCTGGCAAGGGTCTGTTCGCCGAGGACGAGGGGGGCGGCGGCCGTACTCATTGAAAGCTCCTCTCGCGCTGCGCGCTCAGGCCAGCTCCACGCGCGGGTCGAGCCGCGTGTAGGCGACGTCGATGACGAGGTTCAGGACCATCAGGAAGCCGGCGTAGAAGAGCACTTCGCCCAGCACCAGCGTGTAGTCGCGGTTGAACGCGGCGTTGACGAGGTAGCGGCCCAGGCCGGGCACGGCGAAGATGCTCTCGACAACGATCGAGCCCATGATGATGCGCGCCGTGGCGGGCCCGATGTACGACACCACCGGCAGGATGCCGAGCCGCAGCGCGTGCTTGCCGACCACGACCCACTCGGACAGGCCCTTGGCCCTGGCCGTGCGTATGTAATCCTGGCGCAGCACTTCGAGCATCCCGCCGCGCGTGAGCCGCGCGATATAGGCGACGTAGGCGGTGGAGAGCGTCAACACCGGCAGGATGCGGCTCTCGGGACCCTGCCAGAGCGCCGGCGGCAGCAGGAAGACCGTGAGCGAGAGACCCAGCACCAGCAGCGGGCCGAGCACGAAGTTGGGCACCGAGACCCCGGCGAGCGCGATGCCCATGGCCGCGTAGTCGGCGCTCGAGTTCTGTTTTACCGCCGCGATCACGCCGATCGGAACGCCGAAGAGGATGGCGACCAGCAGCGCCCACCCGCCCAGCTCGGCCGAGACCGGGAACGCCTCGAGGATGATCTCGCGCACCTGGCGCTGCGGGAACTTGTAGGAGGGTCCGAAATCGAGCCGCGCGGCGTTGGCGAGGAAGCTCAGGTACTGACGATGCAGCGGCTGATCGAGTCCGTACTTGCGCATCAGCTGCTCTTTGGCGGCCGCGGGGATCTCGCGCTCGGCCTGGAAGGGGCCGCCGGGCGCGGCGTGGACGAGGAAGAACGTGAGGGTGGCGATCACCCAGAGCGTGGGGATGATGATGAGCACGCGCCGGACAATGAATCCCACCAGGCTCATCGGGCCCCTGCGGGTGTGGTCGTCCCGCCGGCGGCGACCGGTGCCGTGGTGCGCTCCCACTCATGGTCGATCCACACGCGGGTGAGCGGGTGAATGTCGAGCGGCGTGCGGTAGATGCCGCGGACGTAGGGTTTCACCAGCTCGTTGGTGGAATAGTGGTAGATGGGAATGACCGGCCCTTCGTCGAGCAGCAGGATCTCGGCCTCGCGCAGGATCGCGAACCGTTTCGCGGGGTCCAGCTCCTTCGCCGCCTCACGCAGCATTCGATCGTAGCGCGGATTGCCCCAGCCGGTGCGGTTGTTGCCATCCCCGGTGACGTAGCACGAGAGAAACGTGTTGGGGTCGAGGTAGTCGCCGATCCAGGATCGCCTCGCCACGTCGTACCGCAGCGCGCTCGTGGCCTGGAGATAGGAGCCCCATTCCTGGTTGAACACCTCGACCGGGATCCCCAGCTCGCGCTTCCACATCGCCTGGATCGCCTCGGCGATGCGGCGGTGATCCTCGCTGGTGTTGATCAGAATGGAGATCTTCGGGAACCCCCTGCCGTCCGGAAATCCCGCCCGGGCCAGATACTCGCGCGCTTTCGGCGGGTCATACCGGATGCCGGGCGGGTTCTGATAACCGGGGTACCCCGAGGGGGCGAAGTTGCCCCACGGACGGCGGCTGCCCTTGAGCAGGTCGTTGGCGATCGCGTCCCGGTCCACGGCGAGCTTTAGTGCGCGCCGCACGTCGGGATGGTTCAATGGCGGCTTCGTCACGCAGATCGAATAGAAATAGACGCCCTGGTAGTCGCCATGTTTGAAGTCGGAGTAGCCCCGCACGTAAGGGATGAACTGCGAGGGCAAATAGCCGCTCGGGCACCAGTCGATGACGCCCGACTTGTAGAGGTTGAATGACGTGTTGAGATCGTCGATGCAAAAGCCGATCAGTCGGTCGAGCTTGACGCTCGCCGCGTCCCAGTAGCGCGGATTCCTCACGAACTCGAAACGATTGTTCTGCCGCCAGTAATCGAGTGTGAAGGCGCCATTGGTGACGATGTTGGCCGGCAGGGTCCAGCGGTTGCCGTGTTTCTCGATGGCCCAGTGCGGCACCGGCAGGCAGGTGTAGAACTGGGTGAGGTAGAGGAAGTAGGGCACCGGCGCCGCGAGCCGCACGATGAATGTGCTGTCGTCCGGCGCCTCGAGGCCCACCAGGTTCTCGTCCTTGATCTCGCCCTTGTTGTACGCCTCGGCGTTGACCACCGGGTAGATAAAGCTCGCGTAGCGCGCCGCGGTCTCGGGTTTGAGCACGCGCAACCAGCTCCAGCGGAAGTCGTGCGACGTGACCGGACGCCCGTCGCTCCACCGGATGCCGGGCCGCAGGTGGAACGTGTAGGTCATCCCGTCGGCCGTGATGTCCCAGCGATACGCCTGGCCGGGGAGCGGCTCGAGCGTCTGTGGATCCTCGCGCGTCAGGCCCTCGAACAGGAGGCGCGCCACGCGCCCGTCCGGCTGCCCGACCGCGATGCTCGGGTCGTAGGTCTCAGGCTCCGCGCCCAGGTTGAAGCGGAGCACGTTCCCCGAGGGGGGAGAGGTATCGCCGAACCAGCGCGCGGCCGAGGAGGAGGTGGCGACCGGGGCCTGGCGCGCGGGGGCGCATCCCCCGGGCCCGATCGCGACGACGCAGGCGACGATCAGGAGGTGGAATGGGCGAAGGGCCAGCAGGAGTCGCGTCACGGCGGCGCAGTATATCAGCGTGAGGGGAGGGCGCCACCGCGCCGCAACGTGCCCCCGGAACGTGCGGGCGGGCGAATCGCGCCACGGAGCGGCACTGCCGAGCCAGCGCGATGCTAGCGCTGGAGGTCCCCCGCGAACATGGTCCGGTAGTGGCGATACCACGTGCTCTGGAACCGCTCCTCCGGGTCGACCTCGCGTTTCTTCTTCAGGAACTCCGCGAACTGCCGGTAACAGGTCTCGACCTGCTCGCGGGTCGCCCAGCGATGGTAGGTCAGGTAGTAGTTTCCGTTGCGCTCGATCGCGCGGTCGATCAGGCGCCGGAACGCGCGGGCGGAGTGTTCGAGACCGTCCGGGGTATGCACGGTGTGGAGGTTGAAGATGATGCAGGCCCAGCGCTCGCGGGCCCAGGCGAGGAATGTCTCGTTCTCGGGCTCGACCAGCCGGATGGTCCCGTAGATCACCTCGGTGCCGTCGGCACGGAAATCGTCGGCCACCGCCCGCATGAAGTCGGCGAGACGATTGCGTGGCACGTAGATCTCGGTGATCATCTCGCTTGCGCGCGCGGTGGCGCCCATCCGGTCGTCGATCGCCCGGTGATAGCCGTCATTGTAATCGGCGAACTGGTGGGCATCCGAGAAGTAGAGCTGTCCGGACGTCGCCAGGTAGTGCGACACGTACTGTTCGAACGCACGCGTCTTGTCGGTGTGGGCCAGGTAGAGCAGACGCTGCCAGTCCTCGCGGGAGAGCGCCTTCTGGTCCGCGGGCGGCTGCCGCTCGTCGCCGATCGGCCGGTAGCACGAGAAGACGCCCTTGGAGAGGAAGTCGTCACTCTCCGGGTCGATCGCGAACTGGAAATCGCCGTAGAGGTACCCGTCCCGGATCCGCTGATCGAACAGCGGCATCAGCTCGTCGAGGCGCCGGACCTCGACGATGCGCTCGAGCACCTGCCTCAAGACCAGCCTCAAGCGCAACGAGGTGATGCAGCCGAAAAGGCCATACCCGCCGATCGCGAGCCCGAAGAGCTCCGCGTGCTCGGTGCGACTGCACGTGCGCGCCTGGCCATCGGCGCCGACCAGCACGAACGATTCGACGTCGCTCACGATCGGCTGCCGGGTGAGGCCCCGGCCGTGGACATTCGCCGCGAGTGCGCCGCCGAGCGAGAGACGGTCGGCGCCGGTCTGCTTCTGCACGATCCCCCACGGCTGCCGCGCCCCCGGCTGCAAGGCCGCGAGCCGCTCGATCAGGGCTGGCCACTGGATTCCCGCACCGACCTCGACGACGCCGTGCGCGGTATCGAAGTCGACCACCTGATCGAGCGAGCGGGTGTCGAGCAGGAGCCCGCCCTCGCAGAACTGCTGTCCGCCCATGGCGTGCCGACCCCCGGCGATGGCGACCGGGAGCCCGCCCGACCTCGCGCGGGCGATCGCCTCCTGCACCGCCGCCTGAGAGCCCACCTCGACGACGTCGGCGACTACCGTCTCATTCAACTCGGAGTGGATGTCGTTGACCGTGGTCGGGGCCATCAGCGGATCCTGAACGTCCAGCGCTTGAAGAGCACGAAGCCGACCGGGGTGACGAGCAGAAGCGAGATGGCCTGGCCGAGACGCGGATCGACACTCAGCCGCTCCACGATCAGGGCGAGGATCGCGGTGTTGAGGCCGGCGACGATCGCGCCGACCAGCATGTAACGCAGGTACGCCCCCCAGAAACCTTCGTGTGCAAGCTGGAACGTGAAGTAGCGATTGCCCACGTACATGAGCGCGTTCGAGGTGAAATAGGAGAGGAGCGAGGCCGGGATATACCTGAGCCCGGCGTGGTAGAGCGCGGCGAACACGCCGAGGTTCACGAAGTACCCGCCGACACCCACGGCGAGGAACCTGGCGGGCTGGATGACGGCCACGTTCATTCCCTATTCCTCAGAAAAGTCGCAACCGTGCCGGCGAGCCGGCGCGAGTCGCGGTTCGACTCGTAGAGTACCCCGCGAGTCGTCTCATCGTAGCCGATGAAGTAGAGGCCCGGAAAGGGTGTCTTGCGGCCGGAGCGGAACCGCGGGCGGCCGTCGTCGGCGATCGCCTCTGGGAGGTCGAGGACCGCTCCGAGCCCGGTCTGGAAGCCGGTGGCCGCCACGATCGTGTCGAACGGCTGTTCCTGGCCCCCCGAGAAGACCACGCCGGTCGCGGTCAGCCGCTCGACGCTCGGCCGCACGTGGATGCGCCCGGCCTTGAGCTGGCGAACGAAGCCCACGTCGATCACCGCCGGGCGTCGGGCGGTGAACGGCCCCCACGCCTCCCGCCCGAGCCCGTAGCGGCCGAGGTCTCCGGTTCCGAGCCTGCGGAGCACAGCTCCGGCGCGGTCGAGCAGGCGCCGCGCCGGGACCGGGGTGAAGACGAGGCCGAAGAGCTGGGCGGGCACGAACCCGAACAGGTCTCGGGGCATGATGGGTGGAGGGGTGCGCACCGCGATCGCGACCAGGGCGGCGCCCTGCTCGGCGAGATCGGCCGCGATCTCCGCGCCGCTGTTGCCGACTCCGACCACGAGCACCCGCGCGCCGGCGAAGTCCCGGCCGGAGCCGTACGCCGAGGAGTGAAGCAGCCGGCCGCGGAACGCGTCGCGGCCCGGCCAGCTCGGGGTCAGAGGCGCGCGGTAGCGCCCGGTCGCGAGGATCACGGCGCGGGCAGTCCACGTGGAACTCCCGGCCTCCACCCGCCAGCGACCGTTCTCCCTCGTGACCCGATCGACACGCTGACGGAGCCGAACGTCCAGATCAAGCGTCTCGGCATAGCGCTGGAGGTAACGGGCGTAGAGGTCCTTCGGGACGTAGCGAGGGTGGTCCCGGGGAATCCCAAAGTGGGCGAGCCCCGAGAAGCGGCGGATGGTGTGCAGGTGCAGGCGCTCGTAGCGGCGCGCCCAGGTCCCGCCGATCCGTTCGTCCTGCTCGAGCGCGATGGGTCCGAAGCCCCGGTGCTTGAGTGCCCCGGCCGCCGACAGCCCGGAGGCGCCGCCGCCCACGACCACGATGTCCGCCGTCTCAGCGGGAGGCATGGTAGCTCCCGAACACGATCAGGTAGCCCGCCAGCACACCATGGAAGACGATCGGGATCGTCCCGCCGAACCAGCGATGCTCCGGCCGGCGCCTCATCCGCACGGCGTAGCGGAACGCCATCGCCGACGCATAGAACAGCGCAAACCACAGCACGCACGTGCCGAGAGCGGGGCGCGCCTCCGTCCAGAAGCCGTGTCCGCGGGCGAAGTCGGCGTCGATCCAGGCCAGCAACCCGAGGATCGCGACCTGGGTCGGCAGGAGCAGGTAGTACGGCGTCAGGTTCCATTGCTCGGTTACCGGGAGCCAGCGCGGCCCGCGCAGACGCACGATCACCTGTCCCACGATACGGAGCAGGAACAGCGCCGAGAACAGGCACAGGTACGCGGCGGCGTCGCGTGGATCCGCCGGGTGGGAGCGCGTGGCGAAGAACGCGCCGAGTGCGGCCGCCGTGATCGCCAGCGTGGCGACCAGGATCACCTTCGTGACCCGGGGCGTCGGACCAGAGGCGGGATCGGACATTTCAGGGCGCGGCGCCCGCCAGGGTGCGGACGACGAAGCCCCCGAAGGCCCACAGCTCCCGGATCTGTCGCAAGGACGCGCCCGGCCGGGTATGGTCGAGCGCCGAGGTCACGGTCAGGCGCGCGTCGGGGAGCGCGCGCGCCAGTTCCTCCGCTTCGTCGACCGGAAAATAGCGGTCATCGGGTGGCACGGCCAGCTCGACGTGCGCCTGCACGCTGCTCGCGATGGAAACTGGCGAGAGCTGAGCGATGACCGCCTGGAGATGGGCCGGAAGCCCGCTCCATAGCTCGGAAAAACGTCCCGGGTCGCGGTTCTCGAGCAGGCGAACGATCGCTCGCGCCTCGAGGTCGACGGCATCCGCGCTCGCCGGCAGGCGGCTGAACGGGTCGTCCTCCTCGCGGATGTCGCCAACGTGGTCGAGCAGCCTGCCGCGCTCCTCCTCGCACGAGAGCGTCACCATCATCGAGCGGGCCACGGCGCGTCGCAGGAGGTTCGTGACGCCGTACGCGCGCGATCTCCCGCCGTTCTCGTAGTGGGTCGTGGTCGCGAGGCAGATCATCCTGCGCAGATCGGCGTAAGGTGTCACCGAGCTGACGAGCGAGATGCGGCCCGCGAGCTCCGGGCGGGCGGCGAGCAGGATCGCGATGCTCGCGCCGGTCGAGGCGCCGATCAGCGCGATGCGGCCACCGCGGACTTCGGGACGCGCGGTCACCTCGAGGGCCACCGCGGCCGCGGCATCCACCGTGCGCATGGTGATCTCGCCGACACCGAGCCCCGGCAGATCGGGGACGACGACCAGGTACCCCGCGCGCGCGAAACCATCGGCCACGCGCTCGACGACCGGCTCTTTGCGCCGGAGCGGGTGCGCGCCGTTGACGAACATAAACGCCGGCCACGGGCCGCGTCCGGCCGGGCGGTGGATCGAAACGGGCGTGCCGCCGATCTCGCTGCCCTCGACCCGCGGGTCGAATGTCACCCGGCGGGTGACCCATGCGACGACGGGCGTGTTCAACACCACGCTGAGCACGGCGACGGTCCGGATCAGGAACCCAACCGGCGGACGGATGGGCTTTGCCATGGGCCTTACTCGAACCTGTGCGCGGTCGGGAGTCGCGGGCCATTGGCCCGAGGGGCTCGTCCAAACTGCGCCGTTTCCTGCCCGCCCTCGCCGGGCACGGATTCACCCCGATAGTGATAGACCTTTGCGGGCGCGGTGGCCATGCGGTCGCGATCTCGACGGGGACGAACCGGGAGAGGGGAGGTAAGACGGTAGACTAGCCCGTCGAGGGGGGAGTTTCCACCGCCATGAGAGCGTCGAAGAGGTGCCGGGTAGCGCGGCGGAGGCCCGCGCCGGGGGCCACGAGGCGTGCCGGCTCGTTCAGTCGGAGCGCCAGACGGAGAAGCTGAAGCGCGTCCCGGCCAGCGCGTTGCGCCCGCCCAGCACGTGGTCCGCGGCGAAGACGATGTCGAGCGGGTCCCCGAGCAGCACCAGGCCGAGGCCCCCGCTCAGGTAGCGCGATTCGGCCCTCGCCGGGTCAAAGGCCGCCTCGACGAGCGGCGCTCTCAGCCCGCCCACCCCGCTCAGCTCGCCGCGGAGCATCACGCTCCGCTTCACCGTGACGCCCGCTTCGAGGGCGAACGGGATCTCGTCTGCGCGACGCCCCCGCGCCCGATACCCGGCCTCGCCGCTGAAGTAGAGGGCGCCGAAGCCCCGCCCGACGGCGAGGCGAACGCCTGCGTCCGCGCGGCCGCTGCCCAGAGCGGGGGCGCGCGAAGCGTCGTATCCGGTCGGCACCTTCGCCTCGGCGAGCACCGAGACCACGAGCGGCGCCGAGGCCATCCGGCGCCTGATCTGGAGCGTGAGGTCGGAGAGCCCGTTCTGCTGGATGACCTGCCCCTGGCCGCGCGATCGTGCGCGCTCGAGCGCCGTGGCCGCCGTCACCGTCCAGTCGGAGGTGAGCCCGTACTCGAAGTATGCGCGGATGGCCTGATTCCGGTAGTCGCCGCGGGAGACGAAGCCGCTGCCCGGCGGCAGGTAGTCCACGCGCGAGCCCGCCAGATCGAAGCGTTCGGCGGTCTCCCACTGCTCCAGCCCGACTTTGAGGAACCAGCCACCCGCCGGCCGTGTCCACGCGCCCGCGTCGGCGGACCCGGCGTGGATGAGCGTGAGTAGGCCGGCGATGAGCAGCGCGGTGAGCGATCGCATGCGGGCCTCCTATCTGGCGTCTCCGAGTGATCGAGTTCACTACGGCGAGCGGCCGGGCACGTGACCGGCCGCTCGTGCGGGGGCTTTGCGTCGTGTCCGCTGTCCGACTAGGCTAACGCATCATGTCGCCCCGCCGTCTACGTGCCACCGTCCTGCGCCCGCCCGTCTCGGTGGGCGTCAGTATTCCGAGGCTCGAGGCGTGGGACAAGGTGACCGGGCGCGCTGCCTACCTCGACGACCTGGTCGTGCCCGGCGTGCTGCACGGTCGCACGGTGCGCTCGAACGTGCCGCGCGGCATCATCCGGCGCGTCACCCTCGACCCGGCGTTCGACTGGAGCGGGGTCACGATCGCCGACCACAAGGACATCCCGGGCGAGAACCTGGTGGCCCTGATCGTGGACGACCAGCCGCTGCTCGCGGCGAACGAGATCCGCCACGCCGAGGAGCCGATCCTGCTCGTGGCGCACGAGGATCCGGAGCGTGCCGAGGCGGCGCGTCGGGCGGTGAGCGTCGAGATCGAGCCGCTCGAGGCCGTGCTCACGGTCGAGGAGGCGCTGGCGACGAAGGCTGTGATCCATGGCGACGACAACATCATGAAGGAGATCGTCATCGAGCGCGGCGACATCGACCGCGGGTTCGCCGAATCGGACCTGGTGGTCGAAGCCACCTATCGCACCGGTCACCAGGAGCAGCTCTACATCGAGACCAACGCGATGATGGCCGAGCGCACGGCGGACGGCGGACTCAAAGTGCGCGGCTCGCTCCAATGCCCCTATTACGTGCATAAGGCCCTGATGCGCATCTTCGCCCTGCCGGCCGGGCGCGTGCGGGTGATCCAGACCGTGACCGGCGGCGGGTTCGGCGGCAAGGAGGAGTACCCGTCGATGATCGGCGGCCACGCCGCGCTGCTGGCGTGGAAGAGCGGCCGGCCGGTCAAGATCGTCTACGACCGTCTCGAGGACATCGCCGCCACCACCAAGCGACACCCCATGGTCGCCCGCGTGCGCAGCGGGGTGATGAAGGACGGCACGCTGGTCGCGCACGAGATGGATCTGGTGATGGACGGCGGCGCCTACGTGACGCTCTCGCCGGTGGTGCTCTCGCGCGGCGCCATCCACGCGGGCGGCGCCTACCGCTGGCCGCACGTGCGCATCCACGCCCGCGCGGTCGCCACCAACACGCCTCCCAACGGGGCGTTTCGTGGATTTGGGGCCCCGCAGACGTTGTTCGCCACCGAATGTCACATGGACCTGATCGCCGGGCGGCTCGGCATGGACCCACTCGCGTTTCGGAGCAAGAACGCCGTCCGCGTCGGCGACGTGACCCCCACCGGACAGACGCTGCGCGAAAGCGTTGGCGCGCTCGATGTGCTCGAGCGCACCGGCCGGCTGGCGGACTGGACACGGCGTCGGGCCAGATACGCGCGCGAGAACGCGGCGGCCGAAAAGCACGAGCGCGCCGGGCGCGTCGCACACGGCGGGCGGAGACTGCGGCGTGGCATTGGCATCTCGCTCGCGCTCCACGGTGCCGGGTTCACCGGCAGCGGCGAGGTCGAGCTCGGCTCGGTCGCGGCCCTCGAGCTGTCTCGGGCGGGGCGTCCCCGAATCTTCTCGGCGAACACGGAGATCGGGCAGGGCACCGTCACGGTGTTCTCGCAGTTGGTCGGCGATGCGCTCGGCGTGCCCGCCGATTTCGTCGAGTTCCAGGAGCCGGATACCGACCTGGTGCCGGACAGCGGGCCCACCGTCGCGTCCCGCACCGTCATGGTGGTCGGCGGCCTGCTGGAACGATGCGCCGTCGGCATGCGCGAGCGGCTCGAGTTGTTCGCCGAGCGCCCGATCGACGGCGCGGCGGATTTCGCCCGAGTGGCGAAGGCGTTCATTCGCGAGCGAGGGGACCTTCGGGTCGAGCGTCGCTACCAGAAGCCTCCCGGGATCGAATGGGACGATGACCGCTATCAGGGCGACGCCTACGGCGTCTTCTCGTACGCGGCCTGCGCGGTGGAGGTAGAGGTGGATCTCGACACCGGCGAGACATCCGTGCTCGGCGTGGCGACCGCGCACGACATCGGGCGCGCGATCCATCCGGTGCTGGCGGCGGGCCAGGTGGAGGGCGGGACCGTGCAGGGCCTGGGTTACGCGCTGCTCGAGGAGGTGCGCTGGAAGGACGGCAGCGTCTGGAACCACCAGCTCACCAACTACATCATCCCGACCGCGGTAGATACGCCACCTATCAAGGTCGCCTTCGTGGACGATCCCTACTCGCACGGGCCCCGCGGCGCCAAGGGGGTGGGCGAGCTGCCCATGGATACGCCGGCGCCGGCGGTGGTGGCGGCGATCGCGCACGCGACCGGGCTGCGCATGGACGAGATCCCGGTGACGCCGGAGCGCCTGCTGCGCGCGTTGCGGGCGCGGGACGGCGCGTGAGCGCGGCGCTCGTGGATTCGTCGCGCTCGTGGGATGTCGTGATGCTCCGGGAGCGCGGCTTCACCGGCTTCCATTCGGTCTCGCACCTGCAGCGCACGCGCTGCCTCGATGTACCGGTCGAGCGCGGCGTCTACGTCGTGGTGCGTGACACGGCCGCGCCCCCGGAGTTCCTCGCGCAGAGCGTCGGCGGCCGGTACCGGCAGAAGGATCCATCGGTGGCTGTGGAGGTGCTGAAGGAGCGTTGGGTCGAGGCCGCGCGCGTGCTCTACATCGGCCGCGCCCGCGGACCCGGCGTGCGGTCGCTGCTCCAGCAGCGGGTGAAGCGATACCTGCGCTTCGGGCAGGGGAAGGCGGTGGGGCACTGGGGCGGGCGCTACATCTGGCAACTGCTCGACCACGTGGCACTGCAGATCGCCTGGCTCAGCACGCCCGACGAGGATCCCGCCGCCGTGGAGGCGGCGCTGCTCGACGGGTTTTCGCTGTGCTACCGGCGACTTCCGTTCGCGAATCTTCCAGAGGAGAATGCGGAGTGACTCCGCGCGTGACCCTCACCTTCACCGTGAACGGCCGCCGCCGGCGCGTGACGGTGCCGCCGATGAAGCGGCTGCTCGATGTGCTGCGCGAGGAGTGCCGCCTGCCCGGCACCAAGGAGGGGTGCGGCGAGGGCGAGTGCGGCGCCTGCACGGTGCTGATCGACGGCCGCACGGTGAACTCGTGCCTGGTGCCCGCGGTCCAGGCCGCCGGCGCGACCATCCTCACCGTCGAGGGGCTCGCGCGGGGCACAAGGCTCACCGCGCTCCAGCAGGCGTTCGTGACCATGGGCGGCGCCCAGTGCGGCATCTGCACCCCCGGCATCCTGCTCTCCGCCCACGAGCTGCTGCGCCGCACGCGCGGACGCGTGCCGCGCGATCCCGAGGTGCGCGAGGCGCTGGCCGGCAATCTCTGCCGGTGCACCGGGTACCAGAAGATCGTGGACGCGGTGCGCGCCGCCGCGCGCTCGGCCGGGAAGCGCCGGCCGGCGGGGAAGCTCAATTGAGAGCCGCGCTCTCCACCCTCGAGGTGGCGCGGCCCCGCGACCTCGCGCACGCCCTGCGGATCATGAGCGTGGCCCGCGGCCCCGGCCCCGGCTCGAAGCGTCCGACGCCGCTCGCTGGCGCTACCGATCTCTTCGTCTACCTCAATGCAGGCACACACGCCGGCCTGCGATTCGTTGACCTGAGGGGCCTGCGCGAGCTGCGCGGCATCCGGACCGGCGCTGCCGGTGCGCGCCTCGGGGCGCTCGCCACATTCAGCGAGATCCGGGAGCACGCGATCCTGCGCCGGCGTCTGCCGGCGCTGGTCGCGGCGGCGGCTGAGGTGGGGGGGCGGCAGATCCAGAACCGGGCGACGGTCGGCGGCAACATCGCCAACGCGTCACCTGCCGGCGATTCGCTCCCCGCGCTTATGGCGCTCGATGCGACGGTCCACGCCTGCTCGGTGCGCGGCGAGCGGACCATCCCGATCGCCGCGCTCTACCGCGGTTATCGCGACCTGGCGCTCGCCCCCGACGAGCTCATCACCGCGGTGGTGGTGCCGTTCCCGCCGCCCCGTAGCCGACAGTTCTTCCGCAAGGTCGGCACCCGGCGCGCGCAGAGCATCTCCAAGGTGGTGATGGCCGGCGTGCTTCGGCTCGGCCGCGATGGCTGTGTGGACCACGTCCGGCTCGCCTGGGGCAGCGTGGCGCCGGTCACGCTTCGGGCCGGCCGGGCCGAGGCGGCGCTCTCGGGCGCTACTCCGTCGCCCGCCGTGGCGACGCGCGCGCGCGCCGCGCTCATGCACGACATCGCCCCGATCGACGACATCCGCTCGGATCGCGAGTACCGGCTCGCCGTCGCCGGAAACCTGCTCGAACAGTGCCTGCGCGCGGCCGACCCGCGTTTCGCGCACAGCCAGGGGCGATAAGCGTGTTCCTCGGTCACATCGCAGTGGGCCTCGCGGGCAAGCGTTTCGCGCCGCGGGTGTCGCTGGCGACCCTGCTCTTTGCGCCGATGTTCCTGGATCTGCTGTGGCCGATCTTCCTGCTGCTTGGCTGGGAGACGGTACGGATCGATCCGCGCAACACCGCCTTTACGCCGCTGGCCTTCGAGAACTATCCCTGGTCGCACAGCCTGCACATGACCCTGTTCTGGTCCGGGCTCGTCGGCATCGTGTTCCGCGCGCTGACCCGCGACACCCGCGGAGCGGTCTGGATCGGCCTGGCGGTGGCGAGCCACTGGGTGATGGACTTGATCGCCCACCGGCCCGACCTGCCGCTCTGGCCCGGAGGACCTGGGGCCGGACTCGGGCTCTGGAACTCGGTGGCGGCGACCATCATCGTGGAGTTCCTGTTGTTCATCGTCGGGCTGTGGCTCTACATGCGGGTCACCCGGCCGCGCGGGGGGAGAGGCCGGCTCTCGCTGTGGTCGCTGGTAGTGGTGGTCTCGCTGATCTTCCTCTCCAACCTCCAGCCGCTGCCGGCCGGGACTAGCGAGCGCACCATCGCCCTGATGGCGCTGGCCCTTTGGCTCTTCATCCCCTGGGCGTGGTGGATCGATTCCACCCGCCGCACCGTGCGCTGAGCCGGCCGGAGTCGCCTACACCCTCGCTTCTGGATCGCGCCCGCCCCGGGTCGCGCATCGAGCCGCTTCAGCCCCTGACATCTCCTGCCGATGAAGCACACAGATACGTCTGCCGTGAACATCGCACTCAAGCTGGAGGAAGCGCTCGTGTCCGAGTCGTCACGCCCCTCGCTCGACGAGATCGCGGTCGTTTTCGCGCATCTGGCGGATCGCGTCGCCGCCGAACGCGCCCGCACCCTCGATCCTATCGTCCGCCTCTCCATGGGCCGGGCGCTCACCGAGCTCAAGCGACACATCCCCGGCCTCTACACCCCGCCCGACGTTGGCGCCGCGGTGGCGCTGGCCTCCGCATCCGCGGACGCGCTGCGGCGCGGCAAGCTGCGTGCGGGACTCGCACGGGCGCTGCGCGGACTGTCGTTCGCCCCGCATCATCCCGAGCTCCACTACCTCGCCGCGTCGGCCTGCCTGCAGCTCGGCGCCGCCGAGGAGGCGGTGCGGCTGCTCCAGCACGTGCTCTGGATCCATCCCGGCTACGAGCCCGCGCGCCGCGACCTCGAGGCGCTCTCTGCGTTTCACGAGGATGCCGGCGCGGCGGGCGCTGCAGGTGCCGCGGGCGAGCCGGACGCCGGTCAGCAAGCGGCCTCGCGCTTCGAGATGGCCGACGAGGACCGGCAGGGCGATCTGTGGAGCGACGAGGATCTCGAAGGGTGGGAGCGCGGCGAGGGCGAGTTCCCCGACGACGACGCGGACAACCGCGCAGCGTAGTCCCGGCCAGGTCCGCGGTTCACGGAACGACCGCCACGCGCCTCGTCAGGATGTCCCCGCCCAGGCGCGCACGCACCAGGTAGACGCCTGCGGGCACCCGATGCCCCTCATCATCGCGCAAATCCCATGTGACCTCTCCCCGGCCGGCCGGTCGCCATCCGCTCGCGAGGTGGCTGACGTGGCGGCCATCAACGCTGAACGCATCCACCTGGAACATGGCCGGCCCCGGCAGCGTGAAGGTGCACCGCAGCGAGGTGCGCGCGGGATTGGGCCACGGGGCCCAGAACGAGAGGGCGGCGGGAGGATCTTCGACGCCGGTCATCAGGGCCGGAAAGGACGCCACGTTCGAGAGCACCGACCAGTTCCCGGCGTCGTCCGAGGTCTTGATCGCGAAGAAGTAAACCGTGCTCGGGGCAAGCCCGGTGACCGCGAAGGTCTCGAGCGAGCCCGGAGGCCTGGGCGCCGGGCCCCCCGCGACCGGTGTGGCGCTGCCGAAGTTGGCATCGGTGATCGGCACGGTCGAGTAGCGCAGCATGTATGCCTGCGCGCGTCCGACCATGCCGTCGTCACCCGGGGCCGTCCAGCGCAGCGTGGCGGAAACGGTTGTGGAGGCAGGCTGCGCCGGGACCGCGGCGAGCGTCGCGAGAAGGCCGAGGGCCGTCGCGGTGAAGTGACCCGCTGGATGCATGTCTTCTCCCTGACGGCGGCGACGAGTGAGCAGGGCTGGTCGTAAACGCCGGCCGGTCTCACGCACGGGGAGGGCGAAGTCGCGCGAGCCGGTGTTCCGTGCGGGGAAGCACGAGGCGCGCAGGTAGAGGGCAGGCGGCGTGCCAGTCGGGCGGAGGGATGCGAGAAGACTCGCAAGACGCTGCGAGACCACAGGAACGGTTCGCGCACGCCGGAGCGTCCGAAGCCCACGAGAGTCCGGATTGCGACACCGCCGAGTACGTCGGGCTCCCCGACCGTGTCACGACTCCACGGTGCGCGGGTGCTGCCACGTCGAGGACTCATCACGAAGCCCGCGATATCTCCGTCGGTCACGCAGCCGGCCCGCGCGTTGACTCGACGCGCGCCTGACGACGAGAATGCCCGCGCCATGCCGCTCCGCCGCACGCTGATCCTGCTGGTCCTGGCCGGACTGTGCGCGCTCGCGCTGTCGCTCGTGCGCGGGGCGGGCGGCCCGCGCTGGCGCGCGCTCCGCGACGGGATGGAGTTCACGACACTGCGGGGCGACCCGTACTGCCGTCGTGGCTCCTCGGAGATCGCCGTCCTGCGGCTCGACCCCGCGAACGTTCGCCTGCGCGTTCACCACTACTCGCGCGACCCGGGCGGGGTGCCGCTTTCGATCGTGGAGTGGCAGCAGCACACCGGCGCCCTCGCCGTCTTCAACGCCGGTCAGTACTACCCTGACCTCTCTTACATGGGCCTGCTGGTCAGCGACGGCGTTCGGGTCTCGAAGCGACTTCATCCCGGGTTTAAGGCGGCGCTGGTCGCCTCTCCGGACGACGGCCGCTCAGCGGTCCGGGTGCTCGACCTGGACCGCGATCCGCTCGATCCCATCGCCCCCGGATGGCGCGAGGTGGCGCAGTCCTTCATGCTCTTCGACCACGACGGGCGCCTGCGCATCCGCAAGACCGACGTGGTCGCGAACCGCACGGTGGTCGCCCAGGACGGCAAGGGCCGCATCCTGGTGATCACCAGCGAGGGCGGCTATACGCTGTGGGATTTCGCGCAGCTGCTGCAGCAGGCGCCGATTGGTCTTTCGCACGCGATGTCCATGGACGGCGGCTACGAGGCAGAGCTGTGCGTGAGCACCCCGCCCTTCCACTACGCCAGCTTCGGGCCGTGGAAGGGACCGGGTGACGCGCCGGATGCCCCGGGGGCCAAGGTGCCGCTCCCGGCGGTGATCGCGGTGGTGGCGCGGTGATCTCCTTTCCTTGCGCGCGTTGCGGGCGCCCGGTCTCGCGCACCGTTGGTGACGATCCGCGAAAGATCCGCTGCCCACGCTGTCGCTACCTCATGTTCGACTACCCGCGTCCGTGCGCCGGGATAATCGTGGCGAAGGCCGGCGCGCTCCTGATGCTGAGGCGCGGACACCCGCCGCGCCGCGGCTTCCTGGACTTCCCGGGCGGGTTCGTGGACGCGAACGAGGCGATCGATGAGGCGGCACGGCGCGAGCTGCGCGAGGAGACCGGGCTGCGCGTTGGTAGGATCGAGCCGCTAGGCTATTTCTGGGACCGCTACCACCTCAGGGGCTTCGGATACTTCCCGACCATGAACTTCTACTGGCTTGCGCGCTGGCGCTCGGGCGTGCCGCGCGCCGCCGATGACGCGGCGAGCGCCGAGTGGATGCCGCTGGCGCGGATCGGGCGCAGCGGGGCGCGGCTCGCGTGGAAGCACATGAGCGCAGTGCTGCGGGAGGTGAGGCGAAGGCTGGGGTGACGGGGCGGTCAGCAGGGGGTGCTTCAGTGCGTGGATGCTTCCGCTCTCGCCCGGCTCAGCAGATCGCTCACGCCCAGAGACGCAGCCCAGAGCTCCATGTAAGTCACATCAAGGGTCGGTCCCGACGCCACCAGCACACCCAGGACATCCCGCCATGGGTGGTCCGATACTTCGCCGCCGGAGCGGAACCAGCGCAGCTTGCTGAGCACCGTGTCCTGTGCGGTCATCAAGGTGACGGGGACATCGGGGAGCTCGGCGAGCTGCTTGGGAACGCGTCGCCGGAACTCTTCGCGATCGAATGGTCCGTCGCCGAGGACGAAGAAGTCGACCTTGAACAACGTGTCCAGGTGGATGGCGTTGAACGACCTCCGCTCGCGAAGCGCCTCACGCATGGCGTCGCGGCTGATGTAGAACTCGGGTTCGAGGGCGGTGGCCATGGCGTCGAGCTGTCCAGCCTGCAGATCGACGACGATGTCGGCATCCGCGGTGGTCCGGCTCACGCCGTAGTAGGAACTCGCCAGGGAGCCACCGATGCAGTAACCGATGCCCCACGCGTTGAGCAGCATCACGACGCGGCCGAGCGCTTCGAGCTGGGGATTCGGCATCGGCTACCGTCGGGCGCCGGAGCCGAGCCCCCGAGCCTTCCTCGTGGCCAGAACTCTCGCGGCGAGCTGCGTTCCCAGGATCAGCTCGGCGTACCGGGCCTCGATCTCGTCGTCCGAAGCGTCCGGATTGCGCTCGCGGAGCCCGGCGAAGGTCAGCGAGCGGGCGAGCGCGTTCAGATGGAACACGGAGGAGAGGCGCTCGGCCGGCGCCCTGGCGCGCAGCAGGCCGACCAGGACGCGCTCGGCCTCGGGGCTCGTGTCATCGGAGAAGAGCATCGGCGGGAGTCTACCATCTCCGGGCAGAGCGCCGATGCCGCGGGGATCGCGCAGCGGTGACCGCTGGCCCCCTACAATCGCCGCCCGCGCCCCCCGCTCGTCTCGAGCGCCGCACCCCATCGGTCGAGGAACGCGGTGACGAACGCATGCTCGCCCGCCGCCTCCACCGCGAGCGGCGCCAGGGCGAGCGCCACCGCCAGCGCCAGGTGGTAGCCTTCGGAGCGCGATGCGACGGCACGCTTGTAGGCAGAGTGAGCCTCGTTCACCCAGACGGTGGACTCACGCAGCCGCCCGATCTCAGGGTCGCCGGGACGCGCCTCGAACTGGATGGTGAGTCCGTAGCGGGTCGGGCGTCGCGGGCCGCGCTCGCCGGGTAGCCCGGGGGCGGCTGGCGGCGCGGCGCCGGCAGGCCTTGCGTCGGGCTGCGCGGCGGGCGCCTGCGCCTCGGAGGGTGAGGGCATCCCGGCCACCTCCGAGACCGCCACTGCGGCGTCGGCCTGCGCGCTCACCGACTCCGCCATCAGCGCATGCGCGTCCGCCGCGCCTCCTGACCGACCGATCGGCAGCTTGCGCTGCCCGCCGGCGTGACGCTCGACCAGTGCGCCCAGCAGCGGGAACTCGTCGGCCAGGTCCACCAGCACGCGCTCCAGGTCGCGCTCGACCGGCCGCGCCGCGCGCCGGCGGGTCTCCTCGGCCTGGTCGCGCGCGTCGCCCCATGCGGCGAGCTGGTAGCCGACCGCCTCCTGGATCGCCTTGCGCAGGGCGAGGTAGGTCGCCCCGCGCGGACCCGTGCGGATGAAGTCGGCCTTGTTAAGAGTCAGACACTCGGCCAGCGCCGGCACCTCGATCACGCCGCCGATCAGGTCAGGGGTGGCCGGAGTCACCCCGAGCCAGTCCCAGCCCCGCTTGATGACCTTGCCGAGCGTGGTGATCGCGAGGCCCCGTGCCTCTTCGGGGAGCGGCGCCGCCTCGCGCACCAGGTAGCCGAGCGCGGCAGGCTTGCGCTTGCGGCCGATCCTCACCGCGAGCGGCGCGATCTCGGTCGCCCGGACGCGCGCCCGCTCCAGCGCGCGGGCGTTCACCTCGAACCGCAGTCCCCTCTGGTAGTGGTCGAGCAGCAGCTCGTCGAACTCGGGTTCGAGCAGCGGCTGATAGTGGCGGCGCAGCGTACCCTCGAGGAACCCGGCGTCGAGTAGCGGCGAGAGGGGATTGGTAAGCTTGAGTGTCACCGCGGTACCTCGCTCGACCACGAGCCCCGGTGGAGGCACCCACTTCCACGGAGCCTTGTGGCGCGAGGCCAGGTGCCAGCGCGTCGCCACGTGGCTCTTGCCGCGCCGCGTCTCGGTCAGCACCTCCTCGCACAGGAGGAGGCCGAGCTTGATCCCGACACCGGCGAAGCCGATCCCCTCGCCGCGCGTCTTGGTGCTGGCGGCGATGTCGTGATAGCGGGCGAGATCGCGCCGCTGCATTCCCGAGCCATCATCGACGACCGTGAGGGTGGAGAGCGCCGGCTCCGCCACGACTCGGATCAGGCCCGCGCCAGAGTCGAGGCAATTGGCGACGATCTCGGTGAGGATGGTTTCCTCGAGCGCGCCTGCGTATGCGTCGCGGAGGTCCTCGAGCAGGTGATGCAGGTCGACGCGGGTCTCACCCATGGGTCACACCGTGCCCCGATTCGGAGGAAGTTCGGGGAGTCCTGCTCTCTTCAAGGCGGCTGAGTAAATCCTGAGTATGTCAGGCCGCTCGAGACCGGCCGCGAGGTCGCAAACGTACCGGTCGAGGTACTTGCGGTCCAACCCCTCGGCCTGGCGCAGGACCACGCCATCGACGTCGATGTGATCCTGTGGCCTTTCAGACGCGAGCTTGTAGATGACGAGATCCTCCGGTGTGCAGAAGCGTACCGTTCGGGGTCCCACGGGTATCTCCACAGCACGATCCAGGGCCGCGACCTGGAAGGGAAGAGCCGCCAGCATCAGATCCACGGGGACGGACACGCGGGTCATCAGGCGGATGAGGTGATTCACGCGCGCGAACTCCAGCGGGTCGCTGGCGGTGAGCTTGAACTCACGTCCAAGTTCTTCGACGAATCCTGCGAGCGCAGGGAACTGGACCTCGACAGTCAAATCGAGGTCCTCGGTAAGTCGTTGGCGACCCCAGTGGAGCGAGGCGAAGCCGCCCACCACCATGTATCGGGCTCCCCGGGCTTCCAGGAATCCCACGACCTCCAGCAGGGCCGCCTCGAGATGGTTCATGGGCCGAGACGGGCCTTCGCGAGCGCGTGCTGCAAGCTCACGAGGTGAAGGATCTGCTCCTCCCCGCCATTGGGAGATCCCCAGGCGGGATTTGTCCGGCGCGCAAGGTTCCACGCCTCGGCCATCCAGGCGAGCGACTCCGAATAGTCCCGGCGCAGGCCGCGAAGCTGGCCGTCCTCCCACACATTGAAGCGTTTGAGCGCCTCGAGATGCTCGCGCCAGGCCGGGTCCATCGGATGCCTCCATGATGAGCGATCGGGCGGCAGTCTAACATCGCGGCCGGACGGCCTGAACCCGTATCCGACGGCGGGTTTGGCGATTCCACGCCCACCCGGCCTGGGTGTATCTTGGTGGGCGCTTCCGGGCTCACGATCCTCGAGGAGGTCATATCCCATGTCGGCACCGCGCGAGCAGGCCGTCGTCAACGGCCACGAGACGGCGACCAGCGACGCCGTCACCACCATCCAGAACTACATCGGCGGCCGCTGGGTCGCCTCGGACGCGACCCACATTGGCGAGGTCCGCAATCCCGCCACCGATGCGCTGCTCGCGCGTGTGCCGCTGGGCGGCGCCGCCGACGTCGACCGCGCGGTGCAGGCGGCACTCAAGGCCTACCCTGCCTGGCGCGCGACGCCGCCCGTGAACCGGCTCAAGCCCCTCTTCAAGCTGAAGAGTTTGTTCGAGGAGCATTTCGAGGACATCGCGCGTGTGTGCACCCGCGAGCACGGCAAGACGCTCGAGGAGTCGCGTTCCTCGGTGCGCCGCGCGATCGACAACATCGACAACGCGCTGGCGATCCCGCAGCTCATGCAGGGCACTTCGCTCGAGGACATCGCCACCGGCATCGATTGCCACACCGTGCGCCAGCCGCTCGGGGTGTTCGCGGCCATCACCCCGTTCAACTTCCCGGTGATGGTGCCGATGTGGTTCCTGCCCTACGCCGTAGCGTGCGGGAACACGTTCATCGTCAAGCCCAGCGAGCGGGTGCCGCTCTCGCAGGTGAAGATCTTCGAGCTGCTGCACCAGGCCGGATTCCCCGAGGGCGTGGTGAACCTGGTGCACGGCGCCAAGGAATCGGTGGACGCCATCCTCGACCACCCGGGGATCGCCGGGGTGTCGTTCGTGGGTTCGTCGCCCGTCGCCCACTACGTCTACAAGCGCGGCGCCGAGAGGGGCAAACGCGTGCAGGCTCTGGGCGGCGCCAAGAACTTCGTCGTGGTGATGCCCGATGCCGACATGGATCGGGCAGCCGCGATCTCGACCGAGTCGTGCTTCGGATGCGCGGGCGAGCGCTGCCTCGCAAACAGCGTGGTGCTCGCGGTCGGGGATGCCTACGACCGCATCCGTGACAAGCTGGTCGCCGAGACCAAGAAGCTCAAGGTGGGCGGCGGCGAGGAGGCCGGCGTCACGATGGGGCCGCTCATCACCCAGCAGCACCGCGAGAAGGTGCTCGGCTACATCGAGAAGGGTCTGGCCGAAGGGGCGAAGCTCATCCTCGACGGGCGCGCCTACCGGGACGCGAAGCACCCCGACGGCTACTTCCTCGGCCCCTCCATCTTCGACGGCGTGACGCCCGACATGGTGATCGGCCGCGAGGAGATCTTCGGGCCGGTGCTGTGCCTCATGCGTGCGAAGGACTTCGACGAGGCGGTCGCCATCGTGCGCCGGCACGACCTCGGCAACGCGACCAGCATCTTCACCTCGAGCGGTAAGTGGGCGCGCGAGTACCGCTATCGGGTCGAGCCCAGCATGCTGGGCGTCAACATTGGCGTCGCGGCGCCGATGGCCTACTTCCCGTTCGGCGGTGCGAAGGGATCGTTTTTCGGCGACCTCAAGGCGCACGGCCGCGACGGGGTCGAGTTCTACACCGACAAGAAAGTGGTCATCACGCGGTGGTTGTAGAGGACCGTGATGCGGGACGGTCGTACGCACGGCCGTCCCGCGCTCCCTGGGAGGCGGAATGAACCCGGTCGTCCGCAGCATCCTCGCCGTCATCTCGGGGCTGCTGGTCGCGTTCGTCCTGATCGCCGTGGTCCAGATGATTGGCATGCGTCTCTACCCGCCACCGGCAGGGATGGACCCCACGAATCCCGAATCCATCAAGGCGGCGATGGCGCAGATCCCGCTCGCGGCGCTGCTCTTCGTGCTGCTCTCCTACGCCGCGGGCAGCGTCGCCGGAGGCTGGGTGGCGGCGCGCTTCGCGCCGAAGGCGAAGATGATGCATGCCATGATCCTCGCCGCGCTCCTGTTCTGTGCCGGGCTCATGAATCTCATGATCATCCCGCACCCGGTGTGGTTCGCGATCGCATCGAGCGCGCTTTACTGGCTCGGCGCCTGGAGCGGCGCGCAGGCGGCAGGCGTGGCTGCTCCCGGCGTGGCGGTTGTGAGGGGCTGATGGGGATGGTCCTCACCTTTGAGGCGCTCGCGGTGGTGTCGGCACGCGCCCGGCGGCGCGATCGGTGCGCTCATCACCCGCTGGAACACGCTCTATCCGCCGTACGCTCTGGCCCATGACCGAGAAGTACTGAACGACCGCTGAACGGAGCCGTCGCCGCGATCACCCCCTCAACGAGGAACGTCTCATGCCCCGGAAACTCATCGGCGGTCTGATCCAGTGCAGCAACCCGCTCAACGACGAGTCACTCCCGGTCGCGAAGATCAAGCAGGCGATGTTCGACAAGCACGTGCCCCTGATCGAGGAAGCAGGGAAGAAGGGCGTGCAGGTGCTCTGCCTGCAGGAAATCTTCGACGGTCCCTACTTCTGCCCGAGCCAGGACCCGCGCTGGTACGACGCGACCGAGCCGGTGCCGGGGCCCACCACCGACGCGGTGGCGAAGATCGCCTCGAAGTACCAGATGGCGGTGGTGGTGCCGGTTTACGAGCGCGACCTGCCCGGCGTCTACTACAACACCGCCGCGGTCTACGACGCCGACGGCTCCTACCTCGGCAAGTACCGGAAGAATCACATCCCGCACACGTCGGGGTTCTGGGAGAAATACTTCTTCAAGCCGGGCAACCTCGGCTACCCGGTGTTCCAGACCCGCTACGCCAAGGTTGGCGTGTACATCTGCTACGACCGCCACTTCCCCGAGGGCGCGCGCGCGCTGGGGTTGAACGGCGCCGAGATCGTCTTCAACCCGAGCGCCACGGTCGCCGGGCTCTCGCAGTACCTGTGGAAACTCGAGCAGCCCGCCCACGCGGTCGCCAACGGCTACTTCATGGGATGCAGCAACCGGGTCGGCACCGAGGCGCCCTGGAACATCGGCAAGTTCTACGGGTCGTCCTACTTCGTGGACCCGCGCGGGAACTTTCTCGCCCAGGGCGGCGAGGACAAGGACGAACTCGTGGTCGCCGAGATGGACCTCGACATGATCGAGGAGGTCCGGCGCATCTGGCAGTTCTACCGCGACCGGCGACCCGAGACCTACGACGAGCTGGTGGACCTGGCCCCGTGACGTCTCCCGCGATCGATTCCACAGGCGAGGCGGGGACGGCGATCCCCGGGCTCCCCAGGCTCCAAGGCCGCTACGTCCTCTACCACGCCGGGGTCGAGTGCGGTGAGGAGCGCTGGCGCATCGAGGGTTCCGCCGATGGCATGGTCGTGAGCGGCGAGCAGGAGACCGTGCCTCCGCACCCGTTACCGAACCGCCACGCGTATCGCGTGACGCTCACCCGCGAGTGGCGGATCACCGGGCTCGAGGTGCTGTGGACGGTGGGCGAGCGCACGCTGCGGGCGACCCACGCCGCCGACGGTCCGATGTGGCGCGTGCGCATCGAGTACGGCGGCCATTTTCGGGAACAGGAGGGTGACTTCCCGGACTACTGCGAGGTGGATTACGCCACGCACCTCTTCAACACGCTCATCCTTGCGCGCCGCGATTTTCAGGTGGGCGGCGAGCACGAGTTCCCGGTGCTGCGTGTGGGCCCGCCGATCATGGCGGTGACCCCGGATCGGATGCTCTACCGCTGCGTTGAGAAGGGCACATTTGAGACCCCGCACGGTCCAGTGCCGGCCGGACGCTACGTCGTGACACTGCCGTCGCAAAGCGAGGACGGGGGCTACACATTTTGGGCCGACGAGTCGGGCATTGTGCTCGAGTCCTACGACGGGCTCGACCGCTCGCGGCCATGGATGCGGCTGGTGGAGTATCGAAGGGGCTGATCGCGCGGGGGGCTCATGGGACTGCTCATCAAGAACGGCGAGATCGTGACCGCGGCCGACCGGTTCGTCGCCGATGTCTACTGCGAAGGCGGCCGCGTGGTCGCGATCGGTGAGAACATCGAGAAGCGGGGCGCGAAGGACGAGGTGCTCGACGCTTCGGGGCAATTCGTGCTCCCCGGGTTCATCGATCCGCACGTGCACATGGAGCTGCCGTTCATGGGCACGGTGTCGGCCGACGACTTCTTCACCGGGCCTGCCTCGGGTGTCGCGGGCGGCACCACCTGCTTCATCGATTTCTGCATCCCGGCCCGGGGCCAGTCACTGCTTGAGGGATTGAACATCTGGCAGGAGCGCAGCCGGAAGTCGCCGGTAGACCACAGCTACCACATGGCGATCACCGGTTGGACGGACAAGACCGCCGGGGAGATGCGCGCGGTGGTCCAGGAGCACGGCATCACATCGTTCAAGGTGTTCATGGCTTACAAGGGCGCCATCATGGTGGACGACGGTGAGCTCTACCAGGTCATGAAGCAGGCCGCGAAGCTGGGCGCGGTCGTCGCCGTGCACGCCGAGAACGGTGACGTGGTGTTCAATCTCCAGAAGGAGCTGGTCGCGGCGGGCAAGCTTGGGCCCGAGTACCACCCGGTCTCGCGTCCGAGCGCGGTCGAGGGCGAGGCCACCGAGCGCGCGCTGATGATGGCGCACCTGCACGGCACGCGCGCCTACATCGTGCACATGACCTGCAAGGAGTCGGTTCAGGCGCTCGAACGCGCCAAGCTGCGCGGGCAGCGGTGCTACGGCGAGACCTGCCCGCAATATCTAATGTTGGACGACAGCGTATTCGCGAAGCCGGACTTCGAGGGCTCGGCCTACGTCATGAGCCCCCCGATCCGCCCGCCCAACGTGGGCCATCACGACGCGCTGTGGACCGGGCTCACGAGCGGCATGCTCGACTCGATCGGCACCGATCACTGCCCGTTCACCATGGAGCAGAAGCGGATGGGCAAGGACGACTTCACCCGTATCCCGAACGGCGCCGCCGGCATCGAGGATCGCCTGCAGCTCCTCTACACACATGGCGTGTGCGAGGGGCACTTCGACCTGCAGCGCATGGTGGCGCTCGGCAGCACCAACCCGGCCCGGATCTTCGGTCTCTATCCGCGCAAGGGCACCGTCGCGGTGGGGAGCGACGCAGACCTGGTGCTCTACGACCCGACGAGCGAGGGCGTGCGGAGCGCGAAGACCCATCACTCTAAATGCGACCGCAACATCTTCGAGGGGTTCAAGGTGCGCGGGAAGCCGACGCACGTGGTCGTCAACGGCCGGGTCCAGTTCCGTGACGGCAAGCTCGAGGTCGAGCGTGGCGCCGGCCGCTTCATCAGACGCGAAGTGACGAAGAGCGGCCCGTCGCATCCCGAGAGCGTGACGGCGGCGGGGCAGGTGGGTTGAGGCACCCGCCCGGCCGGGCCAGGCTACTCGTGCTGGCGTTTCTCGCCACGCTTGTGGCCTGGACGCCGACGGACCGCGCCTGGGCGCAGCGGGTTGACTCTGGCGACTCGGTGGCCGCCACCGACATCGCCGCCGCCCGGCGCGTATTCGATTCCAACCTCGATGCCATCCGCCGCCGCGATCGCGATGCGTACCTCGCGTGCTACCTGCGCTCCAAAGGTCTGGCGCGCACCGGCTCGACGGGCATCGCGTTCGGATACGCCGCGCTCGACTCGTCGGCGGGACGCGGGTGGCCCGATCATTTTGAAGCGCTCGACCTTCGGCTCGCTCCGATCAGAGCGGGAGTGGTCTACGGCACCTACCGCTACCGTGTGCGTTACGGCGCGGTCGAGCAGACCGGCCTCTCCGAGCGCGTCTTCGTCGCGACGCCCGACGGGTGGAGGATCGCCGTGACCAGCGCCTTCGCGGCGCTCCCCGGAGTGCCGCCGCCACCGCGGGCCATCGTCGGGGCGACGCTCGTGGATGGGACCGGAGGCCAGCCGGTCCGGGACGCGGTCATCGTCATCCGCGATGGCCGGATCGAGTGCGCGGGGCCGCGCGCGCACTGCCCGGTGCCTGCCGGTGTGGAAACGCTCGATGCCCGCGGCATGTGGGTGCTTCCCGGATTGGTGGACGCGCACGTCCACTACTCGCAGACCGGCTGGGCCGATGGGCGGCCGGACGCGCTCGATCTGCGGGCCGAACATCCGTATGACGCGGTCGAGGCGCGTCTCCAGGCCCACCCCGAGAGATTCCACCGTGCGTGGCTTGCCTCGGGGGTGACCGCCGTGTTCGACGTGGGCGGGTATCCGTGGACGCTGCGCATGCGTGACGACGCCGAGCACAGCACCGAGGCGCCCCACGTCTCGACCGCCGGGCCGCTGCTCACGACGGTCGACCACTGGCTCAACCTGCCGGCCGAACGCCAGTTCATGGTCCTGCGCGATTCCGCGAGCGCCCATGAAGGCGTGAGGTACCTCAAGGCCATCGGTGCCGACGCGGTCAAGGTGTGGTTCATCGTGCGCGCGGGGAGCGACTTCGCGGCCTTGGAGCGCGCGGTGCTCGCTGCGGGCGAAGCGGCGCGGCGCGCGGGCCTGCCGCTCATCGTGCACGCGACCGGGCTGCGCGAAGCCAAGGTGGCGCTGCGGGCCGGGGCGAGGCTGCTGGTGCACAGCGTCCAGGACCTGCCGGTGGACGACGAGTTCCTCGACCTCTGCCGGCATAACGGAGCGCTCTACTGTCCAACGCTCTCGGTGCGCGACGGTTACGTGCGGATGGCGGAATCGGTCACCAACGGCACGCCGCCGGCCGTGGATGATCCCAACGGCGTGGTCGACTCGCTCACGCTGGCCCACCTGGCCGCGACGCCCACGACCGCGCGCCGCCTCGGGCAACGGCGGGCGGTGCCGCGGCAAACCGCCACCGACAGCCTTCATCGCACCATGGATGACAACCTGCTCCGCGTGCACCGGGCGGGCATCCCGATCGCGATGGGCACCGATGCCGGTAATCCGCTCACGCTCCATGGCCCTGCGATCCACGCCGAGATGGAATGGATGCAACGCGCCGGGATGCGGCCGATGGACATCATCGTCGCCGCGACCCGAAACGGAGCCCGGGCGATGGGGCGCGAAGCCGATTTCGGCACGGTCGAGCCCGGCAAGCTCGCGGACCTGCTTCTCGTCGCCGCCGACCCCATGCGCGACGTCGCGAACCTGCGCCGGGTGGCGTGGGTGGTGCGCGGCGGCGTGGCACGCTCGCTCGCGGAGATGCAGGCGGCGATTCGGCGGTAGCGCCCGGGTGCCGCGCGAACGGCTTAGAAATCCGCCGGCACCGCCCGTGAGTCGCGCCGGCGGAAGACGCCCAGGTGATAGTTCGGCCGCATCGTATACACGCGCACGAACTCGTAGTGGGCATGGAAGGTCGAGTCCGCCGCCAGCGCCGCGTGGCCGGGAAGTGGCAGGTGCTCCGCGCGGGTCGGATCCGCCACCGACGAGACGAGAACGATGAGGTCGGGTGAGCGACCCAGCACGTAAGGGACGTCCACCTTGTAGCTGAAGCGCCCCGACAGGCGCGCGATGTGTCGGTCGTTCAGCCCCAGCATGTCCAGGTTGCGCCGGCGCGAGAGGTAGGGGCCGAGGCCGGCGTCATCCATCGCGATCAACGCGTCGGGCGCCGTGCCGGAGTTCACCGCGCGCCCGAGCGCCCCGTGGGCCGCGTTCAATCCCCTCCCGTAGGCGAGCGCGTCGGCTTCGCGGGTCGGGTAGGCGAGCCAACCCGGCCCGACGAGCAGCAGGCCGGCCGCGGCGGCCGCGTAAGGGCGGAAGGCGCGCGTCCGCAGCGCGGCCACGCCGGCGGCGACGAGCAGGTAGAGGAACGGCAGGGTTGGGAGCAGGAACCGGTAGCGCCCGACCCACTCGCCGCCGGCCCAGACGTGGAACGCGACGCGGGTCGCCACCACGGACATCAGAAGCCACGCGGCGCCGCGGCTCCGTCGCCACACCAGCGCCGGGACTGCGGCGAGCCACGCCCAGCCGCCATTGACGGCCAGAAACGCTCGGGCGCTCTCCCAGCCGACCGTCCACACAAAGCCGCCGCCGCGCTTGGCGTAAAACGTGTTCGGGAGCCAGTCGCCGTAGTACGCGTGGCGTGCAAGCATGAAGAGCGTGAACGGGGCGATGAATACCAATGCCGTGCGCGCGATTTGACGCACGTGCGCGCCGCGGATGGCCGCGATCCCGAGCAGGAGCGGGGCGAACATGACACCATCGGGGCGCATCATCGCCAGGGCGGCCAGCGCGAGGCCCAGCCGGGGGGATCGTGCCGAGCGACCCTCCTCGAGCGACCAGGACACCGCCATCACCAGCAACAGGGTGAAGGGGATGGTCTCGAGGCCATCGGCGGTGCGCTCGATCACCAGCGGCGTGACGAGAAAGAGCCAGCCCGGCGCCCACGCCAGCCAGCGGTCGCGGGGGTCGGCCGACGTGAGGCCGCTCGCCCGGCCAAGACGCATGGTGGCCCAGGCGGTCGCGAGCGCGGCGAGCGCGAGGACGACCTTGAGGAACGGGACCGGCGGGATGCGCAGCGCGTGGGGCAGAGCGAGCAGCACCGTCCAGAGGAAGTTGCTGTAGCCCTCGACCCGCTCGCCCGGGTTGTAGACCAGCCCCTGGCCTGCGGCGAGATGCTGCGCGTAGCGCAGCGAGATGTAGGTGTCGTCGAGGACGTAGACCCACAGGCGCGCGAAGGCGATGAGGAACACCGCCGCCGCCGCGATGCCGCCGGCGATGATCGCAGGGGAGGGCACCCCCGGGAGGCTGCCGGAATCAAGGGCCGCAGCGCGCGCCGAGTTCCGCGTCGTCGCCGCGGTCAGCGCCCGCCTCTCCGCCCGTGTCATCCTTCCGCCCGGGCGAAGCGTGGCGACATACCGCCCCGTTCCCTGCCTACCGGCGCGTCAGCGGATTGAGCACAGCCAAGGCGAGCCGCCAGAATCGGCCGCCTTCCAGTCGCCAGACGTGCAGGAAAGCACCGGAGTCGGCGGGCGCCGCGTTCGCGGCGAGAAAGTGCTCGGCGAGGCCGTATGAGAACCCGAGATCACCCGAGCGGGCGATCCCGGAGCCCTCGGTCCTGAACTCGTAGAAGCCTCCGAGCGAGTCGAACCGCGCCTGCGCCGCTTCGAGCCCGACCGCGGGCAACCGCCCTTCCGAGTTGACGCGCAGATCCAACGCCGCGTGGGCGGCCAGCGCCTCGCTGGGGCCTGTGGAGCGCATCGCCTTCGACAGTCGCTGGTCTTCCTCGGGAAGGTTCGGGCGTCCGCTCTTCATCGTGCGGACCCTGAGCGTCGGTCCCGCGGTGAACCCCCCGTTGCCGACTCCGCTGCGCCCCGGATTCGGGTGGGTCACGCCGATGTCGGCGAGCACGCGCCACCCGGCGCCCTTTTCCTTCTTCCATACCGAGTTGAATTGGCCGTAGAGGTAGCTCTCCGGCGGCGACGGCGTGCCAGCGCTGTCCGCCGCGGGCTGGTACTCCCATGGCCCGGTGGTATAGCCCATGTCGCCGGACGAGGAGACGGCGGCGAAGGCCGGCTCCCATTTGAGCGTCGCAGCCGACGCCGGTCGCCCCTCCCAGACCTTGCGCCCGTTGACCGCCCGCGGCTGGAACAGGACGGCGTCCTCGGCGAGATAGGTGAGGAAGGCCTCTCTCATCCCTTTCGCCACCGACAGGGCCGCGAACGCGCGCTCGTTCGCGACCAGCGAATCCAGCGGCCCCTCGTCGGCGGCGCGCAAGGGCGAAGATGACATGGCGACCATGGCGATGACTCCGATCAGTACCAATGTCCTCATCAACTTCCTCCCGATTGCGGCTTGAGGCGATAGAGCCCGACGAACGCGTCCAGCCACGTTCGCGCGCGGTCTGCCGACGTCGCTCGACGCTGGCGAATCCGGCCAGCAGCAGATTACACCCTCCGGGCAGAGCCCGTCGGCACGGGGTTTCGTGCGGTCGGCAAAGGTGGCATCATGTCGGCCCGGCGGGGCCAACATCGCCGATGTGGTGCCGATCCGCACGGGCGATCCTGCCCGGAGCACGATTCCGGACGACGAACGCCGCGGCCGCCCCTGGCCCGGAGGAGACCCATGAACCCCAAGACCCCCGGCCGGCGCGGGGCATGATGCGATGAAGCCGCTGGTCGTGCTTCTCACCCTGGCGCTGGCGATCGCGGTCGCCGCGCTCTTTGCCGAGGCCGGTGCCTTCGGCGGCGCATGGATCACGCACGGGCGCGGGCTCTACGACGACGAGATCCGCTGGCTCGAAGGCTTCCAGCCCCTCATGCGCTGGGAGAAGGGGGTCGCGCGCCTGATCGCGCGGCGCGAGCGGGAGCGGATCGAGCGCGCGCTTCAGGCCGACCGCTTGGATCGCGCGGTGCATCTGTTTCGCGCCGCGCGGTCACAGGCGAGCGTGAGCGGCGGGGCGATGGACCCGAGCCTGATGATGCTCGGGATCGAGACTTACCGCCGGGCATCCGACCGCATGTCGAAGCACGGCCGGCTTTCCGAGGCGGCCGACTGGGGCGACAGCCTGCTGGTGCTCGCCATCCGGGCACCGGCGCCGGAGCACCGTTACGCGGCGCTGGCCGGCTTCATGGAAGGGCTGGAGTTGCGTGTGCGGGACGGCAAGCCGTGCGCGGCGCTCTCGCGGTTGCAGTGGGCGAAGCGCGGCCTCGGCGGCGTCATCCCGGGGATATCGGCGAACGTGGAGGAGGATCTCACCCTGCAGTGCACCCAGCAGCGCCGGAGTGCGGCGCGGCGATGAACGAGTCTTCCTCGCCGCTCGCGCCCGCCGCGTTGATCGCCGCCGATCGCCTGGAGCGCCGGCTGCCCGACGCCAAGCCGACCTACGCCGATGGCGAGGCGGTGGGGGAGGCCAACCGCTGCCTCTACTGCCACGACGCTCCGTGCGTGCAAGCCTGCCCGACCGGCATCGACATCCCCGGCTTCATCCGCAAGATCGCGACCGGCAACCTGCGCGGCTCGGCCCGCACCATCTTGTCCGCCAACCTGCTCGGTTACTCGTGCGCCCGGGTATGCCCGGTCGAGGTGCTGTGCGTAGGCGCGTGCGTCTACAACGACTGGCACCGCTATCCGCCGATCCAGATTGGGCGGCTGCAGCGCTACGCGGTGGAGAAGGCGCTCGATTCAGGCCGTGGGGCCACGCTGCTCGCCAAGGTGCCACCCACCGGGAAGAAGGTCGCCTGCGTGGGCGCGGGTCCCGCCTCGCTGGCGGTGGCGGGCTACCTCGCGTTGGAAGGCGTGGCGGTGACGGTGTTCGAGAAGCGCACCGTCGCCGGCGGACTCAACAGCACCGGGGTCGCGCCCTACAAGATGCATGTCGAGGGCTCGTTTGCCGAGGTGGATTTCATCCGCTCGCTCGGGGTTGCGATCAAGATCGGCATCGAAGTGGGACGCGACGTCGCGCCCGCCGACCTGCTGCGCGAACACGATGCGGTGTTCCTGGGATTCGGGCTCGGCGCGGACTCGCGGCTCGGCGTGCCGGGTGAGGATGGCCCGGGCGTGACCGGCGCCACCGCATGGATCGAGCGCCTCAAGCTGGAGCCCGGCTTCGCCCTCATCGGCGTCCGGCGTGCGCTGGTGATCGGCGGCGGCAACACCGCGATCGACGCCGCGCGCGAGCTGGCGCGGCTCGGTGTGCCCGAGGTCGCGATGGTCTACCGGCGTACGATCGCCGACATGTCCGGCTACGCGCACGAGCTGGATCTGGCGCGCAAGGAGGGCGTGCTGCTGCTCGAGCGCGCGGTGCCGAAGGAGTTCGTGCGCGAGGCGAGCGGGGCGCTCAGGGCGCTGCGGTTGGCCGATGGCCGCGAGCTTCCCGCCGATCTCGTGGTGCTCGGGATCGGTCAGGTGAAGCTGCGCGAGGTGGTGTCCAGTTTCCCCGGCGTCGCGGTGGACGACAAGGGTCTCGTGGTCGTGGACCCGGCGACCGGTCGCACCGGGAACCCGAAGGTGTTCGCCGGCGGCGATGCGCTGGGCGGCGAGCTGGTGGTGACGGCGGTGCAGGAGGGCAAGCGGGCGGCACGCGGCATCTGCGCGGCGCTCGGGGTGACCGTCCGGCCCGACTCCCCGATGCGGGCGGGGCACGCGTAAGTCTCAATCCGGCTGCGGCATGCGGGGTCTGCTGGGTGGCTGTTGGTCAAGGTTCCGCCGCGGCCTACGGTGCCTCCTGAGCCCTCGTCCCGCCGCGCCGGAAAAACCTGGTGCAGGCCGGAAGTCGTTGGCCTAGACTCCCGTCCGACTTGAACCCGGCAGCCGACGCCGGGTCGCCGCATCGGGGGAGCGTGGCGCGGGAACACCGCGTAACTGTATCGAAGCGACACGGATCGAAGCGGTATCACGCACCGCGTGGCGTTCCCCCTTCAGACATGCACGGGCCCGGGATTCCAATGCCCGGGTCCTGGCCCAGTCTCCGTCGCCAACCAGGGAGGGTCGGTCGATGCCCCGTTTGCGTGCGTCGTTGCTCGCCATCTGTCTCCTCGTCTCCTCGCCCGGGCACGCGGGGGCCCCGCTCCCGTTGTTCCAGTGGGCCGTCCAGCCGCTGGCGCCCACCGGGAGCTCGTCGGCGTGGGGCGTGACCCTGGATCACTCCGGCAACAGTTTCGTCTGCGGCACGTTCACGGACACCCTCACGCTCACGACCGGCACCCTCCGGGCCACCGGGGACACCCCCGCGGGAAACACCGATGTGTTTCTGGTGAAGTACGGCCCCAATGGGGACGCTCTCTGGGCGCGCAACGGCGGCAACTCGACGGTTGGCAGTCTCGAGTCCGGCTATGGCGTGGCGGTGGATCCTTCCGGGAACGTCTACATGACCGGCGAGTACGGGGGCGCCGCTCCGACCTCGTTCAGCGGCATCACGATCGCCGCCAGCGGCGGCGGCACGTTCGCGGTCAAGTACGACTCGCTCGGCGCCATCCAGTGGGCGACATCGCTGGCGAGCTTCGAGGCCGGATTCGGCATCGCCACCAGCGGCTCGAGCCTGGTCTACGTCGTGGGCGGCGGCGCTTCATCGTCCATCAGAATGCTGAACGCGGCGACCGGCGCGGTGCTCGACACCTGGTCGTTCGCGGGCCTCGTGCAATACCCGGACATGAAGATCTCGGTGGACGGCGCGGGAAACGTGATCTTCTCGGGCTTCTTCTACACCGGCACCGTGGATTTCGATCCCGGTCCCGGGACCTCGAACCTGACCCCGGACGTGAACGGCGACGGTTTCATGGCCAAGTACACCGCCATGGGCACACTGCTCTGGGCGCTCAAGCTGACGAGCAGTGGCCAGGATGCCATCAAGAGCCATGCGCTCGCCGCCAACGGTGACATCTACTTCTCGGGCGCGGTGGAGGCCGCCGCGACCATCGATACCGTCGCCGCCGCTGCCGGCCAGGTCGTGGGAAAGATCAACTCGGATGGGCGCGCGCTGTGGATGCGCGTCAAGACCTTCCAGTTCCTTGGTTCTGATTACGATCTGTATGCCGATCGGATCGGGGTGGACAATACCGGCGACTACTACATCACCGGGACGGGGCTCGCGCTGGGAGGCGGCACCATCGGGGGCACCTACACGATCCCAGGGACAAACCACTTCCACATCGTGCGCTACGACCCCGCGGGCGCCGTCACGTACGCCAAGTTCGTGACCGCGGGCAGCAGCTTTGTGACGCCACGGGCGCTCGCCATCCACGGGCCCGATCTCTACCATGTCGTCGGCCAGTTTGCGGGCGACGCGACCTTCGATTCGCACGTCCTGACCGACATCAACAACATCCCGCGGCCGAGTTTCTTCATCGCCCAGGTCGGGGACGTCACTACCCCGGTGCTCGCCTCGCTGGCGACCGCGGAGGCGACGCCCGACCGTGTGCGGCTCAGGTGGTACGTCAGCGGCCTTGAGGGCGCGGCGTTCGTGGAGCGGCGGCGGGGGGAAGACGAATGGATGGTCCTCGGCGAGGCCAACCGAAATGGCCCGGACTACGTCGGATATGAAGACCACGACGTCGCACCGGGTGATCGGCTGACCTATCGGCTCCAGTGGCACGAAGGGGGCCAGGCGCTCCATTCCGACCCGGTGTCGATTACCGTACCGAGGCTGATCGAGCGGCTCGCGCTCGCCGCCGCGCCCAATCCCGCGAACGGGGCCCTGGATGCGTTGATCGCGGTGCCCGCATCCGGCGAGGCCACACTCGCGATGCACGACATCCTCGGCCGCCAGGTGATGGAGCGCCGAGTCGAGGCGGACGCTGCGGGGCGCATGGTCGTGCGCCTCGGCACCTCGGACCTGCCGGCGGGGCTCTACTGGCTCTCGCTACGGCACGGCGGGCACACGGCGCGCACGAGGGTGAGCATCGTGCGGTGAGACGAGGGTGCGCGGAAGGGACGGCGGCGACGCGTTCGTGCTCCAGGAAGGGGAACTAGGGTGTTTCCGGGTATCGTCCGATGAGCACGAATGGGGCCCAGTGGTAGGGCGAGCGCGTATCCTCACTCTGGAGCATCAGTCGCTTGGCGCCGGCGAGCGCCTCGTGCGCCGGCCGGCCGCGGACCAACAGCTCGCGATAGAAGGACGTCATCAAACCGGCGGTCGACTGGTCATTCACCTTCCACAAGCTCACCAGCACGCTTCTCGCACCCGCGGCGAGCACCGCACGTGGCAGGCCCAGCACGCCCTCTCCCCGTGCCACACGACCCACGCCGGTTTCGCACGCCGACAGGGTCACCAGATCGGCCCTGAGCGATAGGCCCAGCACGTCACTGACCGACACGAAGCCCGGGGTTCCGTCCGGGCCCGCCGCGAGCCACAGACCCGCGCGGCGCGGCTCGAACTCGCTCGCCACTCCATGGGTCGCCAGGTGCACGATGCCGGCCTCGGACAACTCCGGGGCCGAAAGCAGAGCTTCCCGTGTGGCGCCCGCTGCGCGCAGCAGCTTGAGCGGGCGCGCGCCGGAGAAGCGCTCGAGTGCCGCCAGCTCTTCGGCGGTGTGAGGGAGATTCGCCAGTCGCGAGGCCCCGGGGTCCGCCAAGCCATGGAAGACCGGGTCGCCCAGACCGACCACTCCACCTCCGCGCGCCTTCCCGAGCAGCGCCATCCAGATCGACGCCGATGGAACGTAGGACACCGCCCGGCGATGAACCAGGTAGCTCGACGCCGGCGGTGGAAGATCCCCGGGGGCGTCGCGCACCAGCAGCGCCTCGAACGGCACCAGCGCCAGGGGACCGTCGGGCGAGATCACCAGGTGATCCACGCCTTTGAGCGCGCCTTCGGCCGGCTCCAGCAACGTGCGATAGAGCGCGCGCGATGCACGGAACGCCGCCGGACTTTGCGCCGTGGCGGCAGTGGCGAGCGAGCGCCGCAACATTTCGATCCGCACCCGAAGCAGGTCGCGCGGTGGCAGCGCGAAATGGCGGACCCCCGCCCGGGTGACCACCCACAGGGACGTGCTGGAATCCCCGAGGCTGAACTGGAGGAATGCCGTTTTCGCGGGAAGCGCGGCGCGCACGCGCCCGATGTCGACCAACGCCACCCTGGCGCCACGATCCGGTGCGGACATGAGGTCGGCCAGCGCCCGCGCCCGCGTCCGCTCGGACCAGGTGAACGCTTCGGCGACGAAGGCGCTGTCGGGGAAGCGCGGCTGCAGCCGGGTGAGAAGATGCACCAGCGCATCGGCCGCCAGCCGGCGCCCGGAGAGCAGCGCGATGGACTGCGCCTCCTCGCCCTGCCGGCCGCGCAACGTGTCGATCAGGGCCGCCGCCTCCCGGTCGAAGGCGAGCGCGCGTGCGAAGTCGGAGCGGCGCTCGGCCACCTCGCCCAGCCCGAGCATCGGCGGCCAGCGAAGATCGGGGGCGTTGACCTCCTCGGCGATCGCAATTGCGGTCCGGAAGAGTCGCTCCGCCTGCTCGAGGCTGTCCTGGTAGATGGCGACGATCCCGAGGTTGTTGAGATCCGCCGCCCGGCGCGCGTCTCGGGCTCCTTCGCCCCCGGCCGCTGCGCGCTCATACCACGACCGGGCGGTCGGCAGATCGCGTCGGACGAGTGCGAGGCCGCCGATCGTCTGGGCCGCATCGCGGATCAGTGCACTGTCCTGCGCGGCCACCGCGCTCTTTACCGCCGAGCGGGCGTGCCGCTCGGCGCCATTCGGGTCGCCGTCGATCTCCGCCAGCAGCGCGAGATTGTTGAGCGCGGCGGCGCGTGCGCGCGGATCCTCGAGGGAGTCGGCCAGCGCCAGAGCGTCTCGCAGTGGCGGCAGTCCGGTCTCGGGATCCCGCAACGTCACGCCGAGTAGTCCCATCGAGAGCAGCGTCTGGAGCTGGCCCCGTACGTCGCGGGCATTGCGGCCCAACTCGAGTGCCGATCGGAGGTGCTCGAGCGCCTCGGCGAAACGCGCCTGCTGTCCCAGGAGATTCCCGATATTGATCTGCAGCAGGGCTTCGCCGCGGATGTTGCCCAGTTGGCGATAGATCGCCACCGCCCGCTCGCCCCGCCGCAGCGCCTCGCGGTGGTCGCCAGAGTCGGTGAGCAGCGCGACGCTGTTGGCGAGGACTTCGGCGGTGCGCGCGCTGTCCCCAGCGGACACCGTGGAGGTCAGCGCGAGCTCGAAGTAGGTGCGGGCGGAATCGGCATGCCCCAGATCACGCTGGACCAGTCCCATGTAGTTGAGCGTGGATCCGAGCGGACCGCGCTCCCCACCCCGCTCACGTACCGCGCGCGCCTGATCGAACCAGGCATTCGCTTCGCCCAGCTCGCCGGCCAGGTAGTGGAGCACGCCGAAGGAGTTGAGCGTGTTGCCGATCATCCGCGCATCGCCCAGCTGCCGCCGCGCCTCGAGCGCGAGCCGATAGATGCTGTCGGCGCGCGCGTAGTCGCCGGACTGAAACGCCACCACGCCGAGGCTGCCCAATACCCACGCGGTTCGGCGCGGCTCCTGGATCCGCCGGTAGTCCGCCAACGCCCGGTTGAAGAGGCTGTCGGCGCGCTCCCAGTCGCGCGCATTCTGGGCCGCGGTGGCCAGCGACTCGACGCCGGCCGCCTGCACGCGCAACCGGCGCTGATCCGCGGTCCAGCGATCGCGAAGCGCCAGCGCGTCGCCGGCGATGCGGCTGCCGAGCGCCGCTTCCTCGTGGGACGCGACTCGCCGCGCCAGACTCCGCAGGGCCGGCGCGGAATCGGCGGTCGCCCGCAACTCGTCGACCAGCAGCGCGTTCCAGGTGTTCTCGAAGCCGGGGGCCGCGCGGTGTAACGCCTCCGCCATGAGGCTGTCGGGAACTTCGAAGACGGCGTAGGGCTGTGCGTGGACGGCAGGCGCGTGACCGGCGAGCGTGAGGAGAACGAGGGCCATGCACCCGAACGGCACCGGTTGCCGACGGAGGGGCGGGACGACCTCCCCCGGGATGTGGCTGGCTGCGGCCATGGATTCCCTCACGCGCTGCGCTCCGCGGTGCGGGGACCGTCGGCGCCGTGCGCATTATGGAGTTGACTCCCGATGGAGCCAAGTTCAATGTTGTGCTCGTTGGCGTCGCGCCCTCGGCCGCATCCCCCGACGGCATGGAGCCGGATGCTGTCGGCTGCGCCCGGGACCCCCTTCCCGGATTGTCTTCGAGTTTCCTGCGGGTTCGTTCGCGGCTCGCCTCGCGTGCACCCCGTCACGGCTTGTATTGGGGCGTTCGTAACTCGGACCGCGACCGGCCCGGATACCTCCGGAGGGCCGCATGCGTTCCCATACGTGCACCGCCTGTCTCTGGGTGTTCCTCCAGGCCGTCGCCCTGGCAAACCCCGCCCACGCCACCACGGTCATCCATCAGGACACGCGCGGTCTGGTGCGCGGTTCGAGCGACATCGTGCTCGGCAGGGTAGAAGGGACGCGCGCGTTCCTCGACGTCACCCGCAAGCACATCTTCACCGAGGTCACGGTGCAGGTGACGCGCTCGCTCAAGGGTACCCCTGGCGTTCAGCTCACCCTGGTGCAGCTGGGTGGCGAGCTGAACGGGATGCGCACGCACGTCGCCGGCTCCCCGCTCTTCTCGGCGGGCGAGGAGGCGCTGCTGTTCGTGTGGCGCGACTCGCGCGGGCGGGCGCAGGTGAACGGGCTGGCTCAGGGCAAGTTCGAGATCGAGCGCGACGCGGCGACCGGCGAGGCGGTGGTGGCGCGGCGCGCCCCCGGCCTCGCGATCCGCGACGCGCGGTCGCTGCGGCCGCTGCGTGCCGGGGAAACCCCGGGCAAGGTGACGCTGCGACGGATACTTGGCGAGATCGAGGCCACCCTCGCGGAGGCCGGCCGCTAGGCCGGGACGACGATGACGCGCATGACATCGAGCTGTTCGGTCGCGTGGGTGTTCCGCGGCCTCGTCACCATCCTCATGCTCTTCACGTCGGCCAGCGCGGGCGCGCAGAGCGAACCGGTACTCATGGAGATTCCGGAAGACGCGCTGATCGAGGGAACCGCCGACCAGGCGACGCAGGCCCGGGTCGTCAAGCCGACCCGCGCTCCGCTGGCGGCGATCTCGCCGATCTACAGCACCAACGACAGCTTCACCGTCAGCTACCACACCTTTGACACGCCCTCGGGCTCGTGCCTGCCGCGCGGGTGGACGGGGCGGGATCGAACCGGTCGGATCTATTCCCATGTTTCAACGCGCTTCGTGGAGTCCGCGGTTCTTTTCTCCTCCCATGTCGTGAACATGGGAACACGCGCTGTGTGGGTGGGCGCGGACGACACATCGGCCCCGGAGGAGGTCGTGAACTGGGTCCACCCCTACGGATACGGGAACGACTGGAGCCAGCGAATCGTATCGCCACCATTCTCGCTTCCGGCAAACGCGATCCTCACCTTCGACGCCTCCCTGGACCTGGGAACGGCGCCGGCCATAGTGGCTGCGGGCTTCGGGCCGGAATTCTTCGTGGTCCAGGGACTGACCATCTTCGGAGCCTGGGCTTTCCTCTCTTCCCGCATCCACACGACGACCAGCGACTTCACGACCGTGCGCGTCACGGGCCGGGGGGTCTTTCAGTGTGAGGTGCGGACCGGCGCAGACGGCAACGAGAGCGTGCTCCTCGCCAATCCCGCGCGTCTGCGTATCGTCGTTCAGACCGACACCGGCAACTCGAACGAGGATGGCGGTGTGCCCACCGGCCGCGGGGCCGCGGTATTGGACAATCTGAGAATCCGGGACGCAGCGGACGATTCCGACATCGTCCCCACGGTGGACTGCGAGGACGGCACGACCGGGGCTTGGACGCTCAAAGCCTTCAACGGAGTGCTGTCCACTGCGATTCCCAGCCACGTGGTGGACGCGCCTTTACCCGATTCGCGGGTCGAACTGGTTTCAAACTTCGACCCCAACGACCCGACGTGCGTGTGGAAGACCACGTCGCCCAGGGGATTCAACGAGAGGGGTTCGTTCGTGGAACTCATCTCTCCCTGGTTTGCGGCCTACGGGTTGGATGTTGTCGTTTGCATGTCTGGCAAGTTCCAGAATGTCTCGACAGATGTCCGGTTCTTTCAGTTCCGCTTCCGTGGAAAGAACGACAACGATTCGCGTCCCCGGATGCACGTTCGGCCGAGCGCCACCACCGCATTCGTGGGCGTCCCGGACGAGGCCGCGTCAGCATTTTTTCGATTCAGCAGGCGGTACCCCATCGTAGAATCGGTCGGGTTAATTACACCAATAGGAAGCTCGGTGAGGACGGACTCCCTCCAGGCCGTGATCCGCTTCTTCTCGCGCAATTTTGACGTCGGACTCTCGGGGACGCGACATCCTTTCTTTGACAATCTCGAGATCTACTTGATGCGTGCCGACTCCGACTTCGACGGCGTTGCCGACTCTGTCGACGCGTGCCCGACCGTGAGCGCCGCCGGACAGGATGCCGATGGTGACGGCTGCGTGGACGAGGGCGCGACACTGCGCCACGCCGAGTCGTGGTCCGCAAGCCGGCCGGTCCGCTTCACGGTCTCCGCCAACGGCCATCCCGACATCACCGACGGCAGCGACATCCAGGCGGTGGTGGACGGCTTCCAGGCCTGGGAAGGAGCCCAGGGCTCGAACCTCGCGATCCAGGTGGATCCGACCACCGCGGACATCAGCTCTTCGGCGTTCGACGAGACCAATCTCATCACCTTCGAGGACGCCAACATCGCGCTGCCGCCCAACGTGGTGGCGGTCACGCCGACCACGTCGTTCCTGCGCCGCAGCTCGTACAACGACGTGACGCGCCTGCCCGGCGAGATTGTGGACGCGGACATGATCTTCAACCCCGCGCTCGACTTCAGCACGCCCACCCACAACGCCGGTCCCGGGAGCTTCGATCTCAAGAGCGTGGTGGCGCACGAGGCCGGTCACTTCCTCGGCCTGAGCCACAGCGGCGTGCTGGACGCGACCATGTTCTTCGTTCTCCAGCCGGGCGCGGGAGCCGCCTCGCTGGAGGAGGACGACCTGTCCGCGGTCGCCTCGGCCTATCCGTCGCCCGGCCTGTTCGCGGACTTCGGCTCGATTGCGGGCCACGTACGGCGCGGTGGGACCGGAGCGCCGATCGCGGGCGCCCTGGTGACCGCGGTGCGGCTGATTGGCGGCACACCACAGGACTCCGTGGCCACGGACTTCAGTGACGAGGACGGCGCCTATGTGCTGCGCCGCCTGGTCGCCGGCGACTACGCGGTGCGGGTGACTCCGCTCGACGGCGAGATCGGCGGATACCCGCTCACTCCCGAATACATCAGCGCCCGGGTCGAGGCCTCCGCGGTGACCAACTTCCCCGCCGAATGGTGGGACGCGGCCGAGAACGGCACCGAGAGCGACGACCCCGACGCCTACAGCGCGGTGAGCGTCGTGGCGGGCACGCCGGTGATGGGCATTGACGTCACCACCAATGTTGACACCACGCCGCCGCAGGTGACGTCGAGCTTTCCCGCCGGGGGGGCCACCGACGTCCGGATTGACGCCGGGATCCTGGTCAACTTCAGCGAGCGCATCGACGCTGCCACGCTTACCGGGGCGACGTTCCGACTCCGGGTGCAGGGGATGCTCACCGCGATCGGTGGTGGCGGCTTCACGGTCAACGGCGATCGCAGCTTCTTCTTCGCGCCCAATCCGCCATTGGAGTTCAACACCAGCTACGAGCTGGAGCTGACCACCGGGATCCGGGACCGGGAGGGTGTGTCGCTCGCCGCTCCCTACCTCACCACCTTCAGCACCGAGGCGCGACCCAACGTCGCGATCACCGACGTCCAGCCGCGCTCGGCCCCGGTGGGCGCGTTCGTCACCATCCTGGGGGCTGGATTCGATGGGAGCACGTCCAACGACGTGAGCTTCACGTTCTGTCCCACCTGCACGCCGGTGGTGGTGGCGGGCTCCAGTGTCACGCCCTCCTCCATGGTGGTCCGGATTCCCGACGGCGCGGACACAGGGCCGATCCAGGTCACGGTCAACGCCGAGGCGAGCAACGCCTTCAACCTGACCATCCTGCCGCCGTCGCCACAGGCGGCGCCCTCGTCCAACGACCGCTTCCAGCTGCCCGCCGGGTTCTCGCCCACCGATGTCGCGATCGCCCCCGATGGCTTGACGGTGTACGCGGTGGGAAGCGGCGGATTCGCCACCGTGAGCCTCGATTCGCAGAATCAGGACTTCCGCATCCCCCGGGTGGAACCGTTGGCGGCCGGAACCGCCCTGGCGCTCACCCCGGATGGATCGCGCGCCTACGTCACGCGTCGCGAGCGGGGCGATGTGATCGCCGTGGATGCCAGCCCGGCGAGCGGCACGTTCCGCCAGATCCTCAGGACCATTCCACTCGAATTCGCGAGCACGCCGGGTGCCGATGCGGTGGTCGGGCTGCCGGAGGGCATCGCGATCGCCGGCACGGGCAAGCGCGCCTACGTAACCGACCGGCTCGAGGGCGTGGTCTTCCAACTCGACATTGATCCGCGCAGCTTCACGCGCGATCAGGTGGTGGGGGAGATCCGCGATCCGGACGCGGTCCTGGTGGGCGGTGTCGCGGTATCGCCTGGATCGGACAAGGTCTTTTTCGCCACCTCCAATGCCGGCAGCCGCAGCTTCGACCTGGCGACCGCGGTCAGCGCGGCGGTAAACCCCGAAGTGGGTGGCGACGGCGCGGCGATCACCCCCACGGGCGGCGAGGTGCTGTTCACCGGCGGTGGGGTGAGCGGCGGACGATTGCTGTACTCGCAGCTCGACGGTTCGGGTGCGGGCGCCGTCCAGGTCGGCGGCGACCTTCGCGACGTGGCGGTGAGCCCGCGCGGGCAGTCTGCGTTCGTCGTCAACGCCACGTTCAACCAGCTCCAGGTGGTCAACGTGGATCCGATGAGCTCCTCGTACCACTCGGTGGTTTCGCAGACCGCGACCGAAGGCAATCCCGCGGCGGTTCACGTGAGTGGCGACGGGAACCTGATCGCGGTGGCCAACCAGGGCACCTCGAGCATCAGCCTGTTCGGAACCGGAGCCGCCGGCCAGATCGTACGCGTCACCCCGCCGGTGGCATTCCCAGGCGATCGGGTGTCGGTCGCCCTCTCGCCGGGGCTCGCCGCGACCGGCGCCAGGGTAGACCTCGGCGCCGGAGCGTTTGCCGTCTCACGGGCCGCGCCGCTGGCGGCGGGCGTGGCGTTTGCCCTGCCCATGCTCGCCCAGCACGACGCTGCGCTGGCATTTGTCGAGGCCGACGGCGACCGCACGCTCGCGGCCGCGCTGCGGGTCGTGGATCCCATCGAGGGACTGACGCCCCGGGCCACCGGCCTCAACCTGAACCCGGTACCGGTGGATTGTGGAGGCACGCCGGCGGTGGGCTCGCTCGACATCGTGCGGCCTTCTCCCGACGGCCTGCAGCTCGCGGTGGCTCGCAGCACGCCCTGTGCGCTGTTGCTGGACCTCTACCGGTCGGGCGACGACACGCGATACGGAGAGCTTCTGACGACGGTGGTGCTGTCGGCGGCCGCGGGCCAGATCGTGAGCCTGGCATACACCCCCGACGGCCGCAGGATCTGGGCTTCAATCGGCACCACCCAGATCCTCGAGGTTGACACCGATCCCTCGAGCCCCACATTCGGGACCGTCACGCCGTTCGCGGCCTCGCCGGTCGCGATCCCGCGCGCGATCGAGTCCGACCCGATGGGGCGCTTCATGGTCGTGGCCCACGCTACCGGTGCGATCACGTTCTGGAGTCCGGCGCCCCGGGCCGTCATCAGCACCCTCACGACCATCCTCGACTTCCGCTCGATGGCGGTCGGGCGCGACGCGCGCCACGCCATGATCGGCGCCGCCGGCACCGCCGCGATCGTGGATCTCGACAATCGCACTCTGGTCGGCACCACCACGACGCGGGGCACCGCCGCGATCCACTCGATTGCGGTCATGGCCAACGGCCGCCGTGCGGTGGGGGCATTCGCCGACGGCAACCTCGCGATCTGGAATCTGGAGGCATCCGGCACGATTGGCGCCGAGCTGTATTTCGGCAATCCGCTGCCGGTTGGCGTCACGCTCTCTCAGTTGCTTTCGGCGCCGGATGGCGACGGCATCTTGGGCGGCTGTGCGACGTGCAACGATGTGGTGAAGATCGAGGCCGCGGTCGTGCCGCCGACGGTCACGACCGCGGGAATCGGACGGACGTCGGCCGCCCTCGCCCGCTCCCATGATGGCCGCCAGCTGTGGGTGGCGGAGTGGAACACCGGGGCGGGAACGGGAGTCGTCGCGCTCACCAGCCTCAGCGAAGCGAGTCAGATGGCGCTGGTCTCGGGGGCCAACCAGGCCGGCGCCTCCGGAACCACGCTTCCGCTTCCGACCGGCGTGCGGGTCGCCGACGAAATCGGAAGACCGCAGGTCGGGGTGGTGGTGCGCTTCGAGCTGGGCTCGGGGCTCGGCTCGCTCGATGGGCAGGGAACCGTGGTCCACCGCGTCACCGACGCCAACGGTGAAGCCCGGGTGAGCTGGACGCTTCCGGGAACGCCGGGAACCGAGACCGTGACGATCACGGCACTGGGCGTGCCTGGCGCCAGCCTCATGGTGTCCGCCGAGGTTACCGGCGACGACACCCAGATCGTTCCGCAGGTGGTGGCGGTCGGTCCGGCCAACGGCGCCACCGACATCAGCATCGGCACCGCGGCGTTCGTACGCTTCAACCAGCGCATCGATACGGCCAGCCTGAACACCGGCAAGATCCAGCTGTTGGTCAACGGGGCGATCTTCGGCCGCTCGATCGAGTTCCTCGAGGACGGCCGTGTCGTGGTGCTCCGACCCAGCCAGAGCCTGCCATTCGGCAAGATCTGCACCATCAAAGTCCTGGCCGGCACGCTCGATGTGGAGGGCCAGGCCACGACGGCCGAGGCCAGCGCCACGTTCACGGTTCAGGCCGAGCCGCCGCTCTCGGTGCAGTCCATCATGCCCCCCTCGGCGCCGATCGCGACTCCGGTGGTGCTCGCGGGCCAGGGGTTCAGCCTGGTGCCGGCCCAGAACATCGTGAGCTTCAACGGCGTGCTGGCGGATGTGCTCACCTCCAACTTCGAAGAGCTTCGAGTCAACGTTCCCCAGGGCGCGGCGAGCGGGCCGGTCACCGTGACGGTCGGGGCGGTGACCAGCAACCCGGTTCAATACACTCTGCCGGCTCCGGCGGTGCTCGGCGAGATCATCGACGACATCCGGATCTCTCCAGGCGCGCGCGACATCGCCATCACCGAGGACGGGCGCCATGCATACATCACCAATCCCGCCACCAGCACGGTGAGCGCCATCCGGCTCGACCCGCCGGCGCTGCTCAGGAGCATCACCGTGGGCCTTCGGCCACAGGGCATCGCGATCGTCCCCGGAATCCAGCAGGCGTACGTGGCGAACACCAGCAGCAACGACCTGAGCGTGATCGACGTGAACCCGCTGTCGGCCACATTCAATCGGGAGATCGCGCGCATCCCGGTGGATCCGGAGCCCGTGGACGTGGCGGTCAACCCGATCGGCCCCCAGATCGTGGCGGTCCATGCCGACGACCAGGGCACCGTCAGCTTCATCGACGCCGATCCCGAGAACGGCACCTACAACCGGGTCGTTGCCAAGACGACGACCGGCTCGGGCGGCACGGGCGTGGTGGTCACCACCGACGGCACCCGTGGCTACGTGCTGACCCGGGATGGACAGCTGATCGAGCTGGATCTCAGGCCTGGCGTGCCGCCCGACCAGCGGGTGGTATCCAAGACCGCGACCGGCTCGGGGGGCAGCGGAGTCGCGATCTCGACCGACGGCACCCGATTTGTGGCGGTGCTGACTGTGGATGGCGAGCTGCTGATTGTCGACATCGTCCCCCAGAGCGCCACCAAGCACCGGGTGGTGTCGAAGACCTCGATCGGTTCGGGCGGCACGGGCGTGGTGGTCACCACCGACGGGGGCTCGGCCTACGTGACGACGTCCAACAACGAGGTCCTGCGGTTCAAGATCGGCTTCACCTCCGGGAGTGCGGGCGCCAGCGTCATCCCCGGCTCCGAGGTGACGGTCGAGCTCGTGGAGCGCAAGGCCACCGACCTGTCACCGGCCGGGGTGGCCGTGGAGCCGGCGGGCCCCCGCATGGTGGTGGCGAACGAAGGGTCGGGCACCGCCCGGATCTACGGTCCGCTCGAGCTGCCGCCGCCAGTGGCGGAGATCTTCTTCGATCCCAAGATCTATCACCTCGGCGCTAAGGATCAGACCGCAAGTGTGTCCATCGAGCTGCCGCTCCCGTTCCTGTCGGCCAACATCGATCCGCTCAGCGTGCGGCTCAATGAAACCGTGCAGGCCTTGCCCGGGTTCGTCATGGCCGATCGTGACTCTGACGGCGTTCAGGAGATGAAATTGATGTTCAGCCGCACCGTGCTCGACGCCAAGTTCCAGCTGGGCGACCAGGTTCAGGTGCGGCTGACCGGCATGGTCGGCGCCAAGCCGTTCTCGGGCGCGGATACCATAAAGGTAAAGAAGCCCAAGAAGGGCAGCGGGTTGGTGTCGATGGAGGAACCGCCGTCGTCGCCCGAGCTGTTGCTACTCGGCGCAAACCCGGCACGGGAGGAGGCGGCGTTTGCGCTGGGACTCCCAGGGGCCGCAAGGGTCGTGGTCGAGGTGTTCGACGTCTCGGGCCGTCGCATTCGCACGTTGACCAGCGGCGACCGCGATGCTGGCTGGCACTCGCTGCGCTGGGACGGCGCAATGGACGGCGGCAGCAACGCGCGGCCGGGGATCTACTTCACCCGCCTGACCACGGGGGGTGTGCGGATCGATCGCCGCATCGTCTGGCTCCAGTGATAGAGCGGCACTGACGGCAGTCATCGCCGGCGGCCACCTTGGATGAGGAGGTGGCCGCCGCGTGTTGGTACGCCCAGCTTGGGCACTGACGGGGAGGTGAGAGTCCTCCCGGGGACCTGGTCACAGGGACTCAAGGGAACCGCAAGGTGACGCTCGCGAGGGCGGCGCCGGAGAAAGCGGTGAACAAAATCACGCACCGCGTGGCGCTCCCGACGGCTTCTCCCACCGCCGCCGCTACGAGACCCGCGCCTCCTCCGCCACCGCGCGTCCCAGGAAGAACCCGTCGTCGCCCATCGCCTGGTAAAGCGGCAGCAGGACGAATCCGGGTTCGGGCGCCCGGATGTCCCCGGCGCGGTCGCGGGCGAGTAGCTCGTTCGCGGCGACCCGCTGGATGTTCGCGAAGCCCGGCTCCATGCGGAAACTGTCCCCCGGGGCGATGGCGTGCCGTTGGTGGACGTGGAGCACGCGCGGGAGATCGCCCCGCGACCGGGCCAGCGCCGCGCGATGCTCGGCCAGGCCCGGCACGTGACTCTCCTCGACGATCCCGGTGGCCGCGAGCGACAACCAGACCACGGCCTCGTGATTCCGTACTGACGCCGGATGTGAGTTTTGGCCGCCCTCGACCGCCACGGCGACGCAGCGCGAGCCCAGGAAACTCGCCAGCGTGCCGTCCACCGCCTCGAGCAGCCCCAGCACCATGGTCAGCGGGAACGCGGCGGCGAAGCTGCGCGCCTCGTCGGAATCGCGACACATAGCGAACGGGATCCCCTCGGCCGAAGTCGCGTGGAGGTCGAGGAGGTAGGCCGGGCCGCGCGTGGACGCCAGCGCCGACTCCAGAGCGTCCGCCAGCTCCAGCTGCTCGCGGTCCTCGGCGTCCATCGTCCCCGAGGCGCGCAGGGCGGCGAGGCGTTCATGAGTCCAGCCGCGGTTCAGGTCGTGGTCGATGAAGCGCCGGCCCTGCGCGAGAGCTTTCACGTTTCCAACGAGCATCACCAGTTCGCCACGTGGGGCGAGTCCCTCGGAGTCGAGCGCCGCCGCCACGCTCCGCATCGCCCCGAGCCCTGAGGGCTCGTTGCCGTGCAGGCCCCCGATCACGATTAGCGTGGGTCCCGGCGCCTCGCCGCGCAGTCGAGCGATGACGCGCGGCAGCGCTGTGGACTCGTCGGTGGAAGCGTCCGTCATCGCTCAGTGCCCGAGCTTTTCTTCCAGCAGCTGCCCGGCGATCTCGGTGAAGTCGTGCTCGGTCACGATCCCGACCAGGGTCTTGCCCTGCACGACCGGCAGGCATCCGACGCGGCGTTCGCGCATGATGGCGATGGCGCGACGGGTGGTCGTCTCGGGGCCGATGACGACCGGATCGCGCCGCATGACTTCGCCGACCGGGATCAGGGCCGCCGCCTTACCCTCGGGGCTGTGGTCGGAGAGCAGGCGGAGCAGGACCCGATACGACACCAGGCCGACCAGCCGGTGCTCGCGGTCCTCCACCGGGACGTGGCGGATGCGATGCCAGTCCATGAGGTGGGCGGCCAGCTCGATCGGGTCGTCCTCGTGCACGGTGTAGAGATCGGTGGTCATGAACTGCTCGACCTTGACGTAGTTGTGCTTCCATCCGCCGCCTTCGGCGCGCACGGCGGGCTCCCACTGCGACACCGGCAGCCCCGCGCGCTGGCGGGCGACGGTGGCCATGGTCAGCGCGTTGAGGCGTTCGCCGAGCGTGCCCTCGTCCTTCATCGCGGCGAGCGAGAACAGCAGCCAGCGCGAGCCGGTGCGCCCCGAGCGCACCCGGCGCTCGAGGATCCCGAGGTAGCGCTCGCGGTCGCTCGCGTCCACGCCGGCGGCCGCCAGACCCTCGTCGGCGATCGGCAGCAGGTGCTCGGTGATGAGCTGGGGCGCCGGGATCTCCTCGCCGTCCAGCCAGGTGAACTGGGCCGCCAGCCCCTGGCGGGCGGCGGACAGAAAGTTGTGCTTGGCGTGCGCGAACGCCATCCGCTGCGTGATGTCCTCGACCTTCGCGCCCAACCCCATCATCAGCCCGATCCAGAACACGGCGTTGGCCATCTCGTCGGCGACGCTCGGCCCCGAGGGCAGCACGCGGTTCTCTATCCTCAGGTGCGCTTTGCCGTCGGTGATGCCGTAGCAGCCCCGGTTCCAGCGGTAGACGGTGCCGTTGTGGAGCCGCAGCGCCTTGAGCTGCGGCACCGAGCCCTTCTCGAGCGCGGCGAGCGGGTCCTCGCCGGCGTCGATCCCGACCAGGGTGCGGAAGCGCGCGATGTCCTCGCGGAAGAGCTCGATGACCGAGCGGCGCAGCCAGCGGTCGCCGAAGGTGACGCGGGCGCTCACGTCGCGCTGGTGCTCGGGGCTGCGCGTATCCACCGCCTGCTGGAACAGGGCGATCCGGGTCTCGGCCCACAGGCGGCGACCGAACAGCAGAGGAGAGTTGGTCGCGGCCGCCAGCACCGGGCCCGCCAGCGCCTGCGCCAGGTTGTAGAGTCGGGCGAAGTCCTTCGCTCCGACCTGCAGGTGGACCTGGAAGCTCGAGTTGCACGCCTCGACCATCACCGAGTCGTGCTTGATGCGCAGGTCGTCGACTCCCTTGATGGCGATCTCGTAGTCGGCGCCGCGCATCTCGGTCATGGCGCGATTGAGTGCCTGGTAGCGCGGATTGGGCACCATGTTCTCGATCCCGAGGTCCGACTTGCGCAGCGTCGGCAGGATGCCGGTGAGCACGAACCCCACGCCGTGCGGGGCGAGCACGTCGCCGAGGTGGGTGAGCCGCTCGGCGAGCTGCGCCTCCATGCGCCGGAAGCAGTGGCCGGCGAGCATCTGCGGATCGAGGTTCAACTCGAGCTGGAACAGGCCCAGCTCGGTGGTGAAGTGCGGGCTCTTCGCCGCCTCGAGCGCGATGAGCGCCGCCGGCACCGGGTGGCCGCTCTGGTCGATCAGGAACATCTCCTGTTCGGCCCCGACCCTGGTCATGCCCTCCTCGATCATGCCGGTGTTCAGCATGTGCTCGAGCGCCTTCAGATCGCGCAGGATCGAGCGCATGAACTCGCGCCGCCGCTCGCCTCCGAACTCGGTCTCGGTCTTCTGTAGGCCCATGGGTCGCTCACCGCCTCTACGTGAGCTCGTCGAGATACTGCGGCAGCATCCGCCGCCAGGTGGGCCAGTCGTGATGCCAGTCCTTGCCCCACGGGTCCACCCGGTTGGGGATCCCGCGTGACCCCAGCACATGGGCCGCGCGCCACGACTCGCCCATGTCCTCGGCGCGGCCCTCGCCCGAGGCGAGGATGGCGAAGCGCGTCCGCAGGCGCTCGAGCGTCGGGCCGTTCAGCCCGGGCAGGAAGTGGATCGGCGTCGCGACGCGCAGGTCCTCGGTCGCCGGCCCCTTGATGAACCGCGCGATATCGTAGGTCCCGCTCATGCAGACGGCGTGCGAGAACGCATCCGGGTAGCGGCACAGCACGGCGAGCGCGTGGAACGCGCCGATCGAGGCGCCGGTGGCGATGATCTCGATCTCGGGGCTCTGGCAATCGGTGCGGATCGCCGGCACCAGCTCGTGGTAGACGAACTGCTGGAACCGGTTCTGGATCAGGCAGCGCTGCTGGGGCGTACCCTGCCCGGCCACCAGCCACTGGCCGGCGACGCTGTCGCACGAGTAGACCTTGACGCGTCCGGCGTTGACCAGCTCCTCGACCGCGTCGAGCATGTGGAAGCGCTCGACCTCCTCGGCGTCGCCGCCGGCGGTGGGGAAGAGCAGCACGGGTTTGCCAAACGTGCCCCAGCGCACCACCTGCACCTGCTCGCCCAGCCGGTCGGAATGCCAGCGCGTCGTCTCTTTCATGCAGTCCTCGTCGGGCGCCGCCCGCGCGGCGCGCGGCGGGTGGGGGATGTGGACGTCGGGGCGGCGACGTCCGTGGTCGCGGGGGTCGCGTCCATCGCGGCGGCGGCGCTGACCGTCGCTGAGCCCTCCTCATCGCGCCAGCGCTGGATGCGAGACCAGAACAACTCGGTGAAGCGCTCGACCTCGTGCGCGGGATAGAGCGCTTCGACCTTGAGCCGCACCGCCTCGCGCGCATCGTCGGTGGCGAAGAAATCGGAGGCCACCTCGTCGAGGTGGGGGAGGTGCCGGGCGCAGAACTCATCGAAGCGCGCGGTGTCGAAGTGTCGTTCTGCCACCGCCCCTGTTGCACGCAGTCGCTCGTGATACGGCAACTCGGGCCGCGCGGCGTCGTAGTAGGGCGCCCAGTCCAGGTTCTGTCGCATCGGGCGGCGCGTGGCCGCGCAGAAGATGGACCACTTGAGATTCGCCTTCACCAGCCACGGGAAATGGTAGTGGAGCGAGGTGACCTGCGAATCGGGACAGGCGTTGGCGAAGTCGATCGGATGCCAGACCCCCTCGCGGCGCAGCGCCTCGCAGGAGTTGAAGTCCCAACCGAAGAAGCCGTTGATGGTCAGGGTCATGTCGCGCATGACCGCGGCCTCTTCGGCCGGCAGCACGTCGCGGTCCAGGGTATAGCGGTCGTGCAGCGGGGCGCTCGGATCGTAGCGGATCACGCGCGTCTGCGGGCCGAAGCCGATGCAGCGCACGAACAGGTCGTGTGGTTCGACCGCGCGCTGCAGGTGCATGACATGCGTGCCGCTCGCCTCGTAAGCGGCGCGCAGCGACTTCTCGTCCACGATGCGCGAGACGCCGGTCCAACCGCCGCCGTCATAGGGCTTCATGAACATCGGGTAGCCGAGCCGCGTGCCGACATCCGCCAGATCGAACAGGCGCGCGTAGCGCTTGAGGGTAGGCTCCAGGTCGGCCTTGGGCTCATAGGCCTTGGGCGGCAGCAGCCAGGTCTCGGGCACCGGCAGGCCCAGCTTCATCATCGCGCAGTAGGTGGTGTGCTTCTCCATCGACTGGATGGACCACGGGTTGTTGAACACGTAGAGGCCGTCCAGGATGATCGCCTTCTTGATCCACTCGCGGCTCACCGCGTACCAGTGGGTGAGGCGATCCACGACCAGGTCGTACTCGCACGGCTGGCGCAGGTCGAACGGCTCGATCGTGACCCGATCGACATCGAAGCGCACCGTGTCGCGGCCCAGCTTGAGCTTGAGGTCGAGCCGCTGCATGATCGCTTCGAAGCAAAGCGGCCAGCAGAGATCGGCCCCCAGCGACAGCCCGATCCTGCGTGTCACGAGCGCCATGATGTTCCCCCGCGCCGGAAGCGGCTATTCATAGATCATCCACAGCGGGCCGGGGAAGAGCCACGACAGCCCCTCGCGCAAACGGTCCCGCCAGTTCTCCCAGTTGTGGCCGTCGCGCGCCTCGACGTAGCGCACCTCCATGCCGGTGGACTGGAACAGCGGCACCATCGAGCGGTTCTCGTAGATCAGCGACTCGTAGGTCCCGCACGACAGAAACAGCCGGTCCGAAACCCGCACAGGCGAGCGGCGGAAGGCATTGACGAAGCTTACCACCGGCTCGAACGCCGGGCCCCGGCGGCTGGGCCCGATGTCGGTGAAGGCGAAGGAGCCCGACATCAGGAGCAACCGGCCGAACCGGCCCGGGTAGCGGGCGGCAGCTGCGAGCGCGGCGACGGCGCCGAAGCTCGCCCCCATGATCCCGCGCTCGGCGGGATCCGCGCTCAGTGGCCAGTCGCGCTCCAGTCGCGGGGTCAGCTCCTCGGCCAGGAATCTCGCGTGGCCGGGATGGTCGGCGTACTCGAGCAGCCGCTCTCCCGGATGCAGGAAAGCGACCACCATCTCGGCCACATCGAGCCGATGGAAGAGGTTGTCGAGCACCGTCTTCATCCCCCCGTAGGCGAGGAAATCCCCGCCGTCGTGGACCAGCAACAAGGGGTAGCGGCGCGTGCGCCGGAACCGTGCCGGCAGGTAGAGCGTGACGCGGGCGTCGCGCCCGAGGCCCTCGCTCGGCAGCACCAACTCCTCCAAGGTGCCCGGTCGCGCCTCGGGGTCGTGCGCCACCCAGTCGGGCGTCGTGTATCCGTCCCCCTGGACCACCGAGTTGGCGCCGAACGGATCGCGGGTCCTGAGCGGGTTGAGCGGATCCTCGACCAGCGCCGAGTTTTCGCCCTGCACCACCGCGATCTTGTACTCGACCCGCGAGCGGGTCGGCAGCTCGATCGTCAGGTACCACAGATCGGTACCCTCGAGACGGGTGAACGGCTGCTGGGTCGGCAGTCCATAGATCATGTGGACCAGGTGGACCGCGTCGGCCCCGCCGTGCCACACGAACGTCGAAGTCGCCCCCTCGACCAGCGGAAAGCGGTGGGCCGCGAGGAACGCCTCGAGGTCGGCGGCGGACAGCGTGCCGCGGGCGCGCAGGCCCTCGATCGTGGGCGAGGGGATGAACCCCTCTGCGGGTGCGAACCTCACGCCGCGCTCCAGCTCGTCACGTTCCCGTCGCCGCCGAGCCGGCGCGTTCCGGCGGCGGGGATCCAGCGCGCGCCGTCCCAGTCGAGCCTCGCGTGCTCGTCCATCGGGATGCAGTCGCTCGGGGCGAAGCGCCGCGCGGCGTTCGCAACGCGGCGCGTGTCGGCAAGGCGGAGCCGATGGCGGGCGAGCGGAAGCGGCACCACGCCGGGAGCGAGCCCCAGTCCGATCTCGAACGTCTCGGGGTGCCCCGGCCCGTGCGGCGGGTCGTCGTGGAAGAGCACCACGCGTTCGGACGCCGCCATCGCCCCCGCCGACCAGGCCACCACGGTCATGGCCCGCGCCGGCGCGCCGACTTCGAGCAGGCGCAGGCGATTGAGCAGCACCGCGACGTGTCCGCCCGCGATCGCGAGCGCGGCGACCCCGCCCAGGATGCGGCCCACCGCGGTGCGTTCCTGCGCCAGCGCCTCGCGCTCGCCCGGCCGCCAGCGGGCCTCGAACTCGTCGTGCACCTGGCGCACTCGGTCGAGGTGACGGCGATCGAGATCGCGCAACGCTTCGAGCGCCGCCTCCCGCTCGGCGACCAGAGGCGCATCGTCACCCGGCATGGCGTTCAGTGCGTTGCAGGCCGTGAGCCCGGCGTCGAGTCGCACCCGGTAGAGGGCCTGCAGTCGCCGCAACGTCTCCTGGCGGACGCGGAACCCGACCTCGAACTCGCGGTCGTGCTCGAAGACCTGCTCGACCCGGCGGTAGAGCTTGAGGTTCAGGCTCCGTCCACTCAGATGCGCGTCGAGCTCGGCATCGTCGGGCTCGCGCTCCTGCCAGCCCGCGGTCACGGTGGCGACCGGGGCGTCGGGCGGCACACCGAGCGACTCGAGCGTGACGCCCAGGGTCGGTGCGAGGCGCTGCGGTCCGAGCAATGTGATGCGCCCGCTCATGTCGCGCGCACCCTGATCGTGCGTCCCGCATCGTCGAGCATGCGACGCAGCTCGTCATAGTCGGGATGCTTCATGCGCAGCCACGCGTTGGCCATGTAGCCGCCCTCGACCGGCTGCGTCGGCGTGCCGGCCGGCGGCAGGTGGGCATCAAGGATCCACTCGCCGTACCGGGAGCGGATCGCATCCACCCCTTCGTATCCCGCGATGCGTCCATCCTTGTCGGGCCGCAGCGCGATGATCCCGGCCGAGAAGCGCCGCGACACCTTCTGCGAGGCTCGTCCGTGCACCACCGCATGCGCCCACTCCACGTACAGGTCGATCTCGTTGGCGGCGCAGTAAAGGTCCCAGGCGCGCACGCCGGGCGGGCGGCAGCCGATCTCCGAGAAGTAGAGTCCCTTCGATCCGCTGAACCACTCCATATGGGTGGCCGAGGTGCCGATCTCGAGCAGATCGATGACCTTCTGCCCGAGGATACGCAGTTCCTGGTACGCGGGGGAGGTGTCCACGCGGTTGGTCGCGATGAACTGGGGCGAGATCCAGCGCGTACGCATCGCTTCGAGCACGTTGGGGTAGTAGTGGGTGACGAAGTCGTGGGCCACCCGGCCGCCGATCGCGAGCGTGTCGTAGAATCCCTCGTGACCTTCGATGAACTCCTCCACCGCCAATGCCGCGCCCCGATCGAACTCGGTTTGGGAGAGCACCGCCTCCAGCGCCGCGGCGTCGTCCACCCGGTGGGTCCCCGAGGCGCCGGCGGCATCGCGCGGCTTGAGGATGAGCGGATACCCCGTCTCGGCGGCGAACGCGCGTGCCTGGTCGGCTGTGGCGGCGCCGGTCGAGCGCGCGCACCGGACCCCGCCCGCCCGCAGCGTCTCCTTCATCGAGGGCTTGTCGCGGCACAGCCACGCGGTCTTGACCGAGGTGCCCGGGATGCCGCATGCCTCGCGCACGCGCGCCGCAGCCATGATGTGGGCCTCGACCGTGGCCTCGAGGCGATCCACCCACACCTTGCCCTGGATGAACCGTACGGCGCGGGTGAGGGCATCCTCGTCCACCACCGAGCCCACCTGCTCGTAGTGCGTGAGCCAGGTGCGCAGGTCGTCATCCAGCGACGCTTTGGGCCGCTCGCCGATGCCGATCACCGAAGCGCCCGCCTGGTGCAGCGCGCGGGCGAACTCGCGCTGGTTGGCGGGGAAGCACGGTTCCACCAGGATCACGTTCATCGCGGGGCCTCGGGTGGAGCGGCGATTCGGCGGTACAGCGCCTCATACTGCCCCGCCGACCTGCCCCAGGAAAAGTCGGTGGTCATGCCGTTGAGCTGGAGCCGCCGCCACGCCTTGGGGTCCTCGTACACCTGGAGCGCGAACCGCAGCGCCCAGCGCAGGCCGTCGGTGGTGAAGTGCTCAAACACGAAGCCGGTCCCCTCGCCGGTCGCGGGATCGAACTGGCGGACGGTGTCGGCGAGGCCGCCGGTCGCGCGCACCACCGGGGCGGTGCCGTAGCGCATGCTGTACATCTGATTGAGGCCGCACGGCTCGTAGAGCGAGGGCATGAGGAAGATGTCGGCGCCGCCCTCGATCTTGTGGGCCAGCTCGTCGCTGAAGCCGCGGAAGAAGCAGGCGCGGCCCGGGTAGCGCTCCTGGATGCCCTGCAAGAGCTGCTCGAGCCGCGGCTCGCCGCTCCCGAGCGCGACGAATCGCACGTCACGCTCCCGCAGCAACTCCGCCAGCGTGGGCTCGAGCAGCTCGATCCCCTTCTGGGCCGAGAGCCGCGAGACGATGCCCACCACCGGCACGCCCTTGCGGTAGTCGAGACCGAGCTCTTTGAGCAGCGACTCCTTGTTCTTTTCCTTCCGCCACAGGCTCTTCTCGGAATAGCGCCCCGCCAGGTGAGGGTCGGTGCGCGGATCCCACTCGGTCGTGTCGACGCCGTTCAAGATGCCGACCAGCGATCCCGCGCGCCGGCGCAGCAGGCCGTCGAGCCCCAGCCCCAAGCGCTCGGTCTGAATCTCGCGCGCGTAGGTCGGGCTCACGGTGGTGAGCGCGTCGGCGTAGGCGAGGCCGGTCTTGAGGAAGCCAATCTTCCCGGCGCGCAGATCGTCCTGGTGCAGCATGCGCTCGCCCTCGCCGAGCCCGAGGTCGGGCAGGGTGCCGGCGTCGAACGTGCCCTGATGGCCCAGATTGTGGATCGTCAGCACGGTGCGCGTCCGTTCGAACAGGCGGTCCCAACGGTAGACGGACTTGAGATAGAGGGGCGCGAGCGCGCTCTGCCAGTCGTGGCAGTGGAGGATGTCGGGCGCCCACTGCGTGCGCTGACAGCACTCGATGGCCGCGCGCGTCAGCAGCAGGAACCTCAGGTGCTCGTCGTCGTCCTGGGTATAGATCCCGGGCCGGTCGTAGAGCGCCGGGCAGTCCACCAGCCGCACCTCGAGCTCGGTGCCCGGGATGCGGGTGGTGACGATGGAGTAATGGAGCGCCCGGCGCCCGAGCTGGATCGGCACCGGGCCAAGGCCCGGGTCGGGGACGAGTGGCAGGCCGGCCTCGCGCACCCTCCGGTAGAGCGGCAGGTAGACGCGCACGTCGTGTCCCATGGTCTCTAGCTCGCGCGCAAGGGCGGCCGAGACGTCGGCCAGCCCGCCGACCTTGGCCA
>CAYONG010000284.1:0-9302 GCA_964405235.1 uncultured bacterium | reverse complement strand
GTGCACCGCATCGGCCAGACCGAGCCGGTGCGGATCTTCAACCTGGCCGCCCGTGACACCATCGAGGACTACATCCTCCAAGTGCTGGACGAGAAGATCAACATGTTCGAGCTGGTGGTCGGCGAGGTCGGCGAGATCCTCGGCAACCTCGAAGACGAGCGGGAGTTCGAGGACATCGTCCTCGACTTGTGGACCAGGGCCGAGTCGGCCGAGTCGGCGCGCGAATCGTTCCACCGTCTGGGCGATTCGCTGGTGGAGGCGCGCGGGCGATATGCCGCTGCCAAGGTCTACGACGACGAGCTGTTCGGTCAGGACTTCGTGCCGGAGAGGTGACCCTCACATGCAGGTGGCGGAGTTCATCGTAAGCTGCATCGAGCGCGCCGGCGGAGCCGCCGAGCCGCGAGGAGCGGACCGGATCGACGCGCTGCTTCCCGCCGCGCTCGATCCCGGGGGGGCTGAGCGCGAGGTGGTCTTGGCACTCGACCCCGTGGCGCTCGGCCAGGAATCGTCCGCTGAGCTGGCCACGATCGGCAGCCCCCTGCTGGATGCGCTGATCGCCCATGCCGCCGCCCGCGGAACCACCTCGGGTGCTCACTTCACCCCCGAACGGCTGAAGAAGAAGGGCCTGCGCGAAGAGGTGGAGCGCACCCTGCTCTTTTCCCACGGTCGCGTCCGCTACGACGAAAGCGACCCGGATGTGCGGTGCGCGTATTCGGTGCAGTTCAACTTCAAGGTCTCGTTCCTGTCCGACGAGCGCCGCGAGCGGTGCTACGTGATCCCGGTCAACCTGTGGTCGAACCAGGTCAACCTGGCGCTGGTCGAGCATCTCGCGGCGGCGGCCGCGGCCGGCGAGCGGCCGGCCGGGCTTCCGGACGTCTCCTCGATCCCCATGTCCGCCGCCTACGCGACCGCCCAGCTCGCCCTGCGGCGGCTGGTGGGCGAGGAGATCGCGCGACACCAGGAGCGTAGCCGGAAGCGGTTCAGCGTCGAGTATCTGCGGATCTCGGACTACTACGCACAGGTCAACCGGGAGCTGGAGAGCCGGCGCCGCGACGGCGATGAAGGCCGGACGCGCGCCCTGGAGGGGAAGCTCGAGGCGGCGCGGGCCGAGCGCGAGCGCAAGCTGCGCGAGCTGGGCGAGAAGTATCGCCTGCGCCTTTACGCCCGGCTGACCAGCGCGCGGCTGCTGGCGCAGCCCAAGACGTTCTTCCGTCTCCTGATCGATCGCGGAGCGACCACCCGCACGCTGACGCTGGCGTACGATTCGTTGCTCGGGCGGCTGGAGCCGCCGGTGTGCGAGGCCTGCCACGCGGAGACGACCCGGGTGCACGTGTCGGCTGAGGCGAGGTGGCTGTGTGCGGGGTGTGGGGCGAGGTAGAGCGGGCCCTTCCCCTCATTTGGGGACCCGGGAACTTCCGGCCTGCCGGCCCCGGGCAGCGTTTTTTGCGGCTTGGTGCGTAGACGTAACGAACGTAGGATGGCGTCATCAACGCGTCATCGAAGACGCGGTTCGAGGGAAAAGGAGGGAGCCATGCCTGCTCAAAAGATTCACTATTGCTACGTGACCGTTCCGAACCGGGCCGGTCAAGGTGCGGACGTACTCGGCGCGCTCAAGGATGCAAAAGTGAACCTCCTCGCCTACTCAGGTTTTCCCACCCGGGGCGGGAAGGCGCAGCTCGATCTGATTGCCGAGAGCCTGGGAGCGATCCGGAAGGTAGGCAAGAAGAACGGTTGGCGGTTGAGCCCGGGCAAGAAGGGATTCCTCATCCAAGGCAAGGACCGGATCGGCGCAGTGCAGCAACAGATCCAGAAGCTCGCGGACAAGAGAATCAACGTAACGGCCGCGGACGCCGTCTGCACAGCGAAGGGGCGATTCGGAATGATTCTCTGGGTCAGACCCAAGGACTATGGCCGGGCGGCAAGGGCGCTGAAGGCCAAGTAACTGGAAAAGACGCTCTTCTTGCCGCACGGTGCCGCCGTGCGTATGTTTCGCCGATGAGTGACGCGTCCCGGGTCTCTGATGCCTGAGCGATACGTGCTGGTGGTGGCCGGAGGTCGCGGGGAGCGTTTCTGGCCCTGGAGCCGTCCCGAGCGGCCCAAGCAGCTCCTGCCGCTTGCCCGCGACGGGCGCTCGCTGCTGGCGGCCACGTTCGAGCGTGCCCTGCGGCTCGTGCCCCGCGATCACATCGTGGTCATGACCGCCTCCGACCTGGTCCGCGAGGTCGGGCGCGAATGCCCGGGCGCCACGGTCGTGGGAGAGCCGGTGCAGCGCAACACCGCGCCGGCCATCGCCGCGGGCGCCGCGTGGGTGCCCGGTGATGCGGCGTTCGCCGTGATGTGGGCCGACCACGCGATCGACGACGTGGCGGCGTTCACGTCCGATCTCGAGCGCGCCTTCGCCCTCGCCGAGCAGGAGCCGGTCCTGGTGACGTTCGGCATCACCGCCACGCGACCGGACACCAACTTCGGCTACATTCAGCGCGGCAAGCCCTTCGGCGAGCACGCCTATCGGGTCGCCGCGTTCAAGGAGAAACCCGATCGCGCGCGTGCCGAGGCCTGGCTCGAGAGCGGGGACTCGCTGTGGAACAGCGGCATATTCGTCTGGCGGCGCTCGGTCTTCATGGACGCGCTGGAAGCGGGTCGCCCCGAGCTGGCACGGGTATTCCTGGGTTTCACATTCGATGGCACCGGCCCGGGCTTTGAGCAGAGGCTCCGCGAGGTCTTCCCGGCGCTCGAGGCGATCTCGGTGGACCACGCGGTGCTGGAGCACGCGACTAATGCGGTGGTGATCGTGGCCTCGTTCGACTGGGACGACCTGGGCTCGTGGAGCGCCTGGGCGCGCCGCCAGCCGCGCGACGAGCGAGGCAACGTGCGGTACGGCTCGACCGAAGTGCACGATTGCGACCGCTGCGTCGTGGTCGGCGAGGGGGGCATCGCGGCGGCGATCGGATTGCGGGACATGGTGGTGGTCCACGCGCACGGTGCCACGCTCGCCTGTCCCGTCGACCAGAGCGAGAAGGTCCGGCGGGTGAGCGAGGCGGTGCGCACGCGGGGCGCCTCGTGAGGCGCTCGCTCGCCCCGGTGGCGGACCCAGTGGCCGCTCGGCTCATGGCTCTGGCGCCGGCGCTGGTGGTGACGCTGCTGCTGTCGCTGGCCGGCTGCGCGTCCCGGCCCGTGGCCGCCCCGCCGGTCCCGCGCCCGGCGCCGCCGGTCGCGCCTGCCCCGGTGGCGCCGCCGTCGCAGCGTCCGGTTGCCGACACGCAGGTCGGCACCACGGCCTCGGGCGGCAGCATCACGATGCGTCAGGCCCCGGCCCCGGCGCCAACCCCCGCGGTGGTCGACAGCACGCCCTCTGCGGACGCGCTCGCGGTGCTGGGCACCATCCCGGAGCCGCTCGGGGCGAACGGGTTGCCCGACACGGTCCGGGTCCCGATACCGGCGCCGACCCAGCCGCTCGGCGACCGGCCGGGCACGCGCGCGTTCGCGGCGCTACCGGAGAGCCTCGCGGCGCCAGGGCTGCCGCCGCCCTCCGTCTCATCTCCTGGCGCCTCGCCGGGCACCGCGGCGGTCCAGGCCGATTCCTGCTGGCGAATACAGGTCGCGGCCCCGCCCGAGCGCGAGCGCGCCGAGCGCATGGCCGAGGTGGCCCGATCGCAACTGCTGCTCCCGTTCGTGATCGAGCGCGAGAGCGGACTCTTCAAGGTGCGGGTGCGCGAATGCCTCTCCGCCGCCGCGGCGAGCGATCTGCGCCGCCGCGCGGTGGAGAGCGGGTTCGCGGGGGCGTTCCGCTTCCACGCGAAGCCACGATGAGCGGCGCCCTGGTGCTGTTCGAGGATTCCCGATGGCGGGAACTCTCGCCCCTGACCGACCTGCTGCCGGTGCCCGCGCTCGCCTTCGGGGCCTCCGATCTGGCGACGCGTTGGCGGCGCGCCGCGAACCTTCCGCTGCTCGCGGTCGAGGCTCGCCCCGGGCTCTGGGCTGGGATATCGGGCGCCGCGGGGCGGGCCCCGGAGCCCGCCAGTCCGGGCCAGACCGGAGACGAAGAGGTACTGGTCATCAACGCCGCGGTGGTCCCGGGCGCGTGGCTCGCGGAATCGTCCCGGATCGCGGGGCCCGCGCTCTTCACCTGCGGCGGACGCCGGGTCGCCGCCCGGCTCACCCGCGCGCAACTCGCGCCCGGCCTTGGGGCAGGGGAGGGTTTCGAGGCGTTCCTCACCGGCCTCGAGCTGCCGGTCCATGCCGTCGACGCGCGGGTGATCGCCTGGCCGTGGCAGCTCATCGACTGGAACTGCCAGGCGATCGTTGACGACCTGGCCCGCGCGCGCGGCAAGGTGCGGGGCGAGGTGCATCCGATGGCGGCGCTCTACGAGCCGTCACGGGTTACCATCGAGGCGGGGGCGCGTGTGGACGCCGGCGCCGTGCTGGACGCGCGCGAAGGGCCCATCCACCTCGCGACCGAGGTGCTGGTCCAGGCCCACACCCTGGTCATCGGCCCGTGCGTGGTCGGTGTGGGCACCCACCTGCTCGGCGGCGTGATCGGCCGCTCGACGATCGGTCCCGGCTGCCGGCTCGCCGGCGAGGTGGACACGTGCGTGTGGCAGGGGTGGGCCAACAAGCGCCATCACGGTTTTGTCGGCCACTCGGCGATCGGCGAGTGGGCAAATCTCGGAGCGATGACGACCACCAGCGACCTCAAGAACAACTACGGGACCATTCGCGTGCGCGCCGGTGGCCGCGAGTTGGACAGCGGGCTGGTCAAGCTGGGGGCGATGATCGGCGCCGGCGTCAAGACGGGCATCGGCTCGCTGCTGCCGGCCGGGGCGACGCTCGGCACCGGCTCCCATCTCTTCGGCGGCGGCCGCTATGCGCCCAGGTGGCTGCCCGCGTTCTCGTGGTGGGACGGCGAGCGCGCGACCGAGTACCAGCTCGAAAAGTTCCTGGCCACCGCCCGCATCGCGATGGGCCGGCGCCGGCGCGAACTGGATCCCGCGCAGGAAGAGGCGTTGCGGGCCCTGTTCGAGGTGACCGCGGCAGAACGGCGCGAGGCGTTCATCTCGACTTGATGGGGCGACTTGACCCCGCCGCGAGTGAGTTCCTAGATTATCCGGCTCGCCTGATCGACGCGGAACCTCCGTGCCGATCGCGCGCCGCGATCACGAGGTCACATGCCCGAGCTGCGCAAGGACCCGGTGGTGGGCCGGTGGGTCATCATCGCCACCGAGCGCAGCCGCCGCCCCACCAACTTCGCCCCCGCGACGAGGGGGAAGAGCGACGGTTTCTGCCCCTTCTGCCCGGGCAATGAGGACAAAACGCCGCCCGCCGTCTACACGGTCAAGCCGCCCGCGGGGGCGGCGACCGCGCCCGGTTGGAAGGTGCGGGTGGTCCCCAACAAGTTCCCGGCGCTCCAGATCGAAGGCGGGCTCGAGCGCCGCGGGGAGGGGCTCTACGACCGGATGAACGGGGTCGGCGCCCACGAGGTGGTGATCGAGAGCCCCGACCACCACATGGATCTCGCCGACCTGCCGGTCGAGCACATCCACGAGGTCATGCTGGCCTACCGCGAGCGCATGATCGACTTGCACAAGGACAAGCGCCTGCGCTACGTGCTCATCTTCAAGAACCACGGCGAGCGCGCCGGCGCCACGCTCGAGCACACCCACAGCCAGCTCATCGCGACCCCCATCATCCCGCGCTTCCTGCAGGAGGAGTTGGAAGGGGCCCGTCGCTACTACGAGCTGAAGGAACGCTGCGTGTTCTGCGACATCGTCCACCAGGAGACGGCCGACAACAATGGGCGCAGGGTGGTGGCGATGAACGATCGCTTCGTGGCGCTGGAGCCGTTCGCGCCGCGCTTCCCGTTCGAGACATGGATCCTGCCGCGGCGGCACGACGCGTCCTACCAGGGGACGAGCGACACCGGCGAGTACCTCGAGTTGGCCGCGCTGCTCAAGGACACGCTGCAGCGCCTCAACCGTGCCCTCGACCGACCGCCCTACAACTTCGTGCTCCACACGGCGCCGGTGAGCGACGGCGACCTCGAGTACTACCACTGGCATCTCGAGATCATGCCCAACCTGACGCGGATGGCTGGCTTCGAGATGGGTTCGGGGTTCCACATCAATCCGACCCCGCCCGAGGACGCCGCCCAGTACCTGCGCGATATCGCCTCCGAGTCGGCCGGCGACTAGGGGATGATGAGCCCGCCCCGCTACCGGATCGTCCACATCGCCAGCGAGATGGCCCCGCTCGCCAAAGTGGGGGGGCTCGGCGACGTGGTCGGCGCCCTCGCCGCCGAGCAGGCCCGCCGCGGCCACCACGTTACCGTGGCGCTGCCCGGCTACCGGACGCTCGCGATCCCCTCGGGCTGGACGCGCAGGCGGCTCCCAATGCGGCAGGTGCCGTGGGGACTCGGCCAGGAGCCCGCCGGGTTCGAGCTGCTCGCGCCGCCGGATGGGGCGAACCACGATGGCGGCGCGCCGGGAATCGGAGTTCATGGGGGAGCCCAGGGGAACACGACGGGGGACACGCCCGGGGGTACGCTGCGCGTGCTGCGGGTGGAGCACCTCGGGGAGCGCCGGTTCTACGACCGCGCCGGCATCTACGACGATCCGGTGCGTGGGCAGAGCTTTCCCGACGCCGCCGAGCGGTTCATGTTCTTCTCCCGTGCGGCGCTCGAGGGGCTGGCGGGGCTGGGGGAGCGGTTCGACATCCTCCACGCGCACGACCATCAGGCCGGCTGGGCGCCGTGTTTCGCGCGCACCCACTTCGTTGCCGATCCCGCCTTCGCCAGGGCCGCGACCGTATTCACCATCCACAACCTCGGCTACCAGGGGATCCATGATCCCTGGGTGCTGGCACTTGCGGGGTTCGGGCGCGAGCTGTTCTATCCAACGGCCCCGTTCGAGTACTTCGGACGCGTGAACGACATGAAGGTGGGGCTCGCGTTCGCGGATCTGCTCTCGACCGTAAGTCCGCGCTACGCCCGCGAGATCCGGACCGGCGGTGAGTACGGCTTTGGTTTGGAAGGCGTGCTCCAGCGGCGCTCGGGCGACCTGCGCGGCATCCTGAACGGGATCGACGACGTCTGCTGGGACCCGGCACGCGACCGCTTTCTGCCGCACGCGTACGATCGGGACCATCCCGAGGGGAAGGCGCGGGTGCGCGCCGCGCTGCGCGAGGCGTGCGGGTTTCCGGAGGCGCCCGACTGGCCGCTCATCGGCACCGTGTCGCGGCTGGTCGATCAGAAGGGGTTCGATCTGGTCGAGCAGGCGGAAGCCGATCTGCTGCGCCTCGAGGCCCGCTTCGTGGTGCTGGGCGCGGGGCAAGCGCGCTACCAGGAGCTGTTCACCCGCCTGATGATCCAGCATCCGCACCGCGTCCACTACCGCGCCGGATTCGACGAGAGGTTCGCCCACCTGATCGAGGGCGGCTGCGATCTCTACCTGATGCCTTCGCGCTACGAGCCCTGCGGCTTGAACCAGATGTACAGCCTGCGCTACGGCACGATCCCGGTGGTGCGCGAGACCGGCGGGCTCGCCGATACGGTCGAGGACTTCAACCCCGAGACCCGCGGCGGCACCGGTTTCGTCTTCCAGCGTTACGAGCCGGCCGAGATGGTCGGGGCGCTCAGGCGCGGTCTCACCGCGTGGCGGCAGCGCGAGCTGTGGACGGAGCTCATGCGGCGCGGGATGAGCCGCGACTTCTCGTGGCGCGCGAGCGCCGACGGCTACGACCGGCTCTATGCCGACGCGCTGGGGCGCGTGAGCGAGGGTCGGGTGCCGACGCTGGAGATGGTTCGGGCGCGGCTCTAAAAGGGCTCGACCGCCCCCGTCAGCGCCCCTCGATGAACGCCCCGTGCAGCGCCCGCGCGGTCCGCTCGGCGTGCTCGGTCGCCACCCGAAAGATGAGCGCGGTCGGGGTCGAGCGCACCGCCACCAGCGGGATGCCCGCCTTTTCCAGCGCCATCTCGGCGCCCGCGACCTCGGCCGAGCCGAGGCCGAGGCCGATCAGAGAGACGAACGCCGCGCCGTGGTGGGGGGTGAGCTTCCACTCGCCGCCCGGGCCGCGCAGCCGGCGGAAGTCGGCTTGCAGCGCCTCGACGTCGGCCCGGCTGCCGACCCAGACCAGCGCCCCGTGGGCTCCACCGGGGGCGCCGCCCGTCTGCTCGTGGGCGAGGAGCTCCAGATCGGGGAAGGCGGTGGCCACCGCCTCGATGATGCCGCGGGCCTCGCCCCGGCCACCCGAGGTACCCTCCGCCACCGCGATCGAGCGGTCGCTCATGTGCGTCACGGCCTCCACGCGCGGCCTTTCCATGCCGTCCTCCTCCACGATCCGGGTGCCGGGCGACTCGTCCAGCGACGAGCGCACGGTGAGCGGCACGCGTTCGCGCGCCGCCAGGTCCACACAACGCGCGTGCAGCACCCGCCCGCCGAGATGGGCGAGCGTGGAGCACGCGCGATACGACAGGGTCGGGATCACCCGGGCTTCCGGCACCACCCGCGGGTCGGCCGTCATCACGCCGGGGACGTCGGTGTAGATCTCGCACGGTGCGCGGCCCAGTGTGGCTGCGAGCGCGACCGCGGTCGTGTCGGAGCCGCCGCGGCCCAGCGTGGTGATCTCCTTCGTGTCGGGGTTGACCCCCTGGAAGCCCGCGACGATCACCACCTGGCCACGCCCGAGTGCCTCGCGAATGCGCTCGGGTCGGACGGCCGTGATGCGCGCGGCGCCATGGACGCCATCGGTCAAGATGCCGCTCTGCGAGCCGGTGAACGAGATGGACGCGACGCCCAGGTCGTTGAGGGCCATCGCCAGCAGCGACATCGAGACGCGCTCGCCGGCGGTGAGCAGCATGTCCAACTCGCGCGGGGTCGGGGTCTGTGAGACCTGGAGCGCGAGCCTCAGCAGATCGTCGGTCGCCTGCCCCATGGCCGACACGACGACCACGGTGTCGTGGCCGGCGGCGCGGGCGGCCGCGACGCGCCGCGCGACCGCGCGGATGCGCTCGGGACCGTCCACCGAAGTGCCGCCGTACTTCTGGACGAGTGTGGGCATGGTGGGGAGTTATAGGGGGTCGGAGGGAGGTGTGCACGGGGTTTCGCCCGCGGCGGGGCAGGGCCGGCGGCGGCGCCGGCATGATATTCCGATCGCGTCCCCGCGGCCCCGCGCCCGGCCTTGACGCTCTCGCGCCCGCCTCGCTATATTGTGCGCCGACTTGGAGTTTCCGAGCGGAAGTAGCTCAGCCCGGTAGAGCTCCACCTTGCCAAGGTGGTTGTCGCGGGTTCAAATCCCGTCTTCCGCTCCAT
>CAYONG010000283.1:0-12150 GCA_964405235.1 uncultured bacterium | reverse complement strand
CGGGTCCACCTCGTAGTCGTCGCACGGCGTGGCGAACATCATGTTGAGGAAGTTGCTCGCGTAGTCGAGCTGGTTGCGCGGGTAGATGAACGGCTGGCCGATCGAGTGCTTGAACGAGTAGGCGGCGATGGTCGGCATCTTCGCGATCAGGCGCACGACCGTCTCGTGCACGCGCTTCTCGCCCTGCTCGGGCTCCTGGTAGAAGGTGGCGAGCGCCGCGACCGCCGCCGCGCACACCGGCATCGGGTGCGCGTCCTTGGGCAGCGCCTCGAAAAATCGCCTGAAGTTCTCGTGCAGCAGCGTGTGGCGCGTGACCTCGTGGCTGAACTCGGCGAGCTGCGCCCCCGTGGGCAGCTCGCCGTGGAGCAGGAGCCACGACACCTCGAGGAAGGTGCTGTGCTCGGCCAGCTCCTCGATCGGGTATCCGCGGTAGCGCAGGATGCCCTTCTCGCCGTCGATGAAGGTGATGGCGCTCTTGCAGGCGCCGGTGTTCCCGTAGCCCGGGTCGAGCGTGATGATGCCGGTCGAAGCGCGCAGCTTCTCGATGTCCACGGCGACTTCGTCCTCGCTGCCCCGCACCACGGGGAGCGCGACGGACTTGCCGTCGATGGTAAGCGTCGCGGTGGGCTGGGGCTGCGGGGTGGTCGGGGCGGTCATGCAGGGTCTCCGTGATGGAACGGTCGTCGGATCGGGGTCGGGGGGCGGGCCGTCATTTCTTCGGGCGGCTCGCCAGGGACGAAGGGTGGCTTCCGCGCCGCAAGCCCCGGTCGGGTCGGAGTTCGGAGGCGGCGACCACGGCCCTCGTACCGGCCACGCTACGCCGGGAGCGGTCCGGCGGCAAGTTGGCGCTGGCCGCCCACGCGCCTCCATGTCGCCGTGAACCCAGGCGACTGAACATCAGGAGCCGGACGCGGTATTCTCCCGACTCGCCCCTGCCCTCCGCCGAGCTCGGCGCCGCGAGCGCGGCGCGCCATCGAAAGGAACGAGCGACATGAGACGCATCGCCGCGTGGCTGCTGCTCCTCACGACCTGCACCCTCGCCGCCTTCGGTTGCGGCGGCGGAACGGGAAGCGATCAGACCGCCGGGACGCCGGCCCCGGCCGCGCCCGAGACCGTGCTCGCCAAACCGCTGCCGACGGAGTCCAGGTACGACCACGGACCCCGCGCGGGCGAGGCCGCGGTGAACGCGGCGCAGGCCGCCAGCGGCGAGAAGCTGTTCCAGACCAGGGGATGTCTGGTCTGCCACGGGTTCGGCAAGAAGGTCACCTGCCCGGACCTGGTCGGGGTGAGCATGCGCCGCACGACGCGCTGGATGGAGGAGCAGATCCTGCATCCGGAGATCATGGTCAAGGAGGATCGGATCGCGGCCGAGCTGAAGACCGGGTACGCGCTCCCGATGACCAACCAGGGTCTGACGCCCGAGGAGGCGCGGGCGGTGATCGAGTTCCTGAAACGCAAGGACCGCGAGGCGGGCATCAAGAAGCCGGTCTCGTAGAGACCGAACGCAATGAACCCACCGCTCCCGTTCGACGACGCACTCGTCCGTATCGCGTTCGATCTGTCGCCGTCCGGCATGCTGGCAGTAGACGAAGCCGGGCTCATCGTCGCCGCCAACCGCGAGGTGGAGCGGCTGTTCGGATGGACGCGCGCGGATCTGGTCGGGCGCCCGATCGAGGCGCTGGTGCCGGAGCGGTTGCGCGGGAATCACCCCGTCCATCGGTCAACTTTTGCGGCGGACCCACGGGCCCGCGGAATGGGCGCGGGGCGCGAACTGTACGGGGTGCGCAAGGACGGCGCCGAGTTCCCGGTCGAGATCGGCCTCAACCCCGTTCTCCAGGGCAGCCAGAGGGTCGTGCTCGCGACGGTGGTCGATATCAGCGCCCGGCGCACGCTCGAGGAGAACCAGCGCCGATCGCAGAAGCTCGAGGCGATCGGCGTCCTCGCGGGCGGGATTGCCCATGACTTCAACAACATCCTGCTCGGCATCGTCGGACACGCCGAGCTGGTCCTGCGCGAGGCGCCGCTCGGCGACCAGAGCCGCGAGGACCTCGGGCGGGTTCTGAAAGCCGCCGAGCGCGGTCGCGAGCTGGTCAAGCGCATCCTCCAGTTCAGCCGGGACACCGAGATCATCCGGGTGCCGCTGCGGCTCGAGAGCACGATGGGCGAGGTGATCAAGCTGCTGCGGGCCTCGCTGCCGAGCACGATCGAGATCCGCGCCGAGCTCGATCCGGCGGCCCCGATGGTGATGTCGGACGAGACCCAGATCCACCAGATCCTCATGAACCTCGGTACCAACGCGGCCCACGCGATGCCGGGCGGCGGGGCACTCACCATTCGGCTCGAGCCGTTCGCGGCCACGCCCGAGTTCGCCCACGCCCATCCTGGGTCCGCCCCGGGTCCCCACGCGCGCATCACCGTATCCGACACCGGCGCCGGCATGAGCGCCGAGGTGCTCGAGCGTGTGCTCGAGCCGTTCTTCACCACCAAGCCACCGGGGCAGGGCACCGGCCTCGGCCTGTCGATCACCCATGGCATCGTCCGGTCCCATCGCGGGGTGCTGGAGATCGCCAGCATTCCCGGCCGCGGGACGACCGTGAGCATCATCCTGCCCGCCGGAGACGTCCCGACCTCGGCTGCGACCCCCGCGGGCCGCGAGGCCCCAACCAGGCGCGGTCCGCACGTCCTGTTCGTCGAGGACGAACCGGTGCTGGCGCTCATGCAGCGGCGCCAGCTCGAGCACCTGGGCTTCGAGGTGACCGTCCACACGTCGAGCGTCGAAGCCCTCGAGGACTTCCGATCGCGCCCGCAAGCCTTCGCGCTGATGATCACCGATGACACCATGCCACGCATGACCGGCCGGACGCTGGCGAAGGAGATCCTGGGCATCCGCCCCGGCCTGCCGGTGCTCATGGTCTCGGGCGGCGACGCCATCGACGCCCGCACGGTCGAAGCGATCGGCATCCGCAAGGTGCTGCGCAAGCCCCACTCGGCTGCCGAGCTGGAGCGCGCAATCGAAGCCGTCCTCGGGTCGGGAGCGGCGCCCGCGAAATGAACGCGCCCGATAATCCAACCGCCGCTCGTCCGCCCGGTTCGATCGGGGGCTCCCAGGTCCCTCCCGCCCCTGACCTCACCGGCATCCGCGACATCCTCCCGGAGTTGATTGACGCCCTCCCCGACGCGGTGGTCGTGGTAGACCGCGAGCGCCGGGTGGTGGCGACCAACCGGCGCTACATCGAGGCGTTCGAGGCGCGGCAGGCCGAAGTGGTCGGCGGCACCTGCACCAACACGCTCAACTGCCCACAGGCGTGCGAGGCCGGCGCCGACCGTTGCGACGCCTGCGAGGTGTTCGAGACGCGCGCACCACGCCGTCGCCTGTGCCAGATCCCGGACGCGAGCGGGGCGATGCGGCGCTACGAGGCGACCTTCAGCCCGATCGCGGGCTCGGACGGCGCCGTCACCCACGTGGTCGAGGTATGGCGCGACATCACCGACCGCAGCCAGCTCGAGGTGCAGCTCTCGCACAGCGAACGTCTCGCCTCGGTCGGCATCCTGGCCGCCGGCGTGGCGCACGAGATCAACAATCCGCTCGCCTCTATCCTGGCCGGGGTCGAGGGGCTCGAACGCTGGCTCACGCGCGCGCGATTCGACGCCGAAGGCGTGAAGGAGGCGGCGGAGACCCTGGAGCTGCTCGAGCGCGAGATCGAGCGCAGCCGTGAGACCACCCAGAAGCTGATGCTGCTCGGGCGTTCCTACGACACCACCCCGGCGTGGGTGGACCTGAACCGAGCGGTGCGCGACACGCTGGGCCTGCTCGGGTACGAGCTGCGCAAGCGGGACATCGAGGCGGTCGAATCTCTCGACCCCGAGCTGCCGCAGATCTGGGCGCGTGAGGCGGCGATGCGCGGGATCTGCATGAACCTGATGATCAACGCGGTTCAAGCGATGAGCGGGGGCGGCCGCCTGGTCGTGACGACCGCGCGCGGGCCCGACCAGGTGCGGCTCTCGATCGAGGACACCGGGCCCGGCATCGCCCCAGAGCACCTCGAGCGGATCTGGGACCCGTTCTTCACCACCAAGCCGGTGGGTCAGGGCACCGGGCTCGGACTCTCGATCACCAACAGCATCGTCGCCCGCCACGGCGGGCGCATCACCGTCCAGAGCGCGCCGGGGCGCGGCGCGCGTTTCGAGGTCGGGCTGCCCATCCATGGCAGCGGAGGAGACGTATGAATGGACGGCGGCTGCTGATCGTCGACGACGAGGAATCCTTCCGCAAGCTCACTGCGAGAGAGCTGGCGCGGTCGGGGTACACGGTCGAGGGCGCGGGCACGCTCGGGGCCGCTCGCGAGGCCCTGGCACGTGGCAGCTTTCACCTGGTCCTGCTCGACGTGCGCCTTCCCGACGGGAGCGGCCTCGACCTGCTGCCCGAGATTCGCGAGTCGTTCCCCGGCACCGACGTCATCATGCTGACCGCCTACGGCACGGTCCAGGAGGCGATCCGCGCCATGAAGCAGGGGGCGCACGATTTCCTGACCAAGCCCTGCAAGCTCGCCGAGTTGGAGGCGGTGCTCGAGAAGGTGCTCGAGAAGCAGGCGCTCGAGCGCGGGAACACCGCGCTCCAGCGCGAGGTGCAGCGTCTGGCGCCGGCCGAGGGGTTCGTCGGGAAGTCGGCGCAGATCCGCGAGATGCTCACCCTGCTCGCGCGGGTCGCCGAGACCGACTCGACCGTCCTGATCCGCGGCGAAAGCGGGGTGGGCAAAGAGTTGGTCGCCCGCGCCGTCCACCACCAGAGCAAGCGCTCGCGGCAGCCGTTCGTGGTCGTGGACTGCGCCTCCCTGCACGAGAACCTGCTCCAGAGCGAGCTGTTCGGGCACGAGAAGGGCGCCTACACCGGGGCGATCCGGCTCAAGCACGGGCTGTTCGAGGTGGCCGACCACGGGACCATCTTCCTCGACGAGATCGGCGAGATCACCCCGCCCCTTCAAGTGAAGCTGTTGCGGGTGATCGAGACCGGCTCGTTCCGGCGCGTCGGCGGCACCATCGACCTCAGGGTGGACGTGCGGATCATCGCTGCGACCAATCGCGCCCTCGAGACCATGATGAAGGAGAAGACCTTCCGCGAGGACCTCTACTACCGCCTCAACGTGTTCAGCCTCAGCATCCCGCCGCTGCGCGAGCGCAGGGACGACATCCCGCTCCTGGCCGAGCACTTCGTCCGCAACTCGGCGATCGCGCCCAGGCGCAACGTGCGCGTGAGCGCAACGGCCATGGAGGTGTTGACCCGCTACCTGTGGCCCGGAAACGTGCGCGAGCTGGAGAACGTGATCGAGCGGGGGCTCATCCTGTGCGACGCCGGCGCGATTGAGCCTGAGCACCTGCCGCTCGGGGTCCGGCTCGAGCCCTCCTTCCGCCCCACCGAGGAGGACGGGAGCCTCGTGACCCTGGAGGAGGTCGAGCGCCGCTACGTCAAGCGGGTGCTCGAGGAGTGCAAGGGCCATCGCCACAAGGCCGCCAACATCCTCGGCATCAGCGAGCGGAACCTTTACCGCAAGCTCAAGGAGCTCGAGCCCCCCGCCGGGCCTTGACGCCCGCGCCGCCGGGCTGACAAAACGAGGAGTCGCGCCGCCCGGCACTGACACGACGGCAGGGCCGCCGCTCCGCGCCCGCGCCCGCACCGCATCCCGCGCCATGTCTGCGCGCGACTTACGCGACTGTCGGCCCGGGCATGTGAGTTGCCACCAAGCCCGCAGGAGGCGGCGACTTCCTGCCTCCGACCTGGACTGGCTCGTGATTCACGGAAGCCAGGAGGAGCGGTCGCCGCCTCGCCCGGTATCCGATCGTTCACCGCCTGGAGGCCCCGGTGTCACGCATCCTCATCCACGAACCCTGCCACCGCACCCACGATTGGTCCCGGCTTCTCGCGCCCGACGGGCATGACGTGGTGGTCTGCACCGGGCGGGAGGCGCTGTTTGACGCCCTCGCCCTGAGCCGGCCCGACCTCATCATCTACGTGCTCGGGGACCTGGCGCTCGATCTGGGTGTGCTGTGGGTGGTCCGGCGGATGGCGGCGACCCTCCCCATCATCCTGCTGGGAGGAGCCTCGGGCCTCGAGGCCCGTCGGAGCGTCCAGGAGCTCAAGCCTACCTACTACGGCGTATTCCCCCTCGAGCCAGCAGAGTTGAGCGACGCGGTACGCGGCGCGCTCAGTCACCGGAGCGCCCGCCCGCTGGCGTCTTGATGGGCCGCGCCACGAACGGTCTCTCTGCCCTCTGCCGGCCGCGCGCGTCGCGTTCTCGTCCCAGAGCCGGGCGCTGGTCCGGCCGATGCTGCGCCTGGGGCTCGAGGCGATCGTCGGCATGACCCACGATCCCTCGTTCGGGCCTCTCGTCATGTTCGGGCTCGGCGGGGTGAACGTCGAGCTGCTCAAGGACGTCGCGTTCCGGGTACAGCCGCTCACCGATCGCGACGCGCGCTCGCTGGTGCGGAGCGTGCGCGGCTACCTAGTGATCGAGCCCAGGTCGTGGTGCCAGACTGAGCCGCCATGCGATTCCGGGGCCTGACACAACGGCAGTCCACCGGTCGTCGCTGACAGAGGCTGGCCACGCGGGCGGCCCCGGCCGGCCGCCTCGAGCCGATGCCAGATGCTTGCCCCCCAAGGACATCGCCCGCCTTGCAGGCGGCCAGCGGATGAGGGCATGGGGCTTGCGCTGCCCACTGTGAAGCCGCCCGGCGCCGACGAAGGCCGCCCGGCGGGCCCGGCGAAGGGCGGAGTCTCCCTCGAACCGACCGACGCGAACGGTGGACCGGTCCTCGGAGTCCCCGAGGCGAACGAAAGGAAACGCATCATGAACGCCCGAGTGGAACGAGTTGGGGGGAGGACGGCACCGTCCATCCGGCGGGTGGCGGGAAGTCTGTCGTTGGTCGTGGGGGTCGCGCTGCTGACCCTCGCACCGTCACTGGCGCTCGCCGATGAGGCCGGCACGCCGGAGAGCACCGCGACGGTCGCGGCTGTGCAGCCGGCGGCGCCGGTCGTCGAGACGAACGCGAGCCTGCCGGGCACCGTGCCGGGCCCGGATGGCGTGCCCGCGGGACTCCAGTACTTCCGCCCGCGCGACATCAGCGGCCTCAACATGTTCGAGCCGCCCAAGGAGGACGCCGAGACCTTCGAAGGTAGGAAGCTCTTCTGGGGGTTCGGGTTCGCCCAGCAGTTCCAGGGGCTGCAGCACCGCAACACGGCGGACCCCAAACCGTTCACGGTCGGCACCTCGACCGTGAACGCCAACCAACTGATCGAGATCGGCAACGGATTCAACAACGCGAACGCGAACCTCTACCTGGACGCCCAGATCGCGCGCGGGATGCGGATCGCGCTGACGGCCTACCTGTCATCGCGCCATCACACCGAGACCTGGGTAAAGGACGGCTATCTCCAGATCGACGCCTCGCCGGTCGATATCGACGCTTTGAAGGCGGTCATGGAGCATCTGACGCTGCGGGTCGGCCATTTCGAGGTCAACTACGGTGACGCGCACTTCCGCCGCTCGGACAACGGGAACTCGTTCTTCAATCCGTTCGTCGGCAACCTGCTCATGGACGCGTTCACGACCGAGATCGGCGCCGAGGTCTACGCCCGCACCGGTGGCTTCCTGGCCATGGCGGGCGTGACCGGTGGCGAGATCCGCGGCCAGGTCCAGAAGCCTAATGAGCGTTCCGCGAGCTATCTGGGCAAGTTGGGCTACGATCGCCAGTTCACGGAAGCCCTGCGCATGCGACTGACGGGCTCCTTCTACACCAACAAGCAGGCGGTCAACAGCACCCTATACACCGGCAACCGCGCGGGGTCGCGCTACTACTCCGTGCTCGAGAATACGCAGTCCACGGAATCTGCCCAGGCCTGGTCGGGCGACATCCAGCCCGGGTTCCCCAACCGGGTGACCGCGTGGGTGGTCAACCCGTTCATCAAAGTTCGCGGGCTGGAGCTGTTCGGCAACATCGAGCAGGCGAAGGGCCGGAAAACGGGCGAGCTGACCGATCGCACCTGGAACCAGGTCGCGGGCGAGGGCCTCTACCGGCTCCTCGACGAGAAGCTCTACGTCGGCGGCCGCTACAACGTGGCGGACGGGACGCTCGCGGGCATCACGGGGGAGCTCAAGGTGGAGCGCATGCAGGTGGCGGGTGGCTGGTTCGTGACCCCGAACCTCCTCGCCAAGATCGAGGTCGTGCGCGAGAATTATCTGAGATTCCCGGTCAGCGACATCCGAAACGGCGGGCGGTTCGACGGGTTCATGATCGAGGGCGCCGTCAACTTCTGACCGCGCGTCGAATCCCACACGGACGGGGGAGCCTCTCCGGGGCTCCCCCGCATCCCGGAGGTCCCACATGCATCGTCTGATCGCCATCCCGATCCGCGCGCTCGCCGCGCTGGTCGTCTGCGCATCGCTCGCCCAGGCCGCACCCGGTGACATGGCCCTGCAGCCCGGCAGCAAGCTGTGGCTGACCGGGACGTCCACCGTCCACGACTACAGGAGCCAAGCGTCCAAGCTCGAAGTCACCTTCACGTCCGACCCCACCCTGGTGCCGGCGGGCGCCACCGGCGGGGACGAGATCGAAGGCTTGATCCGCGCTCGGGGTGTGACCACCATCAACGTTGTGGTGGGCGTCACGGGGCTCAAGTCCGGCAAGGACGGCCTCGACAAGAACATGTACAAGGCACTGCTCGCCGAGAAGCACCCCGAGATCCGCTTCCGGATGGCGGGGTACGAGGTCGGGGCTGCCAGCGATACCGCCGGGACGCCCATCGACACCCGGGGGATGCTGACGGTCGCCGGAGTGGAGCGCGAGGTCGCCATGACGGCCACCGCGCGCCGCGAGGGCGACACCATCCGGCTGCGCGGAAGCGTCCCGCTGCTCATGACCCAGTTCGGCATCAAGCCCCCCAGGATGATGCTGGGTGCCATCAAGACCAGGGATGAGGTGGTCGTCCACATCGACCTGGTGATCGGCGCGGCGGACACTGCCCGGGCGGCGACCGGGACCCAGTGAGGCGGCGATGACACGCGCGGCGGCGGGCGGAAGCGCGCGCGCGGCGCGCGCGCTCGTGCTGACCGTGGCGTTGGTGGCGGCAGGACCCCCGACGGTCGCGGCGGACCCCGACCCGGCCCAGTCCGATGCGTCCGTCGCGATCGACGCCGTGCCCCAGAACCGCAACGGGGGCTCGGATGGCGTCACCGTGCGCGTGACCCACGGCGCTTCGGGCCTCGAGGTGGAAGGGCGCTGCGTCGTGCACGCGCCGGTCGCGGTCGTCTGGGAGGTGCTCACCGACTACGACGGCATCGACGGCTTCGTCTCGTCCATGCGGGAAAGCCGCGTCTCGGGGCGCGGCGACCACCACGTCCTGGTGGAGCAGGTCGCGGTCGGGCGCCTGTTCCTCTTCAGCCGCCGGTTCCGGGTGACGCTGTTCGTGGAGGAGACCCCGCAGACGAGGATCCGGTTCGAGGACGTGCTGCGAAGGGACTTCGAGAGCTATCGCGGGGAGTGGCGGATCGAGGAGCAGGCGGACCGGGTCGAGATCATGTACCAGGTGGGCGCGCGTCCCTCGTTCTCGGCCCCCGACTTCGTGGCCAGGGGTCTGTTCAAACGCACCGCCCACGAGCTGCTCTCCCAGGTGAAGGCGGAGATGGAACGGCGGGCGGAGCACGGCGCTCGGGGGCAGGCGGCGGAGGAGCCATGAAGATCCTGATCGGTGTCGACGACTCGCCCCATTCACGCGCGGCCGTGGAGTTCGCGCGGAGGATGGCCTGGCCCAAGGACAGCACGATCAAGGTGCTCTCGATGGTCCGGCCGGTGATCGCCATGTACGCGGAAGCTTACGTCCCCGCGCCCACGTGCGATGGGCAGCGTCGCCTGGTACGTGGTGGCGCACGCGCCGTGCAGTGTCCTGGTGGTCAAGCTCGCCGAACAGGCGGCACGGGGAACCCCGCCCGCAGGGCCACGCAAGTAGACGCGGCCACGACCAGAGTGACAGACAGGCATAACGACTGACACAATGGCAGGCGGCCCCATGGCGGCGAGGTTCCGGGGCTGATTCCCGGAGAGGGCGCCGGGACACGCGACCGCCATATCCAGACGGGCGTTGCGCTCGCGCGGACCGGCGGCCCGGGGCCGGTTTTCCCATGGCACGCCACCTGCCCTTGCGGGAGGCGACATCCGTGTGTCCGACACATTCCATCGCTCATCGTTCCCCACGCCGGCGTCGTAACGCCGGCGCAAGACCGAAAGGACCCTGCCTGATGCGGTGCGTTTCATTTGGTGTGGTGCTGTTGATGCTTGTCGGAGCCACGCTCGTCGGTTGCGGCGGGGCGAAGGACGCCGGCGAAGGCGGAGAGAAGACCGCGGCGGTGTCGAGCACATCGAGCCCGCCGGCAGGTTCCTACGTGCTGCCCGCGAACCTCGACCAGGGGCCCCGCGCCGGCGAATCCGCGTACGACGAGGCGAAAGCCAAGCTCGGCGAGAGCCTCTTCAAGGACAAGGGCTGCTCGGCCTGCCATGCCTTCGGCAAGCGGGTCACCGGTCCGGACCTCGCGGGGGTGAGCATGCGCCGCACCCAGGCGTGGATGGAGAACCAGATCCTCCACCCGGACGTGATGGTGAAGCAGGACCCGACCGCCCGAAAGATGTTCGCGGAATTCGCGCTGCAGATGCCGAACCAGGGGCTCACGCCCGAGGAAGCGCGCGCCGTCATCGAGTACTTCAAGCACAAGGATCACGAAACGGGCGAAGGCCGCGAGGCCGGAAAGGAGAAAGACTGATGAAGCGCTGGATCATTCTCTCACTCGCGGGGCTCGTCATGCTGGGTCTGGCCTCCCAGTTGCCGGGATGCGCCGCGAGCCGCGGGGGCGCAGGTGGCTCCGCCGCCGAGAAGGTGTACGTCAAGCCCGGGGAGCACGACACGTACTACGCGTTCCTCTCCGGCGGTCACCACGGCAATGTCTATGTCTACGGCATGCCGTCGTGCCGGCACATCACCACCATCCCGGTGTTCACGCCCGAGCCGGCGGTGGGCTACGGCGTGGACGAGGAATCGAAGGCCATGCTGGGCGGCTTCACGTGGGGCGACGCGCACCATCCGGGCCTGTCCGAGACCGACGGCGACTATGACGGACGGTGGCTCTTCATCAACGATATGCCCGGCGCCCGCATCGCGCGGATCGACCTGAAGGATTTCAAGACCAAGCAGATCTACGGGCCGATCGCCAACCTCTCGGCGGCCCACGCCTGTCCCTTCCCGACCCCCAACACCGAGTACGTGTTCGCCGCCTCGCGCTTCTCGGCGCCGGTGCCGAACCGCTACGTCAAGGTCGAGGACTACGCGAAGGAATTCCGCGGCATCATCGCCGGCATCAAGGTGGACCCCAAGGACGGCACCATGTCCATGGGCTTCGAGATCCTGATGCCGCCGTTCCACTGGGACCTGGCGGACGCCGGCAAGGGTCCGAGCCACGGCTGGGAGTTCTTCACCTGCTACAACAGCGAGATGGGCTTCGACTCGCTCGAGGTCAAGGCGTCCCAGGCCGAGATGGACTTCGTCGCGGCGGTGGACTGGCGCGCGGCCCAGAAGGCGGTGGACGAGGGCAAGGCGAAGATGATCAATGGCGCCCCGGTGCTCGACCCGCAGCAGGTCAAGGGCATCGTCTATCTCATCCCGGTCCCCAAGAGCCCGCACGGCGTGGACGTCAACCCGAGCGGCGAGTACATCTGCGCCTCGGGCAAGCTGCAGGCCGATGTCAGCGTGTACTCCTACGCCAAGATGAAGGCCGCCATCGACGGCGGCAAGTTCGACGGCGACCGCATGGGAATCCCGGTGCTCAAGTACGAGGACGTGCTCGAGGCGACGGTGCCGGTGGGCCTGGGCCCGCTCCACACCCAGTTCGACGACAAGGGCAACGCCTACACCTCGCTGTTCCTCGACTCGCAGATCGCCAAGTGGAAGGTCGGCCCACCGTGGGACGTGGTGGACAAGATCGACGTCTACTACTCGATCGGCCACTTGATGGCCTCCGAGGGCGACACCCGGCACCCGACCGGCGACTACGTGGTCGCGCTCGACAAGCTCTCGAAGGACCGCTACCTGAACGTGGGCCCGACCCATCCCGA
>CAYONG010000282.1:0-7192 GCA_964405235.1 uncultured bacterium | reverse complement strand
GTTCGTCGGCCCGTCGGTTCGTTTCCCGCTTCCTTCGGTGCCGCCCTCGCGAGCGTCACCTTGCGGTTCCCTTGAGTCCCTGTGACCAAGTCCTCGGAGGACTTCCACCTCCAAGTCAGCGCCCATGCGGGGCGTACAACGGCGACGCCCGGGAGCCGCAGCGCCCCCGGGCGTCTGGTGTGCCTTCGTGCTAGGAAGCGGTCGCGCGCGCCCGGAACTTGATGCTGCAGCCGAGCGACTTGGTCTCCTTCACCGCCGCCGCCTTGCCGCCCACCGTCGCCGTGAGGGCGTCGTTCAGCCAGCGGGCGGCCACCTGCTCCGGCTTGTGCGCGTTGTCATCCACGGCGCCGTGGTACACGAGCTTGCCCTTGGCGTTGAACAGGAACGCCTCGGGTGTGCGGGTGGCACCGAAAGCGCGCGCAACGTCCGACGAGGCATCCATGACGTAGGGGAACTCGAGCCCGAGCGACTTCGCGCGCTCCTGCATGGCCGGCATGTCGTCCTCCGGCTTCACCGCAGGGTCGTTGGGGTTGATGGCGATGACGCCGATGCCCTGCTTCGCGTACGTGTTGCCCAGCTCGGCGATGCGCGACTCCCACGCCTTCACCCACGGGCAGGAGTTGCAGGTGAACATGACCAGAGTACCCTTCGCGCCCTTGACCCCGGCGATCGAGACGCTCTTGCCATCTACGCCGATCATCTTGACGTCCGCCATCGGCGCGGCCTTGCCGATCTCGAGCGCACGGGGGGCATCCTCCGCCCCCGCCGTCACGGCCACCGCCAAAAGTCCCGCAGCCAGCCACCTCAGTCCACTCGGCTTCATGCCGCCTCCTTGTCGTCAGCGTGCCGGTTTGGAGGGCGCGGTGAGCGCCCCCTCGATCCGGGTCTTCAACGTGTCGTACGTGGTCTTGCCCTCGTGGAACCAGAGCTGCCGGCCGGCCCCATCGTAGAGCAGGGTGGCAGGCAGCGCACCGCTCCAGCGAGCATCGAGGCTGTCGATGAACGGCATGTCAGCATCCTGTTTGAGATAGGTCAAGAAATCGACCCCCTGAGCGGCCAGGAACCGCTTCGCCTCGGGGATCTGGCTGTCGGTGTCGGCCGAGACCAGCACCAGGCGGAGGCCGCGCTCCCGGAACTCGCGGCGGAGGCGCATCAGGTCGGGGAACTCCTCGCGGCATGGCACGCACCAGGTCGCCCACACATTGAGGAGCACCAGCCGGGCCCCGCCCGCACGCACCACGTGACGAAGCTCGTCGATCGAGACCGGTTCGATCTCGACCGCCGGCGCGGGCTCGGGCGCCGGCTCCGGCGCCGGTGCCACTTCGGGGCGGGGCGCGCCACAGCCGGCGAGAAGCGCCAGCGCGAGCGCGGCGATCGAGCGGGCCGCGGGACGCGCCGCGCTCATCGGCCCGGCACCAGCTCGTGAGCGGGGACCGCCAATGCCGGGATCGCGGCGCTCGGCGCCATCACGAAGCGCAGCGCCCGATGCGCCGCGCGCAGCGTCTGCTCCACCCTCGCGGGATCATCGCCGCGGGCGAACAGGAAGCCCGGGTAGCGCGAGCCCTCAGGGAACGGCGTCAGCCGCTCGCCCGGGTGCGCGGTGATGATGACCCGCTCGATGCCCGGAACGCGCTCGGCGACCTCCCGCCCCTCGACGCGCTCCAGGACGCCGGCGCCCGGGATGGGGATCATCATCACGCCTGCGCTGCCCGCCTCCCGCGTCAGCGCCGCCGTATCCATACCGAGCGCCTGCATCAAGATCAACTCCTCGAGTGACACACCGTCGCCGAAGCGCAGCACGCGCGAGCAGAGTCCGCCGATCGGGCGTGCGGCCAACTCGATCAGCCACGGCCCAATCTCGTTGAACCGTAGCTCGGCGTGGTACGGGCCGCGCTCCAGACCGAGCGCGAGCGCCGCACGCCCCGCCGTGTCGGCGAGCGCCGCCTGTGCATCGGCCGCGAGCCGCGAGGGCGTCACGTAGATCGTCTCTTCGAAGAACGGACCATCGAGCGGGTCGGGCTTGTCGAACAGAGCCAGAGTTCTGGGTCGCCCGTCCTCGATCAGGCCCTCGAGCGCGACCTCGCGCCCGGGGATGAACGATTCGACGATCGCGGTCTCGGCCCACTCGCCGCAGGCGCCCGTCTCGGGCGATGCGAGCATCGCGCCGAGACGGCCCATCGCCTGCCCGAGTGCCGGCACATCGTCGGCGCGCATCACCCCGCGGCTCGCCGCGAGCCGTCGTGGCTTGATCACGCACGGGAAGCCCACCCGCCGGGCGAGCACCGCCGGATCCTCGTCGAGTCGGCAGAGCGTGAAGCGCGGCACCGGCAGCCCGGCACGGGCGAGGATCTCGCGCTGCGCCAGCTTGTCGCGGGCTGCCCCTAGTGCCGCGATTGGATTGTGGGGGAGCCCGAGCCGGCTGGCGATCGTGGCCGCGAGCCGCGTGGTTTCATCGTCTGCCCCCACCACCGCGGCGATCGGGCGCTCGCGCCCGAACTCGGCGACGGACTCGGCGGCCGCTTCGGGACGCGCGAAGTCGAGCGCGATCACACGCTCGGGGGTGCGATCCGACCACACCAGCGGGCGGTCGGTGCCGACCGTCGCCTCGAGACCAAGCCGCGCACAGGCCGCGAGCAGCGCTTCGGCACGCCATGAGGTGGTCGGGAGGAGCAGCAGCACGCGGGGCATCGGTCGGATCCGGGTGGCGACGGCGGCCCTACTTCTTCGACTGGGCGTAATAGGGGTTCCGGCCGGCGGCATGATCGGTCTGATCCAGCACCTCGCCCAGTTCGGGGATCTCCTCGCGCAACAGCGTCTCGATCCCCTGCTTGAGCGTGACGTCGGCCATGCCGCAGCCCTGGCATCCGCCGCCGAGCTGGAGGAACACGTTATTTCCCTGCACGCCGAGCAGTTCCACCCAGCCGCCGTGCGAGCCCACCGCCGGATTGATCTGGGTCTCGAGCAGGTGTTCGACGCGGGTGCGGATTTCGTCCTCGCCCGGCATGCCCGCGAGCGCCAGGGCCCCGACCGGGTCGGCCCCGCTCTGAAGTTGGGCGCGGATCGCGGTCCCGACCTGGCGCGCCAGCTCGGGCCATTCGCCCAAGCCCGAGCGGGTCACGGTGACGGTGTCGTGCGACACCAGCACCGCCGACACTCCGGAGAGCGCGAACAGCGCCTCGGCCAGCGGCGAGCCCGCGGCCTTGCCGACCGCGGGGAAGAACACCGCGCGGTCCTTCAGCACCGGCCGATCCACGGTGAAACGGCAGCGCTGAGCGTCGATCGGCACCGCCTTGATCTTGATCTCCTCATTCATCGATCCTGCTCCCTCCTGTTCGAGTCCGCGCACACTACCATGCCCGGTGCCCCGCGCGCCGCGGACCGATCTTGCGGCCGCCCGTCAGACCGCGGGCGCGCCGACCGTCTCGAGAGGACCGAACTGGCCCTCGTTGGGCTCCGCTCAGCAGAACCAGGGCTCGGTGAGCCGCGGCACGCGACACCGGCGGGCTGCCGCATCCTCCGCACCCGCCGACCCCTCGCCCGCCCGGCCCGCCGCCGCCAGGGCGAGCGAGCGCACCGCGCCGAAGGTGACCCGCGAGTCCTCACCCGCCCCGGTCGCGGCCGCCACCCGCTCGGAAACCGCACGGTGGAGAGTATCCATGCGCGGGTCCGGATGGGTCCACCGGTGGCCGAACGATGCCGGATCGAACTCGCCCAGGTGTGGCCGGACCGCATCGTGGTCGAGAAGCAGCGAGCCCGGCGGGACCAGCAGGCGGATGGCGTACTGGACCGGGTCCAGGTGATCCACCAGCCCCTCTCGCTCCACCACCTCCAGTACGTCGAGGTAGTCGTCGAGCGTCGTCCACGGGGTGAAGGCGACCAGCGATGGCCGCAGCGCAAGTCCCGCATCGCGGACGATGCGCAGCGCCTCGAAGACGTCGGCCCGGGTATGCCCCTTGGCGAGGTTCGCAAGCACGGTATCGCTCAGCGACTCGACCGCCGAGACCATGAACAGGGCGCCCTGCGAGACCAGCTCGGGGATCAGCCACCGGTACTCCAGCACGTGCTCCACCTTGGCTGTGAAGTCGAACGTGAGCGCCGGAAACTCGGCATGCATGGCGCGCACCAGGCGCAGCGAGTGCGTGGGGGCGTTGAGGAAGTCGGGGTCGCCGAATGTGACGTGCGTGGCCCCCATCGCGACCAGCTCACGGATGTCGGTCATCACGGTCTCGACCGGCACCACGAAGATGCGTCCGTCGTAGACCGGCGGGATCGGGCAGTGGAGGCACATGTGGCGACAACCTCGGCTCGCCTCGACGTAACCCACCAGCCCATGCGTCCCGCCGTGCTCGAGACGCGCGTAGCTCGTGAGCGGCGGCAGCAGACCGCGCGCGGGCGGTGGAAACTCCAGCCGCTCGAGCCGGGGAGGAGCTGTGCGGCCGCGCACGCTGACGCCCGGAACAATCGGCGGCCGGCCCGCCTCCAGCGCCTCCGCCAGCGCCACCAGCGCCGCCTCGCTCTCGCCGCCGAGCGCCGAGTCACCGCCGTGCTCGAGCAGCCACGCCGCGTTGAGCGCGGCGTAAAGGCCGTGGAAGCAGACATGGGCGGTCGGGTTCACCTCGCGCATTTGGGCCACCGCGCGCACGCCGAGCCGCAGCGCGGTGTGCATCGGCACCGAGACGCAGATCAGGCGGGCGCGCGCGATCCTGTTGGGGTCCAGTGGCTCGACCGAGAGGTCGAGCGCGGCCGGGTCGAATCCCGCCCGGCGCAGGAACGCCGCAGGCGATGCGATCCCGAGCGGCTGGTGGCCCAGCTCGTAGCACGAGACGAGCAGGATAGTGCCCGGGGCACGGAGCGAGGACGGCGCGAGGGGACGCGGGGAACGGGTTGAAGGCAGGGTCATTGGGCGCATGATAACCCAGCAACAGTGCGACCGCCCCCGCGGCACGCTCCCGGGTGGCACCTTCCAGTCCGGGTCTCGACCGTCCCACAGATCCCGGCGGGGGGATGTACCGCCCAGCCAGATGGTGCTAGCCTCCCCTGTGTTCTGCAAACCGTGGCGGTGGTTCGCCCGACGCCAGCGGTGACTCCCGCTTCGGACCGATGGATGCGAAGGTTGTCATGGTCAGGCCTCCTCCAGTTCTGTTCACTGTGCTCGGTTGTCTCGCGCTCACACTCGTGCCGCTCAGTTCCGCCCTCGCGGCCTGGCCCAGCAACCCGCTCGTGAACCTGCCGATCAGTAACCGGACGTACGACCTGTGGATCCCCCGCGTCCTCCGGGATCCGGCCGGCAACGCCATCATCACGTGGTACGGCGCCGGCGGTATCCACGCCCAGCGAGTATCGACTACCGGCACGGTCGACCCTGCATGGCCACCGGACGGCCTGGCCGTCGGCGGCGGGCTCCCTGACCAGAACTCGCAGGAGATCATCTCTGATGCCGACAGCGGCGCCTTTATCACGTGGTACGACCGTCGCAACGGCACCAACGGAGACATCTACGCCCAGCGCGTGCTGTCGAACGGGACCATCGCTCCCGGCTGGCCCACCACCGGCCTGCCCATCTCCGCCACGCCGATCCACCAGCTGGGCCCAGAGATCGTCTCGGACGGGGCGGGCGGCGCCATCGTCGTCTGGGGAGACTGGTTCAACCCGATCCAGGCCGATATCTTCGCGCATCACGTTCTGGCGAACGGTACGCTGGATCCTGCCTGGGGACCCTCCGGCCTGCCCGTGATCGCCTTCGACGGTTTCCAGTGGTCCTGGGAGATCACCTCGGACGGTGCGGGCGGGGCGATCGTCGTCTGGGAGGATTCGCGCATTGCCCCCAGCGACATCTACGCGCAGCGTGTAAGGGCGAACGGGTCGTTGGATCCGGCATGGCCGGCCAACGGCCGCTTGATCTGTTCCGCCAACAGCCGCCAGTACAGACCGGTGCCGGTGCCGGACGGCGCCAGCGGAGCCATCGTCGCCTGGCTCGACACGCGCAATGCCGGCATGATCGTCTGCGCGCAGCACCTGCTCGCGAACGGCAGTGTGGATCCGGCGTGGCCTGCGGACGGGATTCCGCTCCACACCGCGGTCACCGACACGACGGGTCCCTCGATCGCCTCTGACGGGCTTGGGGGGGCTTTCGTCGGCTGGGCGGACCGACGCTCTGGAGAGCCGGAAGCATACGCCCACCACGTCTTGGCGAACGGTGTGCTTGATCCGGCCTGGCCCGCAGAGGGCCGGGCACTTTCCGTTTCGGGAGGCGCCGAGCAGTCCCCCCTCGTGATCCCGGATGAAGCGGGCGGCCTCATCGCCACCTGGCAGAGACCCGAGTTCGGCCCCACTTCCGACGTCTTTGCCGCGCGCCTGACCGCAGGCGGGGCCCTCGTAACGGGCTGGCCCTCCGGGGGCCGTCCGATCTGCACCGCCGCGGGCGTTCAACGGGACCCCGCGATCGCCCCAGACGGGACCGGGGGTGCTGTCATCACCTGGATGGACCGACGCGGCCTCAACAACTTCGACATCTATGCCCAGCGTGTGGACGCGGACGGCGTTCTCGGCGGCGACGTCACGGTCCCGACCCTGCTCTCCCTGATGTCGGCGTCAGTCGTGCCCGAAGGGATCGAGGTCCGTTGGGAGTTCGGCGATCCGCTCGCCTTCCACTCGGCGATCCTCGAACGAGCCGACCATGACCAGGGTCCCTATGCGGTGCTCGCGCTAGAGCCCCGTCGGGAGGGTGGCGGATGGACCGTGCTCGACACGGATGTGGTCGACGGACGCACCTACTGGTACCGGCTCGTTGCGCAGACCAACGATGAAGGAACGATCACATTCGGACCCATCTCGGCGATCGCTGCGGGGCAGCCCGGCGAGTTCGAGCTCTCCCGCGTCGCTCCAAACCCGACGAATGGCCCGTTGCGCATCGAGTTCGGGCTGCCACGGGACGCGCAGGTGCGGCTCGACGTCCTGGACGTGATGGGGCGCCAGCTCGCGACGCTCACCGAGACCCGCTACCCGGCCGGACGCCATCAGACGACCTGGAGCGGTGCGTTCGAGCACGGGCGGGCGGCTGCGGGCCTCTACCTCCTCCGAATGCGGGTGGAAGGCCTGTCGATCACCCGACGCGTCGTCATCACCCGTTGATTCGAGTGGGGGGCGCGCGCGTCCCCTTCGCAGCGCTCGCGTGGTGCCGGGAGCAGGATTC
>CAYONG010000281.1:0-6236 GCA_964405235.1 uncultured bacterium | reverse complement strand
CTCGCCTATCCGTGGCCTGGCAACGTGCGCGAGCTGGCCAACGGGTGCGCCTACGCGGTCAGGGTGTCAGGCGCCCGCGGCACGGTGGACGGCTCGCACTGGCCCGAACAGGAGTGGGTGCCTGAGTCCGCGCGGCCCACCGGGCTCCATGCCGAGACGCGCGCGCTCGAGGAGCGGCGGCTGAGAGAGACCCTCGATCGCACGCGCTGGAACACGTCACGCGCGGCACGGGCGCTGGGGCTCTCGCGGCAGGGGCTGCTGAAGAAACTGCGGCGGTATGGGCTGGTGGATCTGGCGGGGGCGGGGGTGGAGGGCGGCGAGGTAGAGTCATCCCGGCTCCCCACGTAGGTTCCCGTATCAACGGACGGTTGGTAGACATGGCGTGCAACAGTCTGCTCGTTCGAGACCTTGCTGCCGGACGCAACCAACCTGGCGGAGAGCGCGGGGTTTGCCATGGGCAAACGGGGCTTCGCCAGATCACGTGCCAACCGCGGCCGTGCTGGTAGTTACAACTGACCGCTCGAGCGTCCGGGTCCAACGTTGTGTGCAGCCCTGGCCTATCGGAGAGGTACCGAATCCGGCGAGTTGAGGCCCGCGTAGTGCTGGTAATGCTCGGGTGCGAACAACCCCCACCCATTTAGCGGGCCGGCATGAGCATGAGGGGGTCGCGATCCTAATTTGTCGTTGACATCCGGACTGCGCAGTGACCAAATGACGCCTCCTCAGGACTGGGACGTGTAGCTTCCGGTGAGGGCCGTCTGATGGTTCGATCCAGACCTAAATCTTCCTGTGCTCTCCTGGTGTTTTGGGCGGCAGCGACGGCGGCCCTCTCAACGGGACCAGGCAGCGGGGCCGCCGCTGACGGAGTTGCGTGGGACCGGCTTGGGGTGGAGGCCGCCCCAGGTGAGACAGTTGGCGTAACGCTGAATCTCCGGAATGAGGGACCACGGTCCGGTGTCCATTTCGCTCTCCGATACGACCCCCGTCTGCTCCAGCTGACCTCCTCTGTTACGACGCCCAGATCCGAAGCTCTATCCGGCTCCAGCTTCCGCGTCCTGGGAGACAGTCTCCTCGTAGCGGTTCTCTTCGACAACTCAGGTTCCGGTACCATCCGCCCCGGCTCCGCGGGCATCGTTCGTCTCTCGTTCAGAGTCTCCGACGAAGCGCCCAGTTCGGGGCGAATCGACCTCGTCGAAGCGATAGGAGCGGACTCTGCCCTCCAACCGGTGCCCATCGAGTTTTCTGGCGCGCTACCCATCCTTGTGCGTTCGAGGGCGGGCGCGACTTCTGTCAAATTGCCGGAGGTGTTTTCCCTGGGCCAGAACTTCCCGAATCCCGTGATCGATTGGACGGTCATCCAATACGAACTCCCGGAACCAGTTCAGCTGGATCTTCGGATCTACGATATCTCAGGGCGCTTGGTCCGGACTCTCGTTTCAGAATCACGGCCGGCGGGGAAGCTGAGCAGCACTTGGGACGGCCTTGACGATGAAAGAAAGAAGGTGGCGGCCGGGCTCTACTTTTATCGAATCAGTGCAGGGAGTTTCGCAAGCCAACGGAAGCTGCTTGTAGTCAGGTAGCCGGATGGCTCGCAGTGACCGGCACATGGAAGGGTCACTCACATCGCAGCCGATCATGCGGCTTCTGCCCTTAGCCGGGTCGGCGCAGGCCGTGGGCGTGGTCTCCTGGCGAGCGGATGAGATACTCGTCGAGCCCTCGCGCAGGTGTTGAGTCGGCCGTCGGTGCGTCGCCGGCTAGCTCTGGAGAATCAGGCCACCGAGCGTGGCTGGCGAGCCGGGGCCTCGGGCGCTGAACACCAGAAAAGGCGGTCGGCGCTGTCCCAAAGGAGCGTATACCCCCGAACGCTTGTCTTCGGGCGGTCAAGCTCGGGTTGTGTGTCGTGCTGAGCAAGGAGGGTGTTTCGTGAAAAGTCCACTGCGTCTTGTGCTCGCGCCCCTTCTCTGGCTGGCAGCATCTACGAGCTCGGCCGAAGCGCTTGGTCCATCGAGCCAGCGGCGTGTCAGCGGACCATCGGCGGAGGACGTCGCCGCCAAGGTGAGCGGCGCCATTGATCAGTTGGAACCTGCGCCCGCGGACGGCCGTCGGTTGACGTCGCTCAAGGTCCCTTCGAACGCGCTCGGGGATGTGGACGGCAACGGACTCGTCAACATACTTGACCTCCTAAGGGTTCGCGACATCGGCATCGGCCGTGGGACGCCCCCCTCGCCTTCCGAGATCAAGGCGGGAGACCTGAACGGCGACGAGCGCGTGGATGGTGCAGACGCCGCCTACCTCCGAGACGTGCTCCTGCAGCTGAGGGCCTTGCCACACGTCGTGGAGCGAGCTGCGGATCTCCCGCTCTCGGAAGTGAGCCCGTGTCAGGCACGCAACCCGGTCGTGCTGCTCGACCACACATTCGAGCGCACCACCGGGCCCCCACTCGAGGAGTTAGTTGAGTTTTCCTTGCCTGTGGCAGCCCAGGTGTGCCTAGAGCTGATGCCCGAGCCCGGCGCCGGACACGATGTCACCGCGGGAACGCTCTCTCTCGACGGGGAGGTGTTGCTTGGCCCCTCAGACTTCATGCAGAGCTCCGGTGGGATGCGCACCGCCCGGACCCTCTCGGGGGGCCCTCACGAGTTTGTTGGCCGCCTTGAGTCAAAACCCGGTACGAAGATACGTGTCCGGGTGATCGTTGCGGGGCCGACCATTGATTCGATCGATCCGCTCTACGCCAGCGTTGGCGCCATCTTGACGCTCATGGGAGAGGGATTCTCCGGCCCGGCCACCCTGGAAGTCCGGGGCTTGGCTTTGCAGTCGCCCACGGCTGAGCCCGACGGTCGTGTCGCGACCGGCGTAATCCCGGCGGCCCTGCCGATCGGCCCCGTGACGATTCGAACCCCCTTCGGTTCCGCCACGTCGGCGGAGGTCTTCGTTCCGGCGACGCCCAAGGGCGTGGTCCGTCTGTTCGACCGCTCGGTTCACCCGGATCCGACCGGCGACGGCGATCCGGACATCACCGGCGTAGCGCTGGTGGACGACGGCCACCGCCTTGGAATCGCCGCCACCTTTGCGGCCGCCCTGCCTCCCGCTGCCTCGGTCGCGGTGCAGATCCAGCGTCTGGACCGTCCTGAGGTGAACATCCAATGGTCGGAGGGAGCGCTGGTTTCCGCACCGCCCGGGACGATCGCTGCGGTTAGTGGGACGCAGTTCGCGCTCGCTATGGATCTTGAGCACGCGGGAACGACCGACCTCGAGACACTCGGACGTTTTTCCATCGTCCTTACCGTCACCGCGGTCTCCGGCTCAGACGCCTGGCCCGACAGCCATCCGTTCGATGCCCGCCCCATCGTGGCGCCGCGGTATCTCGGGTACCGAGCGACCGATCCGGCTGCGGTCGCGGCCCGCCACGGCGCTCAGTACCTGCTCACGGCCGAGGACAGCGACGTGTCGCTCATGGCGATCCCGCCTGGGATGAGTCTCGACGAGGCCATGGATGTCTTCATCGCTGACCCGGACGCCATTGGCGTGTTCCCGGATCCGATGGTCTACGCCACCTACGTGCCGACCGGAATGACGGCGCCCTGCATTACCGTAGCCGGGGCTCCGACCGTGGACACCGGCACCGACCCAGTCATCGCACAGTGGAACCTTGACGCCATCGGCGCGCCGGACGCGTGGGCGAATAATGATCTCGGCTTGCCCAGCGGTGCCGGCGTCACCGTAATTGTCGCCGATACTGGAGTGAACGATCATGACGAGTTCGCTGGCGGCGTCGACTTCCTTGCCGCCCAAAACCTAATCTCGGGTGCGGGCGACGACGTCAGCGATCCGAGTGGGCACGGCACGGCGGTCGCGGGGATCATCGCCGCCCGCGCCGCCAACGGGGGCATTGCCGGGGTCGCGCCCGGAGCGAAGGTCATCCCATTCCGGATCTTGCAGGCCAACGGCACCACGGACGAATTCACCGTGGCGTTCGCGCTGAACCGGGCGATGAAAATGCAGGACAGCGATCCGACCATCCGCGCGATCAACTTTTCGATGGCGGAGTCCGAGTTTTGGATGGCCGTTGCCGACGAGGTGGAGGACCACTACTACGTTGAGACGACGGGCGGAATCTCGTGGAGGAACTGGCCGTCGCTGGTCGGCAAGGAGGCGGCGGAGCGGATGGTGGTGGTCGCCGCGGCCGGCAACTCCGGCAGCGATCCGGTGCGCGGACCGATCGGATCCACCTACCCCGCAACCATCGAAGGGGCAATCAACGTCGGGGCAGTGGTCGCCGACGGCTCGGGGGTGATCGCCGCTTGGCCGGGTACCACCCCCGACACCAGAGTAGCGGTAGCGGCGCCGGGCGGATTTTCCGTCGGCGGCGCTGCTGCGATCCAGAGCACGTCTCACTTGGGCCCGACGCAACTCAGTTGTCTTGGCGGAACGTCCGCCGCCTCGGCGCATGTGGCCGGGGCCGCCGCGGTGTTGATGTCCGGATCGGGGTGCGGGGGGAATCTCTCACCCGCAGCCGTACGGGATTTGCTCCGGCGGACGGTGCAGACCGTGGATGGGACGCCGGGCCAGGTGGGCGCAGGGATGATCCGGCTGGATCAGGCGGTCGAGACGATGAACGAGTCGTGCATCCTCCCTCACGCGACCTCGGGCGGGATAACCAGAGGTGCGCCAGTGCTGGACACAGGGTTCGCCCAGGACAACGCCTACTTCCTGCTCCCGGACGGGACGGCGGTCGCCCCGGATCCGCCGGTCGGCCAAGGGGAATTCTCGCCGATCCCGCTGGGCCGCACGGCCAGCTTCATCGTCGGAGATCCGGAGCCGGCCGAGGGGGGCGCAGACCTCCTCCTCGCGGGCGCGGTTGGATCACCGGTCATCACCGTGCTACGGGTGTCTGGCGGCATGGCCGTGGGAAGCCCCTCGAGCGTCACGCTCCCGGCGCCGGTCGCCGCCGAGGCGGTGATCGTCAGCGGCAGGCCCGACGCCACCAACCAGACACCGCGGCGGGCTCTTGTCCCGATCGTTGGCGGGCTGGCCTCCATTACGCTCCACGATGGCTTCTTCGCCGTGACCAGCCTCATCAACCTGCCCGGCGCTGTCGGGCTTTCCTCCGCCAGCCAGCGGTCGATCGCAGCGGCGATCAAGCGCGTGGCAGTGGTCTCCTCGTTCGGCCCGAGCAGCGTAGTGCACCTGCTCCGTTACGACGTGAACGCCAACACCGCCACGATAGAGGGCAATACCCCCCTGCTGTTCACGCCAAGCTCCATCGCGGTGACGAACGTCAAACTTACCGCCCCGATGGTGGGTGGCCCAGGAATCGGCGAGTACCCGGTGTGGCTGTCGGACGGATTGGGCCACGCAGCGATCGCCGGCATCTCCGGCGGCGTGGCGCGGTTCGTTCCATTCACCCTGCCCGGCGACCTGGAGGTCATCGCTAGCCCGAATCGCGCCGTCGTGTATGGGTATGATAGGGACGTGATTTGGATATTTGGCTCGCGGACAGCGATCGAGGTGACCCAGATTCCCCTCGCCCAAGGGAGCTCAATCTCTGCCGCGTCCATTTCTGCTGGCGGCTCGCGCCTGGCGTTCAGCGACGCTCACAACTACTTCAATCCAAACAGACCCAGGCAGCCGCACTGGTACTACGCCTTACTGGTCTTCAACTTGTAGGGCGAAGGGTACCTGGGCCCGCGGGCAGTCGCCGATCAGCGCCGCGCAGACCTCTGCGCGCGCGGCGCGCGTAGCGCGGCAACAGCCGGCCCTGCTGGTTCTTGCACTGCGAGCTTCTTACGTGCGGAGCCTCGGTGCCCACCCCGCCGCCTTGGCCGATTTGGTTTTGGGCGGGGTCCTGACGCGCTGCGTTGAGAGGTCCTGCCAGCCCTCGTGGCGAGCTGCGACAGGCCGCGGCTGGGCCCGACGTAGGTTCGTTCGATGGTGCAGTTGCTACTTGCGCGACCTGCCGGTGCTGGTGCTGGGGGAGACCGGGAGCGGGAAGGAACTGGTGGCGCGCGCGGTCCATGTGCTGAGCACGCGGCGCGCCCGCGCGTTCGTGGCGCACAACTGCGGCGCCACCCCCGACACCCTGATCGAGAGCGAGCTGTTCGGCCACGCCCGCGGCGCCTTCACCGGGGCGGTGGCCGACCGCGCCGGGCTGTTCGAGGCGGCCGACCAGGGGACCCTGTTCCTGGACGAGATCGGGGACGCGAGCGCGCTGCTCCAGATGAAGCTGCTGCGCGTGC
>CAYONG010000280.1:0-7180 GCA_964405235.1 uncultured bacterium | reverse complement strand
GTGGCGTTCGCGTTTCGCGTGACCCCGCTCGGGATGGCGGTGGGGCTGGTTTTCGCGGCGCTGCTGGGGCTGGTCGGCGGGTTCCTACCCGCGCTCCGAGCCGGGCGGCAGTCGCTGGCCGCAAGCCTCAGGGCGGCGTAGCCGACCTGGTCTGCCCGTAACGGACCCCGGCGACCACGATGTCGCCGGGGGACCGCATCCCGCGGCGCTTCCTACCAGTCGGTGGGCCGGTAGTCCTTCAGGAACTGCCCCCACACGTGCTCGCCGGTGTTGATCCCGACCATGATGGGATCCACGATGCGCGCGGCACCGTCCACGATGTCGAGCGGCGGATGAAACCGCTGCTCGACGAGCTTGCGCGCTGCGATCTCGGCGGGATCCTCGTCCGTCACCCAGCCGGTGTCGATGCTGTTCATGTGGATGCCGTCGTGATGGAAATCGGTCGCCGAGGTTCGCGTCATCATGTTGAGCGCGGCTTTCGCCATGTTTGTGTGCGGATGCCGGGTGGTCTTGGTCCGCCGATAGAACTGGCCCTCGACCGCAGAGACGTTGACGACGTGCTTGTCGCGATTCGTCGTGCGCATCATCAGCGGCTTGAGACGGGCGTTGATGATGAACGGCGCGATGGCGTTCACGAGCTGTACTTCGAGCAGCTCCACCGACGGCACCTCGGCCATCAGCAGGCGCCACGAGTTGCGCCCCCTGAGATCTACCTGCTGCAGGTCCTGGTCGAGCCGCCCCTGCGGGAAGAGACCCCGCTGCGCCTCCTGCTCTTCGGGGAGCAGCCGCACCTGCGATAACTCGGCCGCGTGCGTGAGCCCCGCCACCTGCGATGCGCGTGCCAGCGCCCCGGGCAGCGCCATTGCGCGGTCGTCTTCAGGCAGCAGGTGGTAGCCTCGCAATCCCTCGTAGGTGCCGAGCAGGCTTCGCACGTGTTCAGGCGCCTCGTTCAGCGCCGACTTCTCGCCCGCCATCATGTGTTCGTAGAAATCCGGCGGTCGGCGCACGGTCTGGCAGGCATTGTTGATGATGAAGTCCAGCCGCTCGCGGGTGGCGAGCAGTACGTGGCAGAAGGCCTCGACACTCGGCGTGTGGCGCAGGTCGAGCCCGAAGATCTCCAGGCGATTTCCCCACTCGGCAAAATCCGGTTCTCTCGAGTAGCGCGCGGCAGAGTCGCGCGGGAACCGCGTGGTGACGATGAGATGCGCGCCCGAGCGCAGGAGCTTCAGTCCCGCCTGATAGCCGATCTTGACCCGCCCTCCCGTGAGCAGCGCCACCCGGCCCGTGAGGTCCGCGAGTTCGGTGCGCTTGGCGAAGTTCAACTCCGCGCAGGGCGGACAGAGCTGGTCGTAGAAGTGATGAACAATCGTGTACTCCAGCTTGCACACGTAACAATGCTGCGGTTCGACGATCTCGCGGTGGTCCGGATCGTCTTCGATCTCACGCTGCGTGAACCCCATCGGCGGAAAGACGTTGGGCGTGTTGAACACCGGCTGCCGCCGCAGGGTCCGGATGCCGGTCATGGAGAGCGCCGTCTCGGCGTGCTTCACGATGGCCGCCCTGCGCAGTCGGAGGCCCGCCTTGACCATCCGCCGCCGCGCGGGAATATCGGGGCTGTAGACGTGTCCCGCCGCCCGGATCAGACGCGCCCGCTGTTCGGGCGTCAGGTGGGCCAGCAGGCCCCGGTCGGCGACGATCGCTTCGAGTAGTTCGGTGGCCGCGCGCACGCGCTTGAGCAGCGCGGGGCCGGGAACGGCTTTGGGAAGAGCCTCATCTTGAGTGGTCATAGGGGAGAACGTAGTGGAGTGGCGCGGCGGGCTCAAGCGGTTCGGTAGGCGCCGCGCGTCGCACCCACCCGCCCCTTCCTGGCGGCCCCATCAATACGGTTGCGCCGCGCCATCTGGAGGTGGAGACTCGACCGGGTTGGTCGAATCCCCACGATAGAGGAGGTGTCAGCATGCCCACGGTCCAGACGGTGCTCGCCAGGAAGGGCGGTCAGGTGGTCACGATCGGCGTCACGGACTCGGCGCTCACGGCCGCGACCCTCATGAACGAACGCGGCATCGGCGGACTCGTCGTGCTCGATGCCGGACGGGTGGCCGGCATGTTCACCGAGCGCGACATCCTGCGGCGTGTCGTCGCCATGCGGCGCGATCCCGCGGCCACCCCGGTGAGCGAGGTGATGACCTCGCCGGTGGCGTTCTGCCGTCGGGAAACCACGCTCAACGAGTGCCGCGCGGTAATGACCGAAAAGCGCATCCGACACCTGCCGGTGGTGGACGAGAAGGGCGTGTGCGGCATCGTGACGATCGGTGACCTCATGGCCCACGAGGTCACCGACCAGGAAGCCACCATCCAGTACCTGAACGAGTACATCTTCGGCGTCCGGTAGAGCATCGCACCGAATAGACCCTCGCGCGCATCCCAACTCTCCGCAGCGTGCCCTTGGGTCGGTCCCGGGGTTTGCCCTAGAATGCCCCGCGCCTCATCATCCCCCACCCCCTGACTCGGAGACCCGCTTGTCCCCTGCCTACGACGTGCTCATTCTCGGCTCGGGAGCCGCCGGCTACACCGCGGCGCTCTATGCCGCCCGCGCCAACCGCAAGCCAATCCTGATCGGCGGGCCACAGCCGGGCGGCCAACTCACGATCACCAGCGAGGTCGAGAACTACCCGGGATTCCGCGAGGCCATCCTGGGGCCCGAGCTGATGGAGCGCATGCGCGACCAGGCGGCGCGCTTCGGCACCGAGATGGTCTGGGCAACCGCCGAGCGCGTTGACTTCTCCCGCCGTCCCTTCACCGTGTGGGCGGACGGGAAGGAGTACCACGCGAAAACGGTGATCGTCGCGACCGGCGCCTCTGCCAAGCTCACCGGTCTGCCGAGCGAGACCCAGCTCATGGGCATGGGGGTGTCGGCCTGCGCCACCTGCGACGGGTTCTTCTTCCGCGACAAGCGCGTGGTGGTGGTGGGCGGCGGCGACACCGCGATGGAGGAGGCCACGTACCTCACTCGTTTCTGCAGCGAGGTGGTGGTGGTCCATCGCCGCGACACGCTGCGCGCCTCGAAGATCATGCAGGACCGGGCGCGCTCGAACCCGAAGATCCGCTTCATCTGGGACAGTGAGCTGGCCGAGATCGTCGACCCGACCCTGCAGAAGGTGACTGCGGTGAGGCTGCGAAACTTGAAGACCGCGGCGATCACCGAGCACCCGACCGACGGCGTCTTCATCGCCATCGGGCACCAGCCGAACACCGCCTTCCTCGCCGGGCAGCTGCCGACCGACGCGCGAGGCTACCTGCTGGTGAAGCCGGGCGGCACGCGGACGGACATCACCGGCGTGTTCGCGGCCGGCGACGTGGTGGATGCGGTCTACCGGCAGGCGGTCACCGCCGCCGGCATGGGCTGCATGGCTGCGATCGACGCCGAGCATTTCCTTGAAGCCGAGGCGCACGAGGCCGCCGCGGCTGCTCTCGTCCCCGGAGCCCACCGTGGAGCGTGAGACTCTCGAGTTCGATGTCCAGTTCGTCGGCGCCGGCCCCGCGGGGCTCGCGGGCGCGATCCACCTCGCCAACCTGATCGCCCGGCACGAGCAGTCCATCGCGGCCGGCGCCCCGGGCAAGTCCCTCGGCGAGGTCTCCATCGCGGTGCTCGAGAAATCCGCGCGCGTCGGGGCCCACGGGTTCTCGGGCGCGGTGCTCGACCCGCGCGCGCTACGCGAGCTGATGCCCGACTTCCGCGAGCAGGGCTGCCCGGTCGCGAGCGAGGTCACGGGCGACGACGTCTACATGCTCACCGAGCGCGGGAAGTTCCGCCTGCCGTTGGTGCCGCCGATGCTCTCCAACCACGGCAACCTCGTCATCTCGCTGGGCGATTTCGTCGCCTGGCTGGCAGGGATCGCCGAGGCCAAGAGCGTGTTTGTCGTCACCGAGACGCCGGCCGCGCAGCCGCTGGTCGAGGGCGGTCGGGTGAAGGGCGTGCGGACCGGGGACAAGGGCGTAAACCGCCAGGGCGAGCGTAAATCCAACTACCAGCCCGGCGCCGACTGCCACGCCAAGGCCACCGTATTGTGCGAAGGCCCGCGGGGCACGATCGCCAAGGTGCTCGAGACCCAGCTCGGGCTCACGGTCGGCCGCAACGCGCAGGTCTACTCGACCGGCGTGAAGGAGCTGTGGGAGATGCCCCCGGGCCGCGTGCAGAAGGGCCGCGTCATCCACACCATGGGCTACCCGCTCCCCAACGACACGTTCGGCGGCGCGTTCATCTACGGCATGGACGACACGCACTGGGCGGTCGGGTTCGTCACCGGCCTCGACGCGCACGATCCCACCAACGACCCGCACGGATATCTGCAGCGGTTCAAGACTCATCCCTTCGTGCGCGGACTACTCGAAGGGGGTAAGCCCATCGCCTACGGGGCCAAAGCTATCCCGGAAGGCGGGTGGTGGGCGATGCCGAAGCTCTCGGCCGAAGGCCTGCTGCTGTGCGGCGACACCGGCGGCTTCCTGAACGGCGCCCGGCTCAAGGGCATCCATCTGGCGATGAAGTCGGGGATGCTGGCGGCCGAGACACTGTTCGAGTGCCTGCTGGCGGGCGATTTCTCGCGCGAGCGGCTCGCCGGCTACGAGCGGCGCGTGGAGAGCTCCTGGGCCGCCGACGAGCTTCGTTCGGTGCGCAACTTCCACCAGGGCTTCGAGCACGGCCTCTACGCCGGGCTGCTCAACACAGGCGTGGCGATGCTGACCGGCGGGCGCGACCTGATGCTGCGCGACCGAGTGAAGAACGCGCCGGGTCACACGCGGATGCGCAAGCTCGCCGACACCCATCCGAACGGCAAGCCCGCCCCGCCCGCACGCGACGGAGTGCTCACGTTCGACAAGCTGGCCGACGTCTACCTCTCGGGGACCATGCACGACGAGGACCAGCCGGTCCACCTGGTGGTGGCCGACACCAGCGTCTGCGCGACCCGCTGCCGCGCCGAGTACGGCAACCCCTGCCAGCACTTCTGCCCGGCGAACGTCTACGAGATGGTGCCCGATCCGGCGAAGGAAGGCGCGCTCAAGCTGCAGATCAACGCGTCCAACTGCGTCCACTGCAAGACCTGCGACATCGCCGACCCCTACCAGATCATCACCTGGGTCACGCCCGAAGGCGGCGGCGGACCGGATTACAAGCGGCTGTAGCGGGCGCGGGGGCGCGCGGCGGGGCCCGATCCGTGTCATGCGGCGCTACCCCTACTTTCGTCCCTCGAACTCGGCGTACCAGTTCTGCACGACCACGATCTCGTGTTCCGCCGAGGTCACCTTCGGATCGCGGAAGAACACGAAGCGCTCGCCATCGTCGGTCACGTCGAAGCCGGCATTCCATCCGGCGATGACCGAGAGCCCGATCGGGGGACGGGAGAAGACGACCTTCTGCGTGCCCAGCGTCGGCGACGCCCCCAGCGCGAGATCCACCACCATGATGTCATCGCCCTTGGCGTAATAGAGCCGATCGCCGCGGCGGTTCCAGCGCGGCCACTGGCCGCCGCCCACCGAGACCTGCCAGCGGCCCTGTCCACCCGGGAAGCGGGTGAGAAAGACCTCCGCCTGTCCGGATTCGGTCGAGACGTAGGCGACGTATTCGCCGCCCGGCGCCACGCGCGGGTCGAACTGCCAACCGGGCGCGCTCAACAGCGCGGCTTCCTGCGAACGATCCCCGTCCATCGGCCGGCAGGCGAGATCCCAGTCGCCGGACCTGCTCACCTTCGAATAGACGGCGTACCGTCCGTCCGGGGACACCGTCGGGGCGACACCGATCGCGAGCGTGTCCGGCCGGCCGGTCCCGTCCGCGGCGACCCGCATGATCCGGATGTCGGCGAGATCGGTGCGGCCCTCCGGGCGCACGTGATAGAGGACCGCCTCGCCGGACGGCGTCCAGACCGGGAACTCTTCGCGCCCCTTGCCGAACGTCAGGCGTGTCCGCACCCCGCGCGCGATGTCGAAGATCCAGAGTTCCGGATCGTCGTCATCGTGCACGCTCGCGCAGGCGCGTTGCCCGCCGGGCGCCAGCGCGGGGAACGGGAATCCGGCCCCGAACGCCACCGGTCCCGCATCGGCGATCTCCCGGCCCTCCCGATCGTTCCAGGTGAGCCGCAGCGACGTCACCGACGAGCCCTCCAGGTAGACCAGCGTCCCGTCGTTCGAGATGCTGGGAGCGGTCCCTCCGGGAGCGACCAGGAAGGGCTCGCCAGTGACCTCGAGTCGGTCGAGCGAAAACGGCAGCGCCCATACCCCGGGATTGGTCGGCGAACGATGGAACAGGACGTGACCGGTGGGCGAGTAGACCGGTTCGGAGAGCGTCTGCCCTTCGAGACGCACCAGCTCCTTCCGCTTGCCGTTCGCCCACAGCTCGATCGCCTCGAAGGCCGCCTGCCTGCCGTGCGGTACGAAGATGACGCCGCGCCCCCGCGGCAGAACGCACGGGCGGTGGAAGTCCCCTTCACGCGTGGAGTCCGTCGCCAGGACGACGCGCGGATCCCCGCCGCGCTCCGAGACCTCGAAGAACCCGTCCCTGGTCCCCTGCGTGAAGAGGATCCTTCCCTCCGAGGTCCAGGAGGCCCCCGAGCCGCCCTCGAACACGCCCTTCGCCTCGCAGACGACCTGCTGCTGCCCCGATAGCGCGTCGACGCGCGTGAGCCGCGAGCGCACGATGTAGGCGAGACTCCGGCCGTCCGGCGACCAGAACAGGTCCGCGACCGGGCCTTCGATCGGGAACGTGCGCGTCTCGAGGGCGCTCAGCTCCCGGACCACGATATGCGTGGGCGTGAGGTAGGCGACCGCCCGGCCGTCGGGCGAGATCACGGGCCTGCTCGCCCGCTGGTCCTTGCTTGCCTTGCCGAGCGCGAGCTTGCGAAGCGGCGCGCCCGCGCCCCGCGAGGGAGCGAGCAAGCGCACGGCGCCGAACATGATTACCGCCCCAGCGAGCACGGCGCCCGCCAGTGGCAGCCAACGGCTCAGGCCGCGCATCGGCGCCACGGCGGGGGTCGATGCGGCGTGGAATGCGCCCGATTCGAGCGCGGCGGCCAGGTGCGCATCGGGCGCGCTGCGCAGCTCGTCGTCCAGGGTGATGCGCGCCTCGCCGATGTCGCGCAGTCGGCGGTTGCGGTCGCGATCGAGGCAGCGGCGGAGCAGCGTGCGCACG
>CAYONG010000279.1:0-1766 GCA_964405235.1 uncultured bacterium | reverse complement strand
GGGCGCGAGCAGCTCATCGAGCCACATGCTGCACGGGGGGCTGCGCTACCTCGAGCACGGCCGCCTCCGCCTGGTGCGGGAGTCCCTGCGCGAGCGCGCCGAGGTCTCGCGCATGGCGCCTTCGCTCGCGCATCCGACGCGGTTCATCCTCCCGTTCTATCGGGGCGACCGGCGCCCGCCGTGGATGGTGCGCACGGGACTCCTCCTCTACGACATGCTGGCCGGCCCGGGCGGCCTGTCACGGCGTTCGGCGGTGCGGGCGCGCGAGGCACTGGCGCTCGAGCCCGAGCTCGAGCCCACCGGCCTGCTCGGCGCGGCGCTCTACTCGGACGTGGTCATGGACGACGCCCGCCTGGCGATCGCCGTGGCGCGCGACGCGGCGGCGAACGGCGCCGCGATCCATCCCTGGACCGAGGTGATCGGAGCGCGCCCCGTGGGCGAGAACGTCGAGGTCATGGCCCGCGACGCCCTGGGCGGAGGCGAGCGCCGGCTGGTCGCGCGCGCCGTGGTGAACGCCGCCGGCCCCTGGGTGGACGAGGTGCGGCGGCGGCTGGTGTGCTCGCTCACCCCCGGCGCGCCCGACCCGGCGCCGCTGATGCGGCCGAGCCGCGGCGCACACCTCATCTTCCCGTCGCTCACGCGCGGGCACGGCATGCTGCTCACCGCGCGATCGGACGGCCGCGTGTTCTTCATCATCCCGTTCGAGGGTCTGAGCCTGGTCGGCACCACCGAGGTCGAGGTCTCGACGCCACCGGCGGCGGATGACCCGCGCCCGGGGGTGGACGAGATCCGCTACCTGCGCGCCGAGCTCGCGCGCGCCCTCCCCCACCCTTCACGCTCGCCGGTGCTGGCCGTGACCGGCGGGATCCGCCCGCTGCTCGCGGCCGGGGGGGCCGTGGGCGAGGCGCCGCGCGAGCACCGCGTGCTGACGGACGGCCCGATCGTCACGATCGCGGGCGGCAAGTACACGACCTTCCGCGTCATGGCGCGCGACACGCTGGCGGCTCTCGCACGACGCCTGGGCCGCGAAGGCAGGCCGTTCCACGATCCTCTCGATCCGCTCCCGCGCCCGCTCGGCCCGGGCCACCCGGTCGAGCGTCTCGCCGAGTTCGCGGCGGACGAGGAGTTCGCGCGCCGCGTGGAGGACGTCGTGCGCCGGCGCACCGGGCTGTGGTTGACTCCCGACCGCGGCCGCATCGCCGCGGCGGAGGTGGCGGCGGTCCTGGCCCGCCGGCTCGGTTGGGACGACGCGCGCCGGCGTGGCGAGCTCCAGCGCTTCCACGACGCGCTGGCCGATGAGGAGCGGTTGCTCCGTCGCGCGTGGGAGGAACCATGAGGGACCCGCTGGTCCTGAGCATCGACCAGGGCACCACCGGCAGCACCGTGCTGCTGATCGACGCGCGCGGGCGCGTGCGGGGTCGCGGCTACGCCGAGCTGCCCCAGCACTTCCCGCGCCCCGGCTGGGTCGAGCACGACGGGCGCGAGATCTGGCACAGCGTGCTGAATGCGACGTCCCGGGCGATGCTGAGCGCAAGGGCCCGCCGATCCCAGCTCGCCGCGATCGGCATCACGAATCAGCGCGAGACGACCCTGCTCTGGGACCGCGAGAGCGGCCGTCCGGTCTCGCGCGCCATCGTCTGGCAGGATCGCCGCACCGCCGAGCGTTGCTCCGCGCTCAAGCGCCGCGGGCTCGAAACGGAGGTGCGCCGTCGCACCGGGCTCGTGCTCGACCCCTACTTCTCCGCAACCAAGCTCGAGTGGATGTT
>CAYONG010000278.1:0-4751 GCA_964405235.1 uncultured bacterium | reverse complement strand
GTGAGGCCACGGGAGACGGTGGCTGCGTTCGTACCGACGTCGACGCCGGGGAGGTTCCTGGCAAGCCCGAAGTCCAGCAGCTTGAGCTGGCCGGAGGCGGTCACTATCGCGTTGCCCGGTTTGACGTCGCGATGGACGATGTTGGCGCGATGGGCGGCGGCGAGAGCATCGGCGAGCTGGATCGCGAGCTCGAGCGCGTCGCGAACCGGCAGGGGCCCGCGAGCGAGCTTGCGGTCGAGCGGCTCGCCTTCGACGAGCTCCATCGAGATCACGTCGACCTCGCCGGTGGCGGTCGTCACGCGGTCGATGTCGAAGACGGTGACGATGTGCGGGTGGTTGAGCGCCGAGGCCGCCTTTGCCTCGCGCACGAAGCGCTCGCGCCGCGAGGCATCACCCACCGCTTCGGGGGGCAGGAGCTTGAGCGCGACCGGCCGCTCGAGTCGCGTGTCGAAGGCGCGGTAGACGACCCCCATGCCACCCGCGCCGAGCTTGTCGCCCAGTTTGTAGCGCGAAAGCTCGGATCCGCTGTCCAGTTCCATCGTTCTCGCCTCTTCGCTATCGGGTTTGCCGCGCGAGCAGGGCGGGCCAGTTGCGAACGACCTGTGTCGGCACGCTGACGGGGGCGGCATCCCTCTGGAGCACCAGGAAGCGCTTCCCGTCCGATGCGTATGGGCCTTCGAAGGGCGTCTCGGAGAGGCCGAGTTTCACGGGCGGCCCGATCTCTATCCCGTTTCCCGATCGAGTGACCGGCGCCGCCATCAAGCGATTGGATGCCTGGAAGAAGATCTCGCGCCCGTCGAGCCCCCAGGTGGGAAAGAACCCGCCGTCCCGGGACACCTGCCACTTGCGGGTGGCGTTCGGGAAGTCGACGACGTAGATCTCGAAGCGTCCCGACTCGTCGGACGCATAGGCCACCCAGGCGCCATCCGGCGAGAAGCGTGCCCACAACTCGGAGAATCGGGTGTTGGCCAGGTCGCGCACCTGGTGCTTCGGGTCGTCGAGACGGACGAATGTGATGTCGAAGGCCGTCGCGGTTCGCTGCGAAAAGCCCAGTAGGACTTTCCCATCTGGCGACCAGTCCCCGGCGGTGATGGCCTGATTCTCGAGCAGGATCTCCTGACCGCGGGCACCGGAAACCGGCTGGATCCACAACGCGCTCGATGCCGATCCGGACGTCCCCGCGGCCGCGCCAAGAGTGTTGCTATACACCGCCAGCCGCTGACCATCCGGTGAGAGCGCACAGGACATTCTCGAGGCGTTGGTGAAGGTCGCCCGCCGCATCTGCTTGGTCGCGATGTCGAGCAACCAGATGTCGAACGTCTGCCCGGACGCCTCGCGGCGAACGAGCGCCGCCTGTCGCAGGTCGCGGCTCAGGACGGGCCAAGTAGTCAACGGGACCACCGCCTCCTTGGGAACCAGCGTCTCGATCAGGCGACCGTCACGGCCGATCCACGCGAGGCTGCCCTCGGGGACCGCCTGGTGGCCGTAGACCAGCAGGCCTAGGGGAGTGGTGGAGAAGTTGCCGATGTCCTTGCCGTTCCAGTAGTCGATGTTCTCGGCGATGGGCACGATCGGCCCGCGGAGAGCGAGGGACCCCGCGTCGAATCGCTGCGCCAGGAGGCTCTGGTCGCGCACGAAGAGCAGGTATCCCGCGGAGAGCTGGACGTTCGACGCCCGGTCGAGCACCTCACGAGGAGTCGCGCCGTCGATTGAGCCTGCCATCAGGCGTCCGACCATCTCCGATTCGGTTCGACGCTCGATGAAGAGGAAGCGCTTGCCGCCTGGGAGGAAGTATGGGTTGCGGTGGGTGACATCCACGGAGTCCGGCTTGGTGACGGCCGTGGGCTTCCCGCCGTTCTCCGAGACCTTCATCAGGGGGCCCATGATGTCGGGCGCGAAGACGATCTCGCCGGCGCGATTCCAGGTGCCGCCGCGCCCCTGTAAGGCGTCGGCCAGCGGCTGCGCGGGACCGCCCGCCGCCTCCACCTTCCGGAGCTTGCCGTCGGAGAAGAACCCGATCCAGCGGCCGTCCGGTGACCAGAACGGAAACCCCGCCCCCTTCGTGCTCTCCAAGACGCTCGTACTGCCGGTCGCGAAATCGTAGACGGAGACCCTCCCCACGTCGTCTCCCTGGACCACCGTCGCGAGCCGGGTCCCATCCGGAGAAAGGGCCATCGGGCCAGCCCACTGCAACGGGGTTGGCCGGTCCGATGCTGACGCCGCGATGGCGGTGAAAAATGGGCCTTCCGGATGTGTGGCCGTCAGCCGGGTCCACGCGGTCACCGCGATGGCGACCGCGACGAGCCATCCCGCCACGGCGACAAACATCGAGAGCTTGGTGCGGCCGCGCCGTGCCGCCGCAACTGGCGCCGGCACGCCCGCCTGCGACCCACCCTCGGCGAGCCACGCGAGCTCGCGGCGGAGGTCGCCCGCCGTCTGCCAGCGGTCGTCGGGGTCCTTGGCCAGGCACTGCTTCACGGCGCGATCGAGCGCCGGTGGCATCATCGGCGCCAGCTCCGCCAAGGGCCGCGGTTGCTCCTTCAGGATCGCGGCGATCAGCGACGCCTGGCTCTTGCCCTCGAATGCGCGGCGACCGGTCGCCATCTCGTACAGCACGCAGCCCAGCGCCCACAGGTCGCTGCGCGCGTCGGCCTCCTTGCCCTCCAACTGCTCCGGCGCCATGTACTGGAACGTGCCGACGATCGTCCCCTCGGCGGTGAGCGGCGCCGCCACTGTCGGCGACTGCGTGAGGGTGGCCTGCGTGACGCCGCTCCCCGACGCAGGTCCCGCCATCCCGGTCGCGCGGGCGAGGCCAAAGTCCATCAGCTTGGCGCCGCTCTTCGTCAGCATCACGTTGCCGGGTTTCAAGTCGCGGTGGATCACCCCCGCGCGATGCGCCCGGTCGAGCGCGTCGGCGATCTGCCCGCCGAGCTTGAGCACGTCGGCGGCAGGCAGCGCCCCCTTCTCGAGCCGCTGCGCGAGCGTCTCCCCTTCCACCAGCTCCATCACCAGGTAGTCGGTGTCGCCCTCGCGCCCGACGTCGTGGAGCGTGCAGATGTGCGGGTGGTTGAGGCTCGAGACCGTCTTCGCCTCGCGCTCGAAACGCACGCGCACCTCAGGGTTGGTGGAGAGGTGCTGCGGCAGCACCTTGACCGCGACCTCGCGGCCCAGGCGCGTGTCTCTGGCGCGGAACACCTCCCCCATGCCGCCCGCGCCGAGCGGGGCCAGGATCTCGTAGGGGCCGAGGCGGGTACCGGGGGTGAGTGGCATCGCGGGAATCTACACCAACGGCCACGCAGGCATTGGCGCCCACCTGGTAGCGAGTCGCCCCGGTCATGAGGTAGCTTGCCCGCATACCTCTGAGTTCTGGCACCCGCCTCGGAACCTACGAGATCCTCGGTCCGCTCGGGGCCGGTGGGATGGGCGGGGTCTACCGGGCCCGGGACACGCGGCGCGTCGCGAGGTTCGGCACGAGCCGCACACAGCGTGGAGGGAGAGACATGCGCGTCCCGGACGAGATCGCGGGCGAGGCCGTCCCGGGCCCTGGTTCGGGCGAGGACCTCGACAAGATCATCAGGCAGCTCGTCGACGGCCAGTTGTACGGCGTGCTGTGCACGCAGGGTCAGGGGCAACCCTATGGTTCGCTGGTGGCCTACGCCATGACCCCTGAGCTCGATACAGCGGTCTTCGCGACGCAGAAGGCCACCAGGAAGTACCACCTGCTCTCGGAGTGCGCTCACGTGGCGCTCCTCGTCGACAACCGCTCGGCGCTTCCCGGTCAGTTCATGGACGTCGAAGCCGTGACGGCGACCGGCCATGCGCATGAAGTGGCGACGGGGCCCGAGTTCGAGCAGTGGTCCTGCCTGCTCATCGACAGGCACCCCTACCTCGACACGTTCGTCCGCTCCGCGTCCTGCGCTCTCTTCCGCATCGAGATCGTCCGGTACTTCCACGTCACGCGCTTTCAAGAGGTCCGGCAGTGGCTTCCCGCTCGTCCTGCATAGTTCGCCTGGCGGAGGCCGCGGGCGCGGGCGACAGGCTGGTCGGCGGCAAGGCGGCCAGGCTCGGCGCGCTCATCCAGGCGGGATTCAAGGTTCCGCGCGGGTTCTGCATCACGACGCGAGCGTACGAGCAGTTCATCGCCGAGGCCGGCCTGAGCAAGCATCTGGCGATGGAGTTGGGCCGCAAGCCCCTGGACGCCATGCGGTGGGAGGAACTATGGGACGCCGCGCTGCGGATCCGTTCCGCGTTCCTGAGAGTGGACATTCCAGAAGCCATCGCCGCGCAGATCCGTCGAGCCCTGGCGGACCACATCGGCGATGACGCCGTGGCCGTTCGCTCGTCGGCGCCCGGGGAGGACTCGCAACAGCTGTCCTTTGCCGGGCTCCACGAGTCCATCGTCGGGGTGAAAGGCGATCACGCCGTCCTGGATGCGGTGCGAACGGTCTGGGCCTCGCTGTGGTCGGATGCTGCGCTGCTCTATCGACGCGAGCTTTCGCTGGACCCGAACCGCAGCCGGATGGCGGTGCTCGTCCAGGCTGTGGAACTGGCGGAGTGCTCGGGCGTGGCCTTTGGTCGCGACCCGCGCGGTCCCGACGCCGACCGTGCCGTGATCGAGGCCGTGCCGGGCCCGTGCGCGCTGCTGGTCGACGGTACAGTGGACCCGGATCGCTGGATCCTGACGCGAACCTCGGGCGAGCTAGTCGAGTGGCGGCCAGGGCGCCGCGGATCGGACGAGGAAACACCGCTTC
>CAYONG010000277.1:0-11527 GCA_964405235.1 uncultured bacterium | reverse complement strand
CAACTGCTCACCCTGTCGCGCAACTTCGGTGACCAGCAGTCCATGCCGGCCGGTATGCGCCAGGCCTCCGGCGACACGATCTGTTTCATCGACGTCGACGGTGAGGACCCGCCCGAGATGATCCCGGACTTCATCCGGCACATGGGCATCCGCCGCGACCGCCAGTCCCGCATCGCCGGCCGCAGCCAATTCAACCTCTGCAGCATGACCCGCTTCGCGGTCGCCGGCATCCTCAGCTCGACCACGGTCCCGCTGCGCATCGCCCTCTTTCTGCTTGCGCCGCTGTTCGCGCTGAACGCTCTGGGTTTCTGGGCCGAGGTGAGCGGGCGCTGGCCGTGACCTCGAACCCGCTGGAGCGGCCCCTGGTCCTGGGGGGCTCGGGCCTGGTGGGTGGAGCGTTCTACCGGGCGCTGAGCGGACGCGGTCACGCCGTGCGCGGCACTTTCCACACGCGCCCGGCCGAGGGGCTCGAGCCGCTCGACCTGGCGGGCGACACGGCCGCCTACCTCGCAAGCGTGCGGCCCAGCCTGGTCATCCTCGCCAGCGCGCTCACGCATGTGGACTACTGCGAGACCCACCCAGAGGAGACCCACGCGCAGAACGTCGACGCGCTCGAGCCGCTCGTGGGCTGGTGCGCGGAGCGCGATGTGCCGCTGGTGTTCTTCTCGACCGACTACGTCTTCGACGGCGCGGCGGGGCCCTATGCCGAGGATGCGCCGCCGCGGCCGATCAATGTCTACGGCCGATCCAAGCTGGTGGGCGAGCGGCGGGTGGGCGCGCTGTCCCGGCACGCGGTGCTGCGCATCACCAACGTGTTCGACGTCGGGCACGACACCAAGAACTTCCTGCACCGCTGCGTCGAGCACCTGCGCGACCGCCGCCCGCTGGTGGTGTCCGACGACCAGTGGGCGACCCCCACATCGGCCGCCTGGCTCGCCGCCCAGACGCTGGAGCTGATCGCGTCCGGCGCGCTGTGCGGCATCGAGAGTCCGCGCACCCTCCACGTGGCCTGTGATGACCTGGTCTCGCGGGTTGAGTTCGCGCGCCGGGTCGCCGACCGGCTCGGGGCCGATGCCTCGCTCATCGAGGCGCGTCCCACGGTGACGCTGGGGCAGGCCGCGCCACGCCCGCGCCGCGGCGGCTTGCGCAACGACCTGCTCAAGCGCTTGCTGGGCTTGGGGGCGCTCCCGCTCGAGGCCGCTCTGGACGAGGCGCTGCCGCGCATGAGGAGCCTCTATGCCCCCCGCTGAACGCGACCAGGCGCCGGCGCATCTGCAGGGCGAAGTGGCCGGCTACTACGATCGGTTCCTCACGCCCGCGCCGTTCGTCCCCGGGGAAACCCCGGTCCCGGTGTCGGGCAAGGTTTGGGACGCCGAGGAGCTGCAGGCGCTGGTCGAGGCGAGCCTCGACGGCTGGTGGACCGAGGGACGCTTCACCCAGGCGGTGCAGCTCGAGCTCTCCCGCTTCCTCGGGGTGGGTAAGGTGGCGCTGTGCAACAGCGGCTCGAGCGCGAATCTGCTCGCCTTCACCGCGCTCACCTCGAAGCTCCTGGGCGAGCGCCGCATCCGCCCCGGCAGCGAAGTCATCTCTGTGGCCGCCGGCTTCCCGACCACGCTTGCGCCCATTGTGCAGAATCGTTGCCTTCCAGTGTTGCTCGACATCGAGCTCGGCACTCATATCATCGACGTCACGCGCCTCGAGGAGGCGGTGACGCCGAAGACGCGGGCGGTGATGATCGCCCACACCCTCGGAAACCCGTGGGACGTGGACGCTGTGCTGGCGTTCGCCAAGCGCCACGGCCTGTGGGTGATCGAGGACTGCTGCGACGCGCTGGGGGCGACGTGCGGAGGCCGGATGGTCGGCACGTTCGGCGATGTGGCGACCCTCAGCTTCTACCCGGCGCACCAGATGACCTGCGGCGAGGGCGGCGCGGTGCTGACCCAGAGCGGACTCGTCAAGCGCTCGTTGGAGTCGTTCCGCGACTGGGGCAGCGACTGCTGGTGCATGCCCGGCAAGACCGACACCTGCGAGCGGCGCTTCGAATGGCAGCTCGGCGAGCTGCCGCACGGTTACGACCACAAGTACAAGTACTCGGAGATCGGTTACGACCTGAAGTCCACCGATCTCCAGGGGGACCTGCTGCAGGCCAGCTCAAGAGGCTCCCGGGGTTCATCGCCGCGCGTCGCCGCAACCACGCCCTGCTGGCGGAGGCGCTCAAGCCTTTCGAGCCTTGGCTCCTGCCGCCGCGCGCGACAGCGAACTCCGTTCCCTCCTGGTTTGGCTACGCCCTCACCGTGCGCGAGGGCTGCGGGATCACCCGCGCCGAGCTGGTCGGGCACCTCGAGCGCCACAAGATCCACACCCGGATGCTGTTCGCCGGGAACGCGGTGCGCCAGCCGGCCTTCCAAGACGTGGAGCACCGCGTCGTCGGGGATCTCGTGAACACCGAGGCGGTGATGCACCGCACCTTCTGGGTCGGCGTGTGGCCCGGCATCTCGGACGTCATGCGGGAGTACATGGTGTCGGTGTTCGCCGACTTCTTCCGGGGGCGTCCGGCGCCCGAGCCGCGGCGGTGCGTTGGCCCATCGTAGGCAGGGGCGGTGGCCCCGACCCGCCCGCCGTGCTAGGCTTTTCGCCACATGATGCTCGTCGCGTGCACCCTCATTCTTGTCGCCGCGACCTCCGCACTCCCGTCAGGCGCCCCGCTGCAGGCGCCGGGCCCCCGGTACCCGAGTGAAGAGGCGTTGCGCCGGTACGCCCAGGGCCGACTGCTCGAGGAACAGGGCCGGCGCGACCTGGCGATCGGCGAGTACTCGCGCGCGCTCCTGCTCGACGATGGTGCGGGCAGCCTGGCCCGCCGCATGAGCGAGGCGTCGGCCGTCAGCGGCGAGGCGTCCCGCTCGCTCGAGTTCGCCGTGCGGGCGCTCGCCATCGATCCGGCCGACGCGCGGGCGAACTGGCTCAAGGGCACCGCGCTCCTCAACCTGGGCCGGGGCCGCGACGCGCTGCCGCCGCTCGAGGCCGCGGCGACACTGGATTCGGAGCGGGTCGAGTACGCCCGCGCGCTCGGGCGCGCGGCCGAGTCGGTCGACCGTCTCGACCTCGCCTTGCGCAGCTTTCGTCGCGCGGTGTGGCTCGAGCCCGACGACGCCGAGTCGTGGTTCCAGATCGCGGCTGGCGAGGCCCGGCTCGGGCGCTTCGGCGCGGCCGACACCGCTCTGGCCGAGTCGATGGATTTGAATCCGCTCCGCCCGGGCGCGTATTACCTCCAGGGCCTGATCCACGAGAACCTCGGGCGGACGGGACAGGCGATGGATCTCTACCGCCAGCACCTGACGGCGCACCCGAGCGACGTCGCGACCCGCCGCAGGGCGGTGAATCTCCTGGCGCGCGAGAGGCGCTTCGAGGAGGCCTGGCGCGAGGCGCGGCTGATGGCCGAGGCCCTTCCCGACGATCGCGAGAGCAGCGAGATCGAGGCGGACCTCGCCTACTCCGCGGGCAAGGGTGGGGAGGGCGATCAGGTGCTGCGACGCATGCGAAAGCGGTGGCCCGATGACCCAGATGTGGTCTCTGCCACCGTCTCGCTGCTGGCGCGCCACGGACGGGGTTCCCAGGCGGTCGCGGAAGCCGAGGCGTGGGTGAAGACGAGGCCCGACGACGTCAGCAGCCACCTGATCGCCGCGCGGGCGCGCACGCTCAACCGCGAGCCCGCGGGGGCGCTCGCCCATCTCGAGCGCGCAATCGCGATCGCGCCCGACTCGCTCGCGCCCCGGGCCATGCTGGCCCGCTTCTACGAGCACGAGAAGCGGGGCGTTGAGGCAGAGCAGGCGTGGGCCGAGGCGGTGGCGCGCTTTCCCGAACACAACGGGCTGGCCTTCGATCTGGCCGCCTGTCGCGAGCGGATCGGAGACGCGGTCGGGGCCGAGGCGGCGGTGCGCGATGTGCTTCTGCGCGAGCCGGACAACCCGTCCGCACTCAACTTCCTCGGCTACCTGTGGGCCGACCATGGCCGCAACCTGGACGAGGCTGTGGACAAGATCGCCCGGGCGCTGGCCCAGGACCCCGACAACGGCGCCTACATCGACTCCCTCGGCTGGGCCTACTACCGGCAGGGCCGTCTGGCCGAAGCCCGGGTCCAGCTCGAGCGCGCCGCCCGTCTAACCCACGGCGATCCGGTGGTGCTGGAGCACCTGGGCGATGTCTATAATGAACTGCGGCTCAACGATTTGGCTAAAGAGCAGTACCGTCTCGTCCTGGCCGCCGACCCCGGTAATCCACGGGTCCTGGCGAAGCTGGACGCGCTGAAGTGACGGGGGTGGAACCGACCATGCGGCATGGGGTATCAACACTAGGTGGATGCGTCCGTGGCGCCTGATCGCGATCCCGTCCCGCCCCCGATACCGAGTCTCTCGGACGAGGACTTGATGGCGCGGGTGGCGGAAGATGACGAGCGCGCCTTCACGGAGCTCGTGCGTCGCTTCCAGGGCCGCGTGACGAATCTCATTGCGCGGGTGTTGAACGACCGGGAGTCCTCGGACGATCTCGCGCAGGAAGTGTTCGTGCGCGTGTTCGTCCACCGGCGGAACTATCGCCGGGGCTCAAAGTTCACCACCTGGCTGTTTACGATCGCCGCCAATCTCGCCAAGAACGAGATCCGGCGGCGGGTCCGCAAGCGGAACTGGTTCAGCCTGGACGCACTTCAAGATTTGTTGGGGGACAGCATGCTCCAGCTGGCGGACCCGACCGAGGGCCAGGAGCCGGCACTGGAACGGGCGCAGCTCCAGGAGGCGATCGGGCGAGCCATCGCGACGGTCCCGGAGAAATACCGGGTCGCGCTGGTGCTCCGCGACATCGAGGGTTTCGCGTACGAGGAGATCGGACAGATGCTTCGCATCCCCGGCGGGACGGTGCGATCGCGCATCAACCGCGCCCGGGGCATGCTGAAGCGCAAGCTTCGGCCGTTACTGCGCAAGGATGGGACACCATGAACTGCGGTGGGGCCCGCAGGCTCTTCGGAGCCTACTGGGACGACGAGATCACGCTCGCGGAGCGAGACTGGCTGGAGTCGCATTTCAACTCCTGCGCCACGTGCCGCGGCGAGTACGAGCAATTCGCCCGCTCGATCGAGCTGGTCGGTTCGCTTCCGCGGGTCGAGGTGCGGCCGGAGCTTGCCGAACGGGCGCTCGCCCGCGCCCGTCGCTCGACCTCCGTCGCCGACCGCCTGCCGCTCTGGTCGCCGCGCTGGATCCCGATCACCGCGACCGCAGCCCTGCTCACCATTGCGGCGACCATGACCCTCCAGTGGATGGGAGTGGCGCCTCCCGGGCGGATCGGCGGTTCCTCGCCCGTCGCCCGCGTCTCCCAGCCGGAGCTGCTGCAGCCAACACGCGCGGAGCAGCCCCCGGCGGTGGTGTCGGCCGACCCCGGTGCGGGCGCGGTGGCAGGGATGGCCGGCGGACTCGCCGCCGGACCCGCCGACAGCCTGTTCGACCACAGCGCCGACGTTGAATTCATCCTCGATCCGGTGGTGCTGAACAAGGGTCGTGCGCACACGGTGCTTAAGCTGAACCCCAGAGTCCAGGGCGAGAGTGCCGTTATCACCTTCTAGCCCAGGCGAGCGATGAGCGTCCCGACGTCGATCCGGCTCTCCAACCACCGCGTGCCCGCCGCGGCATGGGCCGCCGCGCTGCTCGTGAGCGGGCTCGTGTTCGGGCTGCAGGGCGGCGCGCGCGCGCAGGGGACCCTCTCCGCGCTCCAGACCGACGTGGACGAGATCGCCCGCCGCGCGCGGCCGTCGGTGGTCACCGTATTCGCCGCCCGCACCGAGGAATCGCCGCGGTCAGTCTCGACTTCGGCGTCGACATCGGCCGGGAGCACTCGCCGCGTGCGAACGCGGGCAGGCTCCGGGGTCGCCATCGAGGCGGACTTGATCCTTACCACCGCGAGCGTGGTGCTGGATGCGGAGCGCATCCTGATCAGCACCGCCAACGGCCTCAACGGCGAGGCCGCGATCGTCGGCGTCGACCCGGTCTTCAACCTGGCCCTGCTGCGCGTTCCCAATCTGCGCCTGCCGCCGCTCACGTTCGCCGAAGGGCGTCCGGCGCGCGTGGGCGACTGGATGGTCTCGCTCGGGACCTCTTACAGCGCCCAGCCGACCCAGTCGCTCGGGAACGTCGCGCAGCGGCATCGCGAGCCCGGCCAATGGCTGCTCCAGCTCACCAACACCGTCTATCCCGGCAACAGCGGAGCGGCCGCGCTCAACATCCGCGGCGAGCTCGCGGCGCTGGTCCAGGGGGAGCTCGGCCCGCCCGACGTAACCGGCGCCGCCTCCGAGCGGCGCGCCGGCGGCAACAGCTTCGCCATGCCGGTCGAGACCCTGCGGCCTGTGTTCGAAAGCCTCAAACGCGAGGGGCGCGTGCGGCATGGCTACCTCGGCGTCACGACGCTGGCCGCGAGCCTCGCCAGCGACTGGGAGGGGGGACCTCGCACGCCGATCGGCGCGCAGGTCGAGGGCATCATCGGCGGCGGCCCCGCCGAACGCCTGGGCTTGAGGCCCGGGGACCTGATCGTTGCCTACGATGGCGAGCGGGTCGAGACGCCGGAACAGCTGGCGCGCTGGGTGCTCGCCACCCCGCCCGGCCGCGATGTCACCCTGGTCTGGGTGCGCAACGACATCGGGCACACCGGCACCGCGGTGCTGCGCGAGTCGAGCGAGCGCGTCCCGCAGTGGCTCGCGGGCGCCGATTCTGATCCGCAGGCCGACAGGCCGCGCCGGGTCGCCGAGCTCGACCGCGAGATGCTGCGCCTCAGCAAGGAACTGGTCCGGATCAAGGATCAGTCTGGTCCTCCGCCGCGCTAGGCTCTACCCTGCGGCCGTGGCCGCCGACCTCCGGATCATCTATCCCGCCCTGCGCGCGTGCTCGCGCCTGCACCTGGCACCCGGCGCCCTCGAGGCGCTGGGGCCCCTGACGCTCCGCGCCACCGGCGCCGCGCGCGTGGTGGTGGTGAGCGATGCGCGCGTCGCCGAACTCCACGGAGGCCGGGCGCTCCGCTCGCTCCGGCGCGCGGGTCTCGCGGCCGATCTCGTTCTGGTCCCGCGAGGGGAACGCGCCAAGCGACCCGATGTGGTGCTCCGGTTGTGGGGGCTTCTCTCCACCCTCGGCCTCTCGCGGCGCGACGCGATCGTCGCTCTCGGTGGGGGAGCGGTTGGCGACCTCACCGGCTTCGCGGCCGCCACCTGGCTCCGCGGCGTCGCGTGGGTGTGCGTCCCGACCACTCTGCTGGCGCAGGTGGACAGCAGCGTCGGCGGCAAAACCGGGATCGACCTCGGCGCGGGCAAGAACCTCGTGGGCGCCTTCCACCAGCCGGTCCTCGTGGTGACCGATCCAGATGTCCTGGCCACCCTGCCGCCACGCCAACGCCGCGCGGGACTCGCCGAGTTGGTGAAGATGGGCATGGCGGTGGACGCGCGGCTCTTCCGACGGCTCGAGCGCTACGCCGGGCCGCTTGCGGCCGGGGATGCGGCGGCGCTCGCTTCCGCCGTGCGCGCGGGAGTCGCGGCCAAGGCGCGCGTCGTGCGGCGGGACGAACGCGAGCGCGAGGGCGGGGTGCGCACCGCGCTCAACTTCGGGCACACGCTCGGTCACGCGATCGAGGCGGCCCGAGGGTTTCGTGGCATTCTGCATGGAGAGGCGGTTGCGATCGGCATGCGCGCCGCCGCCCGACTCTCGGAGCAACGAGATGGCCTCGCCTCGTCCCACCGCGCCCGCCTCGATGCCCTGCTCGATTCGCTGAGACTGCCGCGGGCGATGCCGCCCACGGCAGTCGGGCGCCTGCACCAGGCGATGCGGCTCGATAAGAAGCGGGCGGGCGTGGTCCGCTGGGTGTTGACGCCTCGGATAGGCCATGCTAGCGTCCCGCGTCCGATCGAACGCCGCCTGGTTGAGGCGGTCATGCTCGAAGTCGGGGCCAGGCGCTGAGGGCCATGTACCGCATCCTGGTTCTGCACGGTCCGAACCTCAACGCGCTCGGCACCCGCGAGCCCCGGATCTACGGGCACGCCTCCCTGGACGACATCGACCGGCGTCTCGCAGACCTCGGCGGCGAGCTTGGTGTCGAAGTGGAGTGTCAGCAGAGCAACCACGAGGGTGTGCTGATCGATGCCCTTTACCGGGCCCGCGGCCGCTCGCACGGAGTCCTTCTCAACCCCGGAGCCATCACGCACACGAGCGTCGCGCTGCGCGTTGCGGCGTTCGCGGCCGGAATCCCCGTCGTGGAGGTCCATCTGTCCAATCCCAGCGCTCGAGAATCCTTCCGCCACACCTCGACCCTGTCTGATGCCGCCTTGGGCGTGATCCAGGGCTTCGGCGCCGACAGCTACCTGCTGGCCTTAAGGGCCCTCGCCGGCCATCTCGCGCATGCCGGGCGCTAAGCGCGGCGGTGCGAAACGGGCGCCGGCCGGCGGCGGGTCGCGTCCCGGGCCCGCCCGCAAGCGGGTCAAGGCGAAGACCCCTTTGGCCGATAACTCCGGCGGGACCCGAACTGGCGGCTTCGAGCTTGACGAGCTTCGCCGGCTGATCGATCTGGTTCAGCAGACGGGGATCGGCGAGCTCGAGTTGACCACCGGGGGAAGGACCGTGCGCGTTGCCGCACAGGTCGGGACCGGAGCGGTCGCGACGATGACGGCGGCGGTGTCCGGCCCTGCGGGAGCTCCGGCCCCCGCCGGGCCGCCTTCCGCGGCAGGACCCGCTGCGACCGGGGACGCGCTGGCGATCATTTCACCGATGGTGGGCACGTTCTATCGCGCTCCGGCGCCCGACGCGGATCCTTACATCGAGGTCGGCGACCAGGTCACGGTCGGACAGACGGTCTGCATCGTCGAGGCCATGAAGCTGATGAATGAGATCGAGTCCGAGGTGAAGGGCCGGGTGGTCAAGATCCTGGTGGAGAACGCTCAGCCCGTGGAATACGGCCAGAGGCTGTTCCTGGTCGAGCCTTGATGCGCGTGCCGCCCGTCGTTCCGGCCTTCCGGATCGAGGTGACGGCGGGAGTCGCCGGTTTTGCCGCGTTGTTCGCGCGAGCCGGGGGATGCGGGGCGGAGCGATGAATATCCGCAGTGTGCTCGAGAAGATGATCGCCGCGCGGGCCAGCGACCTGCACCTCAAGGCCGGCACGCCGCCGGTGGTCCGCGTGGACGGCATCCTCTACACCCTCGAGGACGCGCCGCCGTCCGCCCAGGATCTGCGCGACGTGGTGGCCCAGCTGCTCAACGACGAGCAGCGGCTCTACTTCTCGACCCACAACGAGATCGACTTCGCCTTCGGTGTCTCGGGCCTGGCGCGGTTTCGCGCCAACATCTTCATGCAGCGCGGCACCCCGGCGCTGGCGCTGCGTCACGTGCCGGTCGAGGTGCCCGCCATCGAGGACCTCATGCTTCCCCCGGCGGTGCGCGAGCTGGCGTTCTCGCCGCGGGGGCTCATCCTCGTGACCGGCCGTACCGGCTCGGGCAAGTCCACCACCCTCGCGGCGATGGTCGACGGCATCAACAAGGTCACGACGCGCAACATCATCACGGTGGAGGACCCGATCGAGTTCCTCCATCGCGACCGCATGTCGTTCATCCACCAGCGCGAGGTGGGGCTCGACACCCGATCGTTCCACGACGGGCTTCGGTACGTGCTGCGCCAGGATCCCGACATCATCCTGGTCGGCGAGATCCGCGATCTCGAGACCATGAGTACCGCGCTGATGGCGGCCGATACCGGCCACCTCGTGCTGTCGACGCTGCACACCACCGACGTCGTGCAGACGCTCCAGCGCATCATCTCGTTCTACCCGCCGCACCAGCACACCGAGGTCCGCATGTCGATCGCCTCGAACCTGCGCGCCGTCATCTCCCAGCGGCTGATCCCCCGCCGGGATGGCGCCGGCCGGGTGCCGGCGGTCGAGATCATGATGAGCACGCCCACCATCCGCGAGTTCATCCTCGACCCGACCAAGGTGTCGCTCATTCATTCCGCGGTCGCCGAGGGCGTGACCCAGTATGGCATGCAGACCTTCGATCAGTCGGTGCTGACCCTGCTGCGCGAGAACATCATCACCGAGGAGGAGGCGCTCCGGAACTGCAACAATCCGAACGAGCTCTCCCTCAAGCTCAAGGGCATCTCCGCCACCTCCGACCGGATGTGGCAGGCGGTCGATGCGGACAGTGAGCCGTCGGCCGGGGCGCGCGTGGCGGGCAGCGGCGGGTCGGGCCCCGACTGGATGAGTCGCGACTAGCGCCCGCATGTTCCGAAAGGTCCTGATCGCGAACCGCGGGGAGATCGCGCTACGCATCATCCGTGCCTGCCGTGAGCTGCGCATCTCCACCGTGGCGGTGTTCAGCGAGGCCGACCGCGACTCCCTCCACGTGCGGCTGGCCGACGAATCGGTCTGTATCGGTCCGCCGCAGCCTGCCCAGTCCTATAATTACATTCCGCGGCTCATCTCGGCCGCCGAGGTCACCGGGGCGGACGCGATCCATCCCGGTTACGGGTTCCTGTCCGAGAACGCCCATTTCGCCGAGGTGTGCGCCTCGTGCGGCTTCACCTTCGTCGGGCCGACCCCCGAGATGATCCGCAAGATGGGCGACAAGGCGGTCGCCCGTCGCACCATGGTGGATGCCGGTCTCCCGGTGGTCCCCGGCAGCCCCGGCGTGCTGAGCGACGCCGACGAGGCCCAGTCGCTGGCCCGCGAGATCGGCTATCCGGTCATCATCAAGGCCGCGGCCGGGGGCGGCGGGCGTGGCATGCGGGTGGCGTGGGACGAGAAGCAGCTGCGCGCCGGGTTCGGCATCGCCCAGGCCGAGGCGGGGGCTGCGTTCAGCAACAACGCGGTCTATCTCGAGAAGTACATCGCCCGGCCGCGCCACATCGAGTTCCAGCTCTTCGGCGACACCCACGGCAACCTGATCCATCTGGGCGAACGCGAGTGCTCGGTGCAGCGCAACCATCAGAAGCTCATCGAGGAATCGCCCAGCCCGTTCCTGACCGAAGCCCAGCGCCGCAAGGTCGGGGCGATGGCCGTCCGCGGGGCGCAGGCGATCGGGTACCTCAATGCCGGCACCATGGAGTTCCTGTTCGACCAGGACGGCTCGTTCTTCTTCATGGAGATGAACACCCGCATCCAGGTGGAGCATCCGGTGACCGAGGAGGTCACCGGCCTCGACCTGGTCAAGGAGCAGATCCGGGTGGCGGCGGGAGAGAAGCTCTCGCTCGGCCAGGACGACGTGGAGTGGCGTGGTCACGCGATCGAGTGCCGCATCAATGCCGAGGATTACGAGCGGGACTTCCGTCCCAGCCCGGGGAAGATCACCTACACCTACAAGCCGGGCGGTCCGGGCCTGCGGGTGGACAGCCACATCTACGCCGGCTACACGGTGCCGCCCTACTACGATTCGATGATCGGTAAGCTCATCGCCCACGGGAAGGACCGCGCCGAGGCGTTGCGGCGGATGGAGATCGCCGTCGAGGAGATGATCGTCGAGGGG
>CAYONG010000276.1:0-6910 GCA_964405235.1 uncultured bacterium | reverse complement strand
GCTGGCGATATGGGGAGTCGTGCACGCTCCGTCCGGACGACCATCGGTAAGCCGTGTGCTGGAAATCGGCATGCACGGTTTGAGCGGGGGTCTTACCGCCAGCCGCTTGTTCAGCGGTGTCACGTAGGATCTACCAATGCCACTCACCCCCGGTACCCGCTGTCTGCCCAGCTTGGCGACACTCCCCCGTCGAGCGACACCCTGACCTTGCGCCCCGGCTCGGGGAGCGACTGGGCGTAGACCTCGTACTGGCCGGTCTCATTGGAATAGTAGGCCAGCCAACGCCCGTCGGGCGAGATCCTGCCGCCCCTTTCATCGGCGGTCCCTCTCAGGTAGGGCACCGGCTTGCGATCCCCGTTTATGGGAAGGATCCAGAGATCAAAGCCGGTCTCGGCGTTCACCGCCGAGAAGACGATGAAGCGGCCGTCGCGAGACCATTCATCTAAGTATTTGAACGCGTCGTCGGTCGAAAGGCGCTGGGGCCGGATCATCCCGATGTGGCGTGCAGCCTCGACGGCCTCGCAAGCTCGCTCTCCGTTGCGGGTGACCGCGCCGGGGCCCAGCCGCTCTACGAACGCGCGCTGGCGATTCAGGAGAACGCGCTGGGGCCAGATCATCCCAATGTCGCGGGGAGCCTCGCAAGCCTGGCGAATCTGTCGCTCACGCAGGGCCAGCGGAAAGAATCCGCAGCGCTCGCGCTCCGAGCCGAGAAGATCGCGCGCAAACATTTCTGCGCCACCGCCCGCGTGCTCCCCGAGCGGCAGGCTCTGGCGCTTGCAGGTCTTCGCTCGTCCGGCCTGAGCACCGCCATTTCGCTGCTGGTCGAGCCTCCGGATCTCGAGACGAAGCGAGAGATCCTCGATGCGCTGGTGCGCTCGCGGGCGCTCGTGCTCGATGAAATGGCTTCGCGGCATCGCTCCTTGAAGACTTCGGACGACCTCGAGATCGAACACTCTGCGGCGAGTCATCGAGCGGCGGTCGCCCGCTACGCGACCCTGCTGGTGCGCGGACCCGACGCCGAGCACCCGGAGCGCTACCGCCCATTGCTCGAGCAGGCGCGGCAGGAGATGGAGGGTGCCGAGCGACGGCTGCGCCAGAAGCTCTGGGATCCCCTCGTGCCTCACCTGAGCGGGATGGCTCGGGTGTTCGTGGTCCCCGATGGCGCCGTGAACCTGGTGAACCTGGCGACGCTGCCCTCCGACGCCGGGGCCTATCTGCTCGAAGACGGACCTCTCTTCCACTATGTCTCGTCGGAGCGCAGCCTGGTGACCCTGGATTCGCTGCCAGCGGGGGGGCAGCGGTCTGTTTGCGATGGGCGGCTCGGCGTTCGACCAGCCCGCAGAGGTGGTACTGGCTTCGAGTGATGCTCCAGGGTCAGGACAAGTCCCGCTGGCCGGCTCCCCGGGCAGCTTTCGTGGCCAGCGCTCGGGCTGCGGTGACTTTGCCGCGCTTCACTTCGATTCCTTGCCGGGCACGCTCCGCGAAGTGCAGGAGATCGCGCAACTGTGGAGTAAACGGGAGAAACGGTTCTCATCGCGCAGCAAGGATCGTGCGCCAAGGGGATCCGAACCGGTGCTGAAGCTGACCGGCGCTCAGGCGGACGAGCGGGCATTCAATCGGAATGCCTCGCGGCACGCGGTGCTCCATCTGGCGACGCACGGATTCTTCATCACCGGACTGTGTCCTTCGGCGCTGGACCAGGGAGGTCGCGGGAAAGGAGCACTCGCGGGACGCCAAGACCCGCGGACGGCCGCCCCAGCCGGGGAGAATCCTTTGGTGCTCTCCGGGTTGGCTCTCGCGGGGGCGAACCATCGCAAGCAGGCCCGGCCGGAGGAGGAGGACCGGATCCTCAGGGCGGAAGAGATCGCGGGGGTGGACATGAGCGGGGTACAGTGGGCGGTGCTTTCGGCGTGCGAGACTGGAGTGGGAAGCGTGCGCGCAGGAGAGGGAGTCTTCGGCGTACGACGCGCGTTTCAGGTCGCAGGAGCGCGTACCGTTCTCATGAGCCTGTGGGCGGTCGATGACGAATCGACGCGGCGCTGGATGCGGGCGCTTTATGTGGCGAGGCTGATGCGGAAGATGGGGACCGCTGAGGCGGTGCGCGCGGCCTGCATCGTGCTGTTGCGGGAGCAGCGGGCGCGGGGACTGGGCACCCACCCGTTCTACTTGGGCGCGTTCGTCGCGGCTGGAGACTGGCGATAGGCAGAGGGCATGGGGAGCCCTACGCGCCACCATCGAGCGCCACCTCAAACGTCCCTACGTCTCGGTGTTGTCGATCGCGGTCGAGCGCTGATTTCTGAACACCTCGCCGACGGGGCCGCCTGACGCGGGCGTGGTCTCGCCCGCAAGTTCGAGCGTGCAAGGCATCAGGCGTGGGTTCGTTCGCCCCGGCGGCGCGCCTTCTGGGCCAGCTCGGCCTCGCGTCGGCGGTAGCTCTCGCCCTTGATCACCAGCACCTCGGCATGGTGGGTGAGCCGGTCGATGAGCGCGGTAGCGCAGGCGGCGTTGGGGAACGCGGTGTTCCACTCGGCGAACACCAGGTTGGTAGTGAGCACGATCGAGCGGCGCTCGTAGCGGCGCGAGACGATCTGGAACAACAGGTCGGCGGCGTGGTTGTCGTAGGCCAAGTAGCCCACTTCGTCGATGCACAACAGCGCGGGCTGAGTGTAGTGACGGAGCCGGCGTTCGAGGGCGCGCGCGGTCTCCTGCTTGGCGAGATCGAGCAACAGATCGGCCGCGGTGATGAACAGCGCATTCGCGCCGGCGAGCACCGCGGCATGCGCCAGGTTCTGGGCGATCATGGTCTTGCCCAGCCCCTGCGTGGCGACCAGCACGATGTTCTCAGCGCGCTCCAGGAAGCCGAGCTTGAGCGCGCGCTCGATGGCCGCTCGGTCGATCTCCTTGGGCCAGTTCCAGTCGAAGTCGGCGATCGGCTTGAAGCGTCCGAGATGAGCGCAGCCCAGCCGGCGCTCGACGCTCTTGCGGGCCCGTTCCTGGGCTTCGAGCCGGGCGAGCTCTTCCAGCAGCTGGCGCGGGGAAGCGCGACGACGGGTGGCGTGCGCCACGAAGTCGTCGAGTTGCTCGGCGATCAGGTGCAGCCCGAGCCCGCGCAGGGCGTGGGCGAGATCAGGCATCGGGGTCGGCGGCGGGATCGGGATCGTGCTGTCCGAGGGCATCGTAGTCCTCCAGTCGGTGCGGGATGAGTCGCAAGTCACGCAGTTCGGGGCGGTGCGAGAGATCGATCGGCACCGGGGGTGTGAGGCCGCGGGCGCGGCGCCGCTGCTCGAGCACGTGCGCGATCGAGCCGCTGGTCGGCGCTCCGCGCTCCACGGCGATGCGGGTGGCAGCGCGCAGCTCCTCGGTGCCGTAGTCGTCGAGCAGCTTGAGCAGCCGGTGGCTGTGAAGCCCCAGCGGCTCGCCGCGCAGCGCCCAGGCCTCGAACAGCGCGGCGCTCTCGGGCACCGCGGCCCGCAGCCGGTCGCGCCCGGTGAGTTCGCGGGCCTGCTGCTTGGCACGCACCAGACCTTCGATATGCGCGGGATTCTCGAGGCAGGCGCCGCTCTCGAACGAGCGCCCATGTCGCGCCACCTCGCACGCGCCGTCGAGGACGCGGATGAGCGTGGCGCTCGCCACCAGGGTGAGCGGTTTGCGGACCAGCTCGTGGGGGATCGAGTACAGGTTGCGATCGAAGCGCACGTACGGGGTCTTGCCCGAGCTCACCACCCGCATCAAGTCGGTCTCGAGCGGATGCTCGGGCAGCGGCAGCAGGTAGGCGCGCTCGCGCTCCAGCGCCTCGGCCACCGTCAACGACGGTTCGCCCGGAACGCGCCGCGGGTGCGCGATCTCCGCGCGCCAACGCTCGAACTGAGCGTTGAGGTCGTCGAGGTCGCGGAACGAACGCGCCGCGAAGAACGACGAGCGTAGGTACTGTATTTGCCGCTCCACACGACCCTTCTCGTTCCCGCGGGCGATCGCCACCGGTCGCGGCGCGCAGTGATAATGCGCGCACAGCTCGAGCAGCCGCGGGTGGAACCGGATCGCCTCGCCGCGCCGCTCCAGCACCGCGCTCTTCAGGTTGTCATAGAGGATGACCCTGGGAACCGCCGCGAAGTACGCGAACGCGTGCACGTGTCCGCGCAGGAAGCTCTCCAGCGTCTGGTCCAGCGTGAACAGCGCATCGATCGCCCGCGACCAGCTCAGCACCATCACGAAGCACGACAGCGGGCGCCGCATCCGCCCGACTTCGATGGTGCCGAACGAACCCCAATCGGCTTGCGCCTGCTCGCCCGGTAGCACCGAGAGCCGCAGGTAGGCCTCGGCTTTCGGCACCGGCCGCAGCCGCCGCACCACCCGCCGCAATTGCACCACCGAGCCCGCGTAGCCGCGCGCCCGCACCATCTCGAACAGGCGCGTCGCCCGCAGCCGCGGATACTGCTGCAGCGTGTCGCGCACCAACGGCAGGTAGGGATCGAGCCGGCTCGGCCGCGGTCGCGCCAGGTGCGTCACGAACCGCTCCGCCTCGATCGCCGCGCACACCGTGTCGCGGTGCACCCCCAACGCGGCCGCGATCGTCCCCACCTTCCAGTGCTCGGCGTAGAACAGCCGCCGCATCTCCGCCCGTTGCTCCGCGCTGATCATCGCCGCACCGCCCGCTCCGACGGCTCATTCCCGCAGCGTCCCCGCCGCCCGTCCGCTCCACCACGCTTCCCAGCGGACCCAGCGGCCCACCCGACCGCATCGACAACACCGCACCTGCCGCGCATCACTCGCCTCCTTCCGCGCCACCACCACCGTGGACGTTGAACGAGGCAGTTCTACCGGGTGTGCCGCCGCCGGGGAAGATTCATCCGTCACGCGCCCCCGCTGTCGGGCGCGGTAGGCGCGCTGCCGGTCGCGATGATCCAGCCGTCCCTCCGGGCTGCGCTGATGACGCGCTCGAGCGGAGCGCCGGCAGCGCGCATAGCCTTGCTGCCGACACTCCGGGTCGCAGTAGGCGTGCCCCCGGTCGCACGGCCGGCAAATCCAGAACGGCCGGCTGCAGCGCCGGCAGCTACGCATCCGAAGCGGCGTCTCCACGGGCCCCGCGGCTGGAGACCCGCTTCATCTCCCTCTGGACTCCCGCGGAAACCGACGCCATACTCCGGTCGTCGAACACGTCTCCACGTGCCAGACACCGAGGGCCCGGAGCCTCTAGCTCCGGGCCCTCACCTGCGGCGTACCAGCCGTTTTCAGGTTGAAACTTGGTGTTGGGGGCGACGCGAGATGATAGGCTTCGGCCGCTCGCCGCAGGACCATTCTTGAACTCCGGCCCTCCCAGGCGCGCCTCGGATCCTCGCTTCATCACTTTGCGTACCCTCTTGCCTGCGAGGTGGTCGCCATGAAGCTCGCCGCTGTCCTCTCCCGTCCTCCTGAAACTCGACACCTGTGGACCAGCATCGTCGCCGCGATACCGCTGATGCTCCTGCTCGGCGCGATCACCCCGTTATCGGCAGCGGGTGACCCGCTGTTCGCGCCGGCCGTTCCCTACCAGGTGGGCGTAGGTCCTGAATCCGTGGCGATCGGGGACTTCGACGGCGACGGAAGCCCCGACCTGGCCGTTGCTAACAATGGCACGAACTCGAACTACGTCGGGACCGTGTCGGTGCTACTGGGGACAGGGGATGGGACGTTTGGCCCGAAGACCGACTACGGGACGCCCGGGTATCACAGATCCGTAGCGGTTGGAGACATGAATCGGGACGGAGAATTGGATCTGGTTACCGCGAGTAGCAATCCCAGAACGGTCTCGGTTCTTCTCGGGAGGAAGGACGGGACGTTCGCGCCGATGATCACGACGGGGACCGACTCTCCATCCCACTACTTCTCATCCCTTGTGATGGCACTGGGTGACCTCAATGCGGACGGAAACTTGGACGTTGTGATTGGCGATGACTTTATCGACGGCTCTATTTTGGTGATGCTTGGTAATGGGGACGGGACGCTGGGGGCGCCGACTCTCCGGTCACTTCTCTATCCCCAGGACCTGGCGATCGGCGATTTGAACCGGGACGGGAAGCTGGATCTGGTCGTGGTAGGCGATGGAATCTCGGTGATGCTGGGAAACGGGGACGGCACGTTTGGATCGGCGGCCACCACATCCCTGTTCCAGGAATCGGAGATCTGGTCTGTGGCGATCGGCGATTTGAACCGTGATGCGAATCCTGACTTGGTGGTGGGGAGCTACAACGGAGGGAATGTCGGGGTTCTGCTCGGCAACGGCGATGGGACATTTCAATCGGTGATTGCGAGCCAAACCACCGGCGCCCTTGCGGTGTACTCCGTCGCCATCGGGGACTTGGACGGAGATGGAAGGCCGGACGTAGCCGCAGGCAACACCAACAGCTCAATCTCGGTGATGCTCGGCAACGGGAATGGGACCCTCGGGCCACAGACCGACTATGGCACGGTCGGAGCACCTGTCTCCGTCGCGATCGGAGACTTCAATCGCGACGGGAAACCGGACCTGACCGTGACGAACTTCGGTAGTTATGCCGGTTTCCTCGGCCAGACAGTATCGGTCCTGCTCAACATCGGCCCCGACCCCATCACCGTCGACTTGGACTTCCACCCGCACACGGTCTACCTGTAACCGTTCGCCCACGACCGTCACGCCAATGGGCGGTCAGCGCTCGCCGGCGATCTCGCGGAGCAGGGCGTGGCGGCGCTCGGTGACCTCGGCCGCGTAGTGCTCCTGCCAGCCGTGCGGCGTCAGCTTCTTGACGTCGGTACAGGTCGAGATGCGCACCAGCACATCGCGGAAGTAGTCGCCGACGTGGATCCCCGCGGCCTGTGCCGTCATCAGCAGGCTCATCAACACCGCGGCCACCTTGCCGCCGCCCTCTCGCTGGAAGAAAAGCCAATTCTTCCTCCC
>CAYONG010000275.1:0-2398 GCA_964405235.1 uncultured bacterium | reverse complement strand
GCCCAGCGGCTCCGGCACGGGCCGGTGCCGCTCGCCGAGGCGCTGCCGTTGGCGCTCCAGATCACGCAGGCCTTGGAGCACGCCCACGAGCGCGGCGTCATCCACCGGGACTTGAAGCCGGCCAACGTGAAGCTGACCGCCGAGGGCAAGGCCAAGGTGCTGGACTTCGGCCTCGCCAAGGCGCTCGAGGGCGACGGCGCGCGGCCATCCGGCTCGTCCGTCATGTCGCAGTCGCCGACCATCACCGGCAACCTGACCGGCGCCAACGTGCTGCTCGGCACCGCCGCCTACATGGCGCCCGAGCAGGCGCGCGGGCACGCGGCGGACAAGCGCGCGGACATCTGGGCTTTCGGCGCGTTGGTGATGGAGATGCTCACCGGACAGCGGCTGTTCGAGGGCGAGACCATTTCGGACACGCTGGCGAGTGTCCTCAAGACCGACCCCGACTGGAGCACCCTGCCGTCGGAGACGCCGCGGCGGCTGCGAACACTGATGGGCCGCTGCTTGAGCCGCGACCCCAGGCAGCGCCTGCGCGACATCGGCGAGGCGCGCATCACGCTCGAAGCGCTGATCGCCGGCAAGGACGCCGAAGCAGAAGCACCCGCGGCGGCCGCGCCCGCCCGCGCCGGCGCCCCGGCCATGCTCATCGGCATCGCGGGCCTCGCGCTGGGCGTGATCGCCATGTTCCTGATCGGACGCGCGATCCGTCCTCCGGCCCACGAGGCGCCGCTGCGCAAGTTCCACCTCGCGCTCCCGGCGGTCGCGGGCCTGGCCCCGCAGTCCCCCGTGATCTCCCCCGACGGGCGCACCGTGGCCTACGTGTTCGCCGGCGCGGTGTGGATCCAGTCCCTGAGCGAACTGGAGCCGCGCGAGCTCAAGGCGGACAAGGGCGCCGCGCACCCCTTCTGGTCGCCGGACGGCAAGTCCCTCGGCTACCTGGTTGGTTCCCGCGTCATGAGGATCGCCCTGGACGGGGGCGAGAACCAGGCGGTCTGCGACGTGCGCGGCGCGATGGATTGGGGTGAGGGAGGAAGGGGTGGGGCCGGCATCAGCTGGGGCGACGACGGGATGATCGTCTTCTCGCGCGGCGACAGCGGCGGTGTGTTCCGCGTGTCCGCGGCGGGGGGCGACCCCGAGCAGTGGGTCAAGCCCGACACCACCGAGGGCGACCTCCACCAGCCGTACGTCCTGCCGGGGGGCCACGCCGTCATCTTCGCCTCTCACAAGCGCCGCGGGGGCGTCAACAACATCACGCTCTGGTCGGACGGCAAGCGAAAGCTTCTGCTCGAGGTCCCGGATCAGCGGGTCTCCGATCTGACCTACGATCCTGCCGGCTACATCCTGTTCAACCGCGCGCCGATCACCCCCGGTATCTGGGCGCTGCCCTTCTCGCTGTCACGGCTAGAGGCCACGGGCCCGCCCTTCATGGTGGCCCCCGGGGGCTCGTCCCCCTCCGTGTCCACCGAGGGGACGCTGGCCTGCATCTCGGGCGGGCCACAGGGAGCGAGACAGTTGGCGTGGTATGACCGTGACGGCAAGGAAATGGGGACGATCGGGGAGCCCGAGACGAACATGGGGAATCCGGCGCTCTCACCCGACGGGCATCGCATTGCCTGGCCCATCACCGTGGCGAACAACCGGGACATCTGGATCCTCGACACGACACGGGGGACGCGCACCCGCCTGACGTTCGATCCCGGTGGGGACGACGGTCCCAGCTGGTTTCCATCCGGGGACCGGGTCAGCTACAACACGCTTCCGGTCGGCGGCGCGGTTCCAGGCGGGCTCGTGGTGCTCGTCCGGGCCGCGGACGGGACCGGAGCCGTGGACACGCTCGGGAAGGGTGTCGGTCCCAATGTCGCCCCCGATGGCCAGCACGCCACGTACACTGGCTTCGAAAAGGGCGGCACAGTCTGGAGCCTGATGGAGGTCCCGCTCCAGGGCCCGCGCACGCCCCGGACGCTGGTGACCGGGAACCCACGCGCGGTGGGCGGGCGTATCTCGCCGTCGGGGAACTTCCTCGCCTACTCGTCGGATGAGTCGGGGCAATGGGAGGTGTATCTCACCCGCTATCCCTCGTGCGAAGGCCGCTGGCAGGTCTCGACCGCCGGCGGGCAGTCGCCGCGGTGGACGGCCCGGGGCGACCGCCTGTTCTTCACCCAGGTCGACGACGTGATGGAGGTCGAGGTGTCCGGGACCGCCGCACCGGTCCTCGGCACACCCAGGCGCCTGTTCACCCGGCCCGCGCTGGGCCAGGGGGGATTCGGTTTCTACACGCCGTTCGACGTGACCGGTGACGGCACGCGCTTCCTGATCACCCGGCCGGCGGGCCAGCAGGGTCCCGCGCAGGGTGTCGCGGTAGTCCAGCACTGGACCGCGGAGTTCGCGAAGAAGCGGT
>CAYONG010000274.1:0-8174 GCA_964405235.1 uncultured bacterium | reverse complement strand
GCCAGCGGATGGCCGGAGTACGTGAGGCCGCCAGGGAACACACGGTCCTTGTAAGTGTCGGCGATCGCGCGCTTGATGATGACGCCGCCCACCGGGATGTAGCCCGAGTTGGAGCCCTTGGCGAACGTGATCAGGTCGGGCGTCACCTTCCAGCGGTCCACGGCGAACCACTCGCCGCAGCGTCCGAACCCCGCCATGACCTCATCGCAGATCATCACGATGCCGTTCTGGTCGCACAGCTCGCGCACGCCCTGGAGATAACCGTCCGGCGGCACCAGGATGCCGTTGGTGCCCACCACGGTCTCCAGCACGATCGCCGCCACGGCCTGCGGGCCTTCCATCGTGATCACGTTGGCCAGATGCTCGAGCGCCCGCTCGCACTCTTCGGCGGGGGTGGTCGCATGGAACGCCGAGCGATAGAGGTAGGGACCCCAGAACTTGACGGCGCCCGCCGCCCCCGGCTCATTGCCCCAGCGGCGCGGGTCTCCGGTCAGCATGATGGACGTGCCGGTCGCGCCGTGATAGCTGCGATAGGTCGAGAGCACCTTGTGGCGGCCGGTGTGCCCGCGCGCCAGGCGCACGGCGTTCTCGATCGCCTCGGTGCCGCCGTTGGTGAAGAACACCATGTCGAGATCGCCCGGGGCCAGCTCGGCGATCAGCCGTGCGGCCTCGCCGCGCATGTCGTTGGCGTGGAACGGCGCGATCGTGCACAGGCGCGCGGCCTGTTCCTGGATGGCCGCGACCAGCTTGGGGTGCTGGTGGCCGATGTTGACGTTGACGAGCTGGCTCGAGAAGTCGAGCCACGTGTTGCCCTTGTCGTCCCAGATGCGGGAGCCCCTGCCCCCGACGATGACCGTCGGGGCAAGGGCTCCCTGCGCGGACCAGGAGTGGAATACGTGGGCGCGGTCGTTGGCGTAGGCCGAGGCCAGATAGGGCGAGGTGTTCGTCTGGGTTTGGGTCATGCCGGGCATGGTAGGGCGAGCGATGTGCGCAATCAATGGGTTGTGCTGCGAAGATTGCGGATGGGCGATGGGCACGCCGCGACCGGTCGGCCAGCGGGCTCGTTCGGACCATGCCCACCGTGTACAATGCACCCGTGAATGCCAGGCGAAGAGTGGTTTCGACCCGCATCATCCGTCAAGAATCGGCGGCCCCAGAGCGCTCCGACTGGGAGGGCTCCACGCCCGAGGAGCGCATCAACGCCGTTTGGCTACTTACCCGGCTGTGTCTTGAATGGAGCGGGACCGGTGAACCCAGACTTCAGAGATCTGTTTGCCGAATTCAACGCGCACCGCGTTGAGTTTCTGGTGGTGGGCGCCCACGCGCTGGCGGTGCATGGGCACGTGCGGGCCACCCGCGACCTCGATGTGTGGGTGCGCCCCGAGCCCGAGAACGCGCAGCGTGTCTTGCGGGCCCTGGCCTCCTTCGGCGCTCCAACTCACGAACTGAGCGCCGACGAGCTCGGGCGTCCGGGGTTGGTTTTCCAGATCGGCGTGCCGCCCGTCCGGATTGACATCATCACCTCGATCTCCGGAGTCGAGTTCGATGAAGCCTGGAAAACCCGTGTGGTGACGCGATTCTCCGATCAAGAGGTGGCTGCGCTCTCGCGGGAGCACCTCATCCGCAACAAGCGAGCGTCGGGCAGGACCCAGGACCTCGCCGATCTCGAAGCGCTCGAGGACCGCTGAGACAGGCGCATTCCTTCCGCCTCGCATCCTTTCGCTGAACCACCGGGATGCTGTCTGTAATCCGCTACGCGACGCTGGGCATTCTGGCTGGCGATGCAGCGCTGCTGAGCCACTCCGCCCTCGCCTACCCCCGCGTGCCCGCCTCCATCGGCTTCGCCACCTCGATCGCCTCGACGCGCCCCGCATGCCGCGGCGCGGTCGGCTTGCGCTTGAACCGCCGCTGGAACTCGTCGAGATACGTGTAGAACACCGGCGTGACGTAGAGCGTGACGATCTGGGAGAACGCGAGCCCGCCCACCACCGCGAGCCCCAGCGGCCGCCTGCCCTCGCCGCCTGCGCCCAGACCGAGCGCGATCGGCAATGTGCCGGCGAGCGCGGCCATGGTGGTCATCATGATCGGGCGGAACCGGATGCTGCACGCGGCGAGGATCGCCTCGCGTGGGGTCTTGCCCTCGGTGCGCTCGGCGGCGAGCGCGAAGTCGATCATCATGATGGCGTTCTTCTTGACCAGGCCCACGAGCAGGATCACGCCCACGAACGCATACACGCTCAGCTCGGTGCGGAACACGAACAGAGTGAGCAGGGCGCCGAAGCCCGCGAACGGGAGCCCCGAGAGAATGGTAAGCGGGTGGATGAAGCTCTCATAGAGCACCCCGAGCACGAGGTAGATGACCAGCACCGCGATGATGAGCAGCAGTGCCAGTCCCTGCTGGCTGGACTGGAACGCCTGCGCGGTGCCGGCGAAGTTGGTGGCGATATCGGACGAGAGCGTCTGGCGCGACGCCGCCTGAACCACCGCGACCCCCTCGCTCAGGCCGACGCCGGGCTTCAAGTCGAACGACATCGTCACCGCCGGCACCTGCCCGGCGTGGGCCACCGTCAGCGCCCCGAGCCCGCTCGAGAGCCTGGCTACCGAGCCGATCGGCACCTGCTGGCCGCTGTTCGAGCGCACGGTCATCAGCCGCAGGGCCGAGAGGTCGCGCTGGAACCGGGGCGACAGCTCGAGGATGACCGCGTACTGGTTGTTGGGGGTGAAGATGGTCGAGACCTGCCGCGACCCGTAGGCGTAGTAGAGCGCCTCCTGGATGCGTTCGGGCGTCACGCCGAGGGCGGCGGCGCGCTCGCGGTCGATGTCCACCCGCACCTCGGGGTTCTTGATCTGCAGGTCGCTGGTCACGTTCTCCAACTGCGGCTCGGTCTTGAGACGCGCCTCGAGCTTGGCCGCATTCTCGTAGAGCGACGCGATGTCGGTCCCCTGGAGCGTGTACTGGTACTGGCTCTTGGCGAACCGGGCGCCGATCCGCACCGGCGGCGGGTTCTGGAGGAACACGCGGATGCCGGGCACGGCGTTGAGTTTGGGCGTCAGCTGGCGAACGAGTTGATCGGCGCTGAGGCTGCGCTCGTGACGCGGCTTGAGGCGCAAGACCATGCGCCCCTGGTTGATCGAGCCTCCGCCGGGGCCGCCGCCCACCGAGGACATGAACCCGGCGATGTTGGGATCCTTCTGCACGATCGCGGCGACCGCCTGCTGATGACGCATCATGGACTCGAACGACGTGCCCTCGGCGGTCTCGGTGGTGGCGGTGATCTGGTCGATGTCCTCGCTCGGGATGAAACCCTTGGGCACCAGCATGAACAGTCCCGCGGTGCCGGCGAGGATCGCGAGCGAGAACAGGAGTGCCACCCGCCGGCGGTTCATCACCCACACGAGTGTCTCCTCGTAGAACCGCAGCGACCGCTGGAACGCGCGCTCGACCGCCTGGTAGAAGCGGCCGTGACGCTTGTCACGCTCGGACGACAGGAACCGGCTGCACAGCATGGGCGTGAGCGTCAGCGAGACGAACCCCGAGACCAGGATCGCCACGCCGATGACCACGGCGAACTCGTGGAACAGCCGGCCGAGCAGGCCGCCCATGAAGATGACCGGGATGAACACGGCCACCAGCGAGAGCGTCATCGAGAGGATGGTGAAGCCAATCTCGCGCGCCCCATCGAGCGCCGCCTGCATCGGGCGTTTGCCCATCTCGAGGTGGCGCACGATGTTCTCGAGCATGACGATGGCGTCGTCCACCACGAAGCCGACCGCGAGAGTCAACGCCATGAGCGAGAGGTTGTCGAGGCTGAAGCCCATCGGTTTCATCACCGCGAACGTGCCCACGATCGAGAACGGAAGTGCCAGGCTCGGGATCAGGGTCGCCGACAGGTTGCGCAGGAACAGGAAGATGACGATCACCACCAACACCAGGGCGATGACCAGCGTCATCTGGACGTCCGAGACCGAGTTGCGGATCGAAACCGAGCGGTCGTTCAGCGTTTCGAGCTGGACGGAGCCCGGCATTTGCGTGCGCAGGCGGCCGACCAACTCGTGCACGCGATCCGCCACCGCCACGGTGTTGGTGCCGGGCTGGCGTTGGATGGCGAGCACGATGCCGCGTTTGCCGTTGAACCAACTCGCGGCGCGCGTCGCCTCGACGCCGTCCACGATCTCGCCCAGGTCGCCCAGCCGCACGGGCGCGCCGCCGCGCGTGGTCACCACCAGCGAGCGGAACTCCTTCGCGTTCTCGAGCTGCCCGTCCGAGCGGATGGTGAGCGCCTTCTCGGGTCCCCACAGCACACCGGTCGGCAGGTTGACGGTGCCCGAGCCGATCGCCGAGGCGACCTGGTCGATACCCACGCCGCGCGAGGCAAGCGCCTGCGGGTCCACCTGCACGCGCACCGCGTACTTCTGCGAGCCGTACACGTTGACCTGGGCGACCCCGGCGACGGTCGAGATGCGCTGGGCGAGAAACGTCTGCGCATACTCGTCGAGCACCGAGAGCGGGAGCTGGTCCGAGGTGAGCGCCAGGTAGAGGATCGGCGAGTCGGCCGGATTCGACTTCTGATAGGAGGGCGGGATGATGCCCTGCGGTAGCTGACGCAGCGTCTGGGCGATGGCGGCCTGCACGTCCTGCGCCGCCGTGTCGATGTCGCGCTCGAGCGTGAACGTCAGCGTGATGTTGGTGGAGCCGAGGCTGCTGATCGAGGTCATGGCATCGAGCCCGGCGATGGTCGTGAACTGTTTCTCGAGCGGGGTCGCCACAGCCGAGGCCATGGTCTCGGGGCTCGCGCCCGGGAGGTTGGCGCGCACGTTGATGACCGGGTAGTCCACGTTGGGCAGGTCGCTCACCGGCAGCTCGCGGTAGGCGAGCATGCCGAACAGGAGGATGCCGAGCATCACCAGAGTCGTGGCCACCGGCCGGTGGATGAAGGGACCGGAGATGTTCATCGCTTGCCTCCCTTCGTCCTGCCCTCGGTCGCCGCGGCCGCGTTCCCGCTACCCGCGGCGCTCCGGATCACGGCCTTGGCGCCCGGCGAGAGCCGAAGCTGCCCGTCGGTGACCACGATCTCGCCCGCCTTCACACCGGTTGTGATCACTGCCAGGTCGCGCCAGGTGCGCTGCACCGTGACCGGGCGCACTTCGACCGTCGTATCGGGGTTGACCACGTAGCAGTAGGGGCCCTGCTGCGAATTGGTGATCGCCGCCGCCGGCACCACGGTGGCGCCGCTCTGCTCGAACAGCTTGAGCCGCACGCGTACGAATTGGCCCGGCCATAGCGCGCCGTCGCGGTTGGACGATTCCGCCTTGAGCATCACGGTGCCACTCGCGGGATCCACCGTGTTGTCCACGAACGCGAGCCGCCCACTGATCCACACCGAGTCGCCCTCCGCCGGAGCGATCTCCACCCGCGGGGCCTGCCGGCGCGCGCGGCGGATCTCGGGCAGGTCGGCCTGGCTTACGGTGAAGCGCACCAGGATCGGCCGGATCCGATTGATGGTGACGAGCGGGGCGGCCACGTCGTTGGCGCGCACCACATCCCCCTCGTGCACCGAGAGGCTCCCGGTCCGGCCGTTGATCGGGGCTCGCACCGTGGCGTAGGCGAGGTCGAGCCGGGCGGTGAGGAGCGCCGCCGAATCGGCGCTCACCGAGGCGGCCATCGCGGTGGCGGCCGAGCGCTTGCGCTGCAGCTCGTCGGGAGAGATGAGCTGCTGCGCCGCCAGGGCCTCCGCGCGCTGCAGATCGAGACGCGCGGTCTCGGACTGGGCCTGGGAACGCGCAAGCACACCGGCCGCCTCCGCCATCGCCGCCTCGAACGGGCGCGGGTCGATCCGGAACAGCTCCTGCCCCTCGGCCACCTCGCTGCCCTCGCGGAACGCGACGTGCGTGATGAGCCCGCCCGCCTGGGCGGTGACCGCCGCGCTCTGGATGGGCTCCGCGGTTCCGGTCGCCTCGATCTCGTAGGGCACACCGCGCTGCTCGACGGTCGCCACTACGATCGGCACCCGCTGCGGGCCACGCGTCTGCGCGCCGCCGCAGCCGGCGAGGACGAGGCAGATTGCGAGCAGGGACCCGGCCTGCAAAGTGGTCCCGCGCCGGGGAATGACGGTTTTACGAGTCTCGCGAGCGGTCATGTGAACGGAGCGGTCCCTTCCGGGTGGATGAGAGCCGCGCGGCCATGGGCTCCCGACGGTGCAACAAGACTGGAACGACGCACGAGCGTAACGATGGAGCATGGTCCACGGCAACGGAGAACTCGCATTGTGGCCGTCCTGCCGGGTCGATCCGTCGATCCCGCGTCCACGGAACCCTCCCCGCGTGCACGATGGCCAGCCCTCGGACGGCCGTCGGGAGCGACCCGCGCCCGACGGACGCCGGGGTTCGGCCTCCGGGCGCGGGCTCCTGGGCGCGGCGTTCCCGCCACCGCGGCCGCCTGTCAGCGCGCGGCAAATTCAAGTCCCGAACCCTCGTCGCCGGCCCGTCCCGTTGCAACGTTTCCACCCGGGTCGCCCGTCAGAGAGAGCGTCGGACACAGTGGCAGGGACCGCGGCCCGGGACACCGGCGCCGTAGAGGCGAGAGGGGGACACGATGATTCGGGTGAGGATGAAGGATCTGGCGCTGGTCGCCTTCGCGGGTGGACTACTCGCGTTCGAGTTGGTGAGCTTGAGCGAGGCGCTGCCCAACGTGAAGAAGGCGCTCGCCGATCGCGGGCTCCCGGCGAAGGTCCACGACGTATCGGCCAGCGCCGCGGGCATCCCGGCCTCTGCGCCCGAGACGGCGGGCTCGACGGTTGCGCATGCGGTCGGCGGGGCCGTGACGGGCTACGCCCACAAGCTCGCGGCCTCGACGTCGCCGGCGAAGCGCTACGTGGTGGTGACGCGAGCCACGAAGGGTCAGCGTGCCGATGGGCGCCTGCACGTTGTCACGGTGAAGCGTGACGGGTCCTGCGCCGTCGGCGCGGTGGCTCAGTCCCTGGACAAGCTGCGAGAGGTGGAGAAGGTGGTGGATCTGGCGTTGAAGCACGCGACGCTCTGACCGGGCGCCGGTTGTGCGGTGAAGCGCCGGCGCCGAGTCGCGCCGGTGCTACCGCCGCGGCCGGATCTTGACCACTGCGTCGCGGATCTCTCGGTCCGCGGCGCTCGCCGCGACAAAGTAGACGCCGGAGGCGGCCCTGCTGCGGTCTTCACGCGCGGTCTCCGGGTTCGGGGGCCGGGCTCAAGCTTTCAGTCCCTCAGGCCAGCGTTTCCGGCCACAGCGCAGTTGGAAGGCCCGCCGACGCGGGACGGATTCGAATCCCGTTGGGGACGCCAGTGCCGAGGCGACGGGTTTGGATTCATCGATGCGTCATATGTCGCTCTGTCGTTGTGTAGTCGCACAAAACGCCCTGTATTACCGCGCGGATGGTTGTTGCTTGGAGGCAAGCCGAAGCAGATAGTCATTGGCGCTCGAGGGCGCGGTGAGCCAGCCGTTAACTCACGAGTGGGATTTGCGCACTCGGGAGGATAGGCCGATGCCTCTGCCGCGTTGCATATCCTGGACGTGGGTGTTGTTCTTGGGCTTGCTCCTGGCAGGTTTCGTTCTGCAAGCCCCGCTCGTTGCGGCCCAGCCACCGCTGCTTCCCCCGCAATCTGATCTCTCCCCTCAAGTCCGCGACCGACTCACCGAGGCCGCCCAGGACACTGCGCTGGCATCCTGGCAGCGGGAGTTCATGCTGGGGGTGGCCCGCAGTGGAGTGGCAGGTGCCGCCGCCCCCGCATCGACGGCGCTCCCGGACATCGCCCTCTCGCCTGTCGGAACCGCTGCCGACGACGGCGCCTGGGCGGCTCTCGGCCCGCCGACCCCGCGCAACGACCACACTGCGATCTACGACCCGGTGCGCGACCGCATGGTGGTGTTCGGGGGAGCTGACCCCTACGCCCTTAACGACGTATGGGCGCTGTCGCTGGCGGGCAGCCCGGCCTGGAGCGTGCTCACTCCCGCGGGGAGCCCACCGTCCGCCCGCTACGGGCACACGGCCGTCTACGACCCGGTGCGCGACCGCCTGGTGGTGTTCGGGGGATCTGGCGGCGGCAGCCCCAGCAACGACGTGTGGGCGCTGTCGCTCGCGGGGAGCCCGGCCTGGAGCGTGCTCACTCCCGCGGGGAGCCCACCGTCCGCCCGCTACGGGCAC
>CAYONG010000273.1:0-24334 GCA_964405235.1 uncultured bacterium | reverse complement strand
GCGGCGGGCAGGACCACCCTGCGCCCGTCCGCCTTGCGCCCGTCCGCCCGGCTCCCCGGGCCCGCGCGGCCAGCTTCGCCGTGCCTCGGGGTAGATCGGTCGCGAACGGTTCTCGGCGCCGGCCTGTCCGTCGGGGCGCTCGACCGGCGTGCGGCCGGAGTCGGCCCCACGCTGTGGCCCACGGTCGGACTGCGGCCGGCGACGGCCGCGATCGCCGCCCCGCCGAGGCCCCCCAGGCCCCCCCGGACCGCTTCCACCCGTTCGACGTGGACCCGGGCTCACGCGTGAGCCTCCTTCTCGACTGCCAGGCGGTCGCCGACCTGGATGCGCGCGCCGTGGGCCCACTCGGCGGCGGCCAGGTTGCCGCGCCCCTCCGGGCGCACCGTGACCAGCCGAAGCGCGCCGGGCGCGCACGCCACGATCACGCCGCCTCGGCCGGCATCCACCACGGTGCCGGGCGGCACGTCGAGCGCCAGGCGATGGCGCGGCTCGGTGCGGACCAGCAGCAGATGGCGCTCCTTGAACGCGGTCGCGGCGCCTGGCCACGGCGTGACTGCTCGCTGGCGATTCCAGACCGTCACCGCGTCTTGGGCGAAGTCCACGATCCCGTCGCGCTTGCCGAGCTTGCGCGCGTAGGAGCCGGCGGTGGAATCCTGATGCCGCCGCGGTGACTGGCCGGCGTGGACCAGCATCAGTGTCTCGGCGAGCAGCGGGCCACCCACCTCGGCGAGCCTGGTCGCGAGCGTGCCCGCGTCGTCCGAGGCCTCGATCGCCACCCAGCGCTGGAGCGCCAGGTCGCCGGTGTCAATGCCCTCGTCCATCCAGAGGGTCGTGACCCCGGTCCCGGCGCATCCCTCCCACAGCGCACGCTGGACCGGCGAGGCGCCGCGATAGTCGGGCAGCAACGATCCATGCAGGTTGAGCGAGCCCAGGCGCGGCACCGCGAGCAGCGCCGGCGAGAGGATGGCGCCGAATGCCACCACCGCAAATAGGTCGGCGGCCAGCGCCGCGAACGAGGCGCGCATCTCGGGCGCGTTCACGTTTTCCGGTTTCATGACCGGCAGACCCAGCGTCTCCGCGGCGTCGGCGATCGGCGAGGCCGAGATGACCTTGCCGCGCCCGCGCGGTCGATCGGGCCGGGTGACAACGGTGGCGACCTCGCAGCAGGCGGCGGTGGCGCGCAGGGCCGGCACCGCGAAATCCGGAGTTCCCATAAATACCACTCGCGGGCGGCTCAGGAGATGCTCCTCGACGCGGGCGGGCGCGCATCGCCGGGCAAGTCGCCTCGGGCGATGGCTTCGAGATCGTGCCGCAGGAACCGCCGCTTGAGCAGGGACAGCCGGTCCACGAACAGCACGCCGTCGAGGTGATCCACCTCGTGCTGGAGCGCTCGCGCCAGGTACCCTTCGGCCACGAACTCGAGCGGTTGGCCATGCTCGTCGAGCCCGCGAACACGCACATGTTGCGCGCGCCGCACCTCTTCGTAAAGACCCGGGATCGACAGGCAGCCCTCCTCGCCGCTCTCCACCCCCGAGCGCTGATCCAGCTCGGGATTGATGAGTGCGCACCGCACGCGAGTCTCATCGTCCACCGGGACATCCACCACCAGCACCCGCTGCAGCACCCCGACCTGGTTCGCCGCCAGGCCCACGCCGTGGTAGGCGCGCATGGTCTCGCGCATGTCGGCGATCAACTCGCGCACGGTGTCGTCCACCCCGGCCACCGCCAGCGCCTTCTGGCGCAGGACCGGGTCGCCGTACAGGCGCACCGGACGGATCGACATCAGTGCGAACCCTCCGCGAGCACCTGGACGATCGAGCTCTTGGAGAACTCGACCTTGATGTCTTCCTTCTGACCCTCGGCGATGCGCAACACGACTTTGCCTTCGTCCACGCCCAGCACCGAGCCATAGATGCCGCCGGTCGTGAGCACGCGATCTCCCTTCTTGAGCTGCTTCAGCATCGCCTCGAGCTTCTTCTTCTGCTGCTGCTGTGGCCGGATGAGGAGGAAGTAGAGGATGAGAAAGATCGGCACGAATTGCAGCAGCGTGAGCAGCATGCCGAGGCTCGGGTTGGCCTGCCCCGCCCCCCCGCCACCGGTCTGCGCCAGCGCGTCACTCCACATGATCGGAACTCTCCCTGGTTGAGGTCATCGCATCACACCGTCATGTCCCGCCCGCCGCCGGGGCGAGCGTCGCCCGGCTCCGGAACTTCTCGAGGAACGCCGCGCGAAACGCCTCGTAGCGCCCCTCCACCACTGCCACGCGCGCCGCGCGCGCGAGGCCCACCATCTGATGCACCGCATGGAGCGAAGCAAGCCGCATGGCGAGCAGCTCCCCCGCGGCGAATAGGTGCCGCAGGTAGCCCCGAGTGAACCGGGTGCACGTGTAGCAGTCACACTCGGGATCGAGTGGTCGTTCGTCGGTCGCGTACGCCGCGTTCTTCACCACCAGCCGTCCGGTCGAGATGAACACCGTCCCGCGCCGCGCGTTGCGCGTCGGCAGGACGCAGTCGAACATGTCCACCCCACGCGCCACCGCCTCGATCAGGTCCACCGGATGCCCCACCCCCATGAGGTAGCGCGGCCGGTCGACCGGGAACATCGTGCAATCGTGCTCCACCATCTCGAGCCCCAGCGAGCGGCCCTCGCCCACCCACAGCCCGCCCAGCGCCCAGCCGTCGAATCCGTGGCGCGAAAGGCCCGCGAAGCAGCGCGCCCGCTCGGCAGGATCGGTGCCGCCCTGGACGATGCCGAACAGCGCCATCGCTCCGCCACCCTCGCCGCGCAGCCGCCCGCGCTCCGCGAACCCCCGCGCGCCCCACGCCACCGTGCGGTCCACCGCCTCGCGCACCGCGCCCGCCTCGGCCGGCATGCGCACCAGCTCGTCGAGCGACATCGCGATGTCGGTCCCGAGCCCGTCCTGGATCCGGATCGCGTCTTCGGGCGCCAGCAGGTGCCGGCTGCCGTCCAGATGCGACCGGAACTCGACCCCCTGGTCGCTCACCTTGCGCAACTCGGACAGGCTCATCACCTGGAACCCGCCGCTGTCGGTCAGGATCGCTCCCGACCAGCCCATGAAGCGGTGCAGGCCGCCCATCCGGCGCACCGTGTCCACCCCAGGCCGCAGGTACAGGTGATACGTGTTCGCGAGCAGGATGTCGGTGCCCGCGGCGCGCAGCTCGTCGGGCGTCAGGGTCTTGACCGAGCCGACCGTGCCCACCGGCATGAACGCCGGGGTCAGCACCTCGCCGTGCCGGGTCGTGAACCGTCCCGCGCGGGCCGCCGTCGTGCGATCCTGGGCTTCGAGCTTGAACGAGAAGGCCATCAGGGATCGGGCGGCACCTGCCGGGTCGGGAAACGTTCGATGTCGGAGACTAGGGGAGGGCGCGGGCGGGCGTCAAGGCGGAGCGGTGACCTCGAACGTGGGACTCGACGGCAAATGGACCCCGAGCGGCTGCAATTGTACTATCGGGCCGCCCCTCCCCGGGACCTTGGCCGCCCGTCCAAGACTAGGAGTCCTCGCATGCCATCCAGCCTCGCGCGACGGCGCCCCACCCTTGCTCTGCCCATCTTGTGCCTGCTCCTCGCCGGATCTCCCGTGGTCAGCCCGCCCCCCGCTCGCGCCACCCAACAGGTATGGACCGGGGGTGCTCCGCGGGCCAAGGGGATCGAGGCGATCGCCGGCGACCCGATCACCCCCACCCGGATGTGGGCGGCGACGTTCGGCGCCGGTGTCGCGCGCTCGCTCGACGGCGGCGTCACTTGGACCACCTACCGCACGGGCCTCACCAACACATTCGTGCGATGCCTGGCGGTGCAACCCAACCATCCGGACTCGGTGTTCTGCGGCACGAATGACGGCGTGTTCCTGAGCGTGGACGGCGGTGTGAACTGGAACCAGCTGCTCTCTACCACCCGGTCGGTACTCGCGATCGTCATCCGGCCGGTGCGCACGGGAGTGGTCTATGCGGCGACGTCGGGAACCGGGATCTACAAGACCATCAACGGTGGGACGATCTGGAGCCCGATCAACCTGGGGCTGGTCAACACGACCGTGCGCGATGTCGCCACCGATCCGGCCAAGCCCGAGACGCTCCTCGCCGCCACCAGCACCGGCGGCGGGGTGCACCGCAGCCTCAACGGCGGACTCACCTGGACCCAGGTCGCCGACACCACGGCCAACAACGGAGCGGTCGTGCAGATCCAGTTCGATGCGCTTGACCCGAGCTTAGTCTACGCTGTTACGCTCGACCGCGGCGTGATCAAGAGTTCCGACCGGGGCGTCACCTGGGTCTCGATCAACCGCGGGCTTTCCAACTTCCGCACTCGATCGCTTGCGGTCGTGGACACGCTTCGCTATGTGGGCACGGACGGATCCGGGGTCTTCTTCACGACTCTTAACGACCCGCTCTGGCATCCAGTCTCGTCGGGCCTCGGCGTCCCGGTCGTCGATGCGCTATTCGCGAGTGCGAGCGCACCCAACACCTGCTGGGCGGGCACCGACGGCGGTGGCATCTTCCGCACCACCAACCGCGGCGCGAGCTGGAGTCCGCTCGACGGCGGCCTGCTCAACACCTTCGGCTTCTCCCTCGCCGTGCGGCCGGGGGCGGGCACGCTGTACGACGGCACCGGGTTCGGCGATCAGGTCTGGCGCAGCACCGACCTGGGCGCGACCTGGACGCGCGCGCGCTTTCTGCTCTCGCACAGTTCCGAGCACGGGTTGGTACCGGACCCGATGCTGCCACAGCGGGTCTACCTCACCGCATACGGCTCCGGGGTATACCGCAGCGACGACGACGGCGTGACCTGGTACGACCCGGACAGCCTCAACCTGACGCTCGACAACCACTTCGTGCGCGACCTCGTGGCCTGGCCCGGGCAGTCCGGCCACCTGTTCGTGGGCTCGGGCATCGGCGTTTGGGAGACCGTGGATGGGGGTGCCCACTGGGTGGATCGCAGCGGCGGTCTGCCGGCTTCGTTCAGCGTCCGCTCGCTCGCTCTCGTCCCCCGAGCGCCGAGGACGCTCTACGCCGGTAGCGACATCGCCGGGGTGTGGAAGTCGAGCGACGGCGGCGCGAACTGGTCCGCGGCGAGCACGGGCATCCCCACCAACTTCATCCATGCGTTGCTGGTGGACGCCAGCGCGCTGCGCACGGTCTACGCAGGCACCGACTCGGGCGTGTTCAAGACAGTGAACGGCGGTGCGAGCTGGAACCCCACCCGCACCGGCCTCCCCTACGGCGCGCTCGGTGGCGTGCGGGCGCTGGTCCAGGATCCTCTGCGCCCGCAGGTGCTGTTCGCCGGTCTTTTCGGTTCGGGCGTCTTTGAGAGCCTCGACGGCGGCGCCCATTGGACCCCGGTCTTCGCTCAAGCGGGGCTCGCGAACTTGAACGTGCGCTCGCTGGCAGTGGACGGCCAGCGAGTCACCCTCTACGCGGGGACCGATGCCGGCGTCTGGGCACTGAGCAGCTACCTGACTACGGTCGGCGTGGAGTCCCCGCCCCCCGCGGGTGGTGACGCGCTCTCGCTCGCCGTGTGGCCGAACCCGGCGCCCGGGCGGGCGCTCCAGGTGCGCTACTCTCTGCCCGCCGCCGGGCCCGTCGAGGTCACGGTCTTCGATCTGACCGGCGCCCGCGTGCGCACGCTCGAGAGCACGGTGGTGGCGGCCCCCGGGACGCGCGTCCTGACGTGGGACGCGCGGGATGACGGCGGACGGCCGGTCCGATCGGGCCTCTTTTTCGTGCGGCTGAGAACTCGTGCAGGCCAGCGCACGATGCGGGTGTCGCTCATAGGGAGGTAGTGCCATCGCACTCGTCGCGGCAGCTCTCACCGTCGGCCTTGCGGCCTATGGGGTGTGGGAGTCACGCCGGCACCAGCGTCACCTGGCGCAGGTGCCGGTGCGCGTGCACGTCAACGGCACCCGCGGCAAGTCGTCGGTCACCCGGCTGATCGCCGCGGGACTGCGCGCCGGTGGAAAGCGCACCTTCGCCAAGACGACCGGCACCATGGCGCGCATCATCTGGCCCGACGGGTCCGAGGCGGACGTCTACCGGGTGGGCCAGCCCAACATCATCGAGCAGACCCGCATTGTCCGCCGCGCCGTGGAGTGCGGCGCAGAAGCCATGGTGATCGAGTGCATGGCGGTCAGCCCGGAGCTGCAGCCTATCACCGAGCTGAGACTCATTCGCAGCACGGTGGGCGTCATCACCAACGCGCGCGCCGACCATCTCGACGTCATGGGTCCGACCGTCGACGACGTGGCGCTCGCCCTCGCGCAGACCGCGCCGCGCGCCGGCCACCTGTTCACCGCCGAACGCTCGCGGGCACACCTGATCGAGCGGGTCGCGCGCGAGCGCGGCAGCGAGGTGCACGTCACAGACGATGCCGGCGTCTCGGCGTCGGAGCTGTCCGGCTTCTCCTACTTCGAACACGCCGAGAACCTCGCTCTGGCTCTCGCCGTCTGCGGCCACCTCGGCGTGGCGCGCGAAACGGCGCTCGCCGGAATGTATCGCGCCAACCCCGACCCCGGCGTGCTGCGGCGCTACACCGTGCGCTCGGGTGAGAAGACCGTCACGTTCGTCAATGCGTTCGCGGCCAACGACCCCGACTCGACGCTCCTCATCTGGCAGCGGCTCGGGCTGGAACGGAGTGAGCCTGGCGTCAAGCGCATCGTGCTCGCCAACTGTCGCGACGACCGGCTGCAGCGCTCCGGGCAGATCGCCGAGTTCGTCGCCCGCGGCGTGCGGGCCGACCACACGATATTGACCGGGCTCGGCACCGAACTGGTCGCCTACCAGGCGGTGCAGAAGGGCCTCGCACGCGACAGAATCACCGACCTGGGTGGCCGGACCGCGGAGGACGTGTACGAGCACGTGCTGGATCTGGTCGAGGACCGCGCGATAGTGGTCGGCATCGGCAACATCGTCGGCCTCGGGGAGAAGATCGTGATGCACTTCAGGAACCGGGCGGTGTCGCATGGTTGAGACCGCCATCGGGCTCGGGCTGGTCATCAGCCTCATCTTCTCGGAGACCCTCGGTCTCGCGGCCGGGGGCATGGTGGTGCCGGGCTACCTGGCACTCATGATCCACGAGCCGCTGCGCATCCTCGGCACCACGGTGTGCGCGCTGCTCACGCTCGGCTCGCTCAAGCTGCTCTCTCGGTACGCGCTCGTCTACGGGCGACGACGCATCGTGGTGGCGATCCTCATCGGTTTCGTGTTCGGCGTGCTGTCGCGCGACTTCATGCTCCTGCACCCGCGCGGCACGCCGGTCGACATGCGCACGATCGGCTTCGTCATCCCCGGCCTGATTGCGAACTGGATGGAGCGCCAGGGCGTGATCCAGACGCTGTGCGTCATGACCACCACCGCTGTGCTCGTGCGGCTGCTGCTCATGCTGATCAACGGCGGGAATCTGATCCGATGAGTCTGGCCCGCGCCTCCACCCCCGCCCTGGTGGGACTCGCCGTCGTGGCGCTCATCTCCTACGGGATCGCCGAGCGCTCGGTACGGCCGGTCCATGCCGAGGCCTACCGCAAGAAGATCGAGGCCGTGCGGCTGATGGAGCGCGCCGAGCAGGCGATCGCCGCCGCGAAGCGTGAGCGCGGCATCGCCATCGACGCCCGCAACGATCCGGCGGGCTGCGGGGTCATCGGGCCGCAGTTCACGCTCATCACGACCGATCGCGGGTCGCAATCGGCCAAGGCGCTGGCGGCCCACCCCAATTTCGCGGCCGCGATCGCGCAGATGCTTCTGCAGGCTCGCGTCGGGCCGGGCGACCTGGTGGCGGTCGGCATGACCGGTTCGCTCCCGGGACTCAACCTGGCCGTGCTCGCGGCCTGCCGGGCCCTCGGCGCCGAACCGATCGTCATCACCTCGCTCGGAGCGTCGATGTTCGGGGCGACCGATCCCGAGCTCACCTGGCTCGACATGGAGCGGGTCGTGGCCGACAAGGGCGTGTGGTCCTCCCGCTCGGTCGCCGCCTCGATCGGCGGCGGCGGAGACGTGGGACGAGGTCTTTCGCCGGCCGGGCGACAGCTGCTGCTGGACGCGATCGGGCGCAACGGCGCGCGCCTGCTGCAGGGCGAGACCGTGCTCGACGCGGTGAAGGAGCGGGTGGCGGTCTACGATTCGATCGCCGCCGCGCGCGGCCGGCCGATCCGCGTGTATGTAAACGTCGGCGGCGGCGTCGCCAGCCTCGGCGGATCGCAGAACGGCCGCCTGATCCCCGCCGGATACACCCGCCGGCTGGCGAAGAAGAGCTACCCCAACCGTGGCGTCCTCAACGTGCTCGCCGATCGCGGGCTGCCGGTCATCCACCTCCTTCAAATCCAGCCGCTGGCACGCCAGTACGACATCACCGACGCATCGGGCTCGGTCGTGGGCCCCGGGCGCGGAATGCTGTTCATCAAGTACCGCTACAACCTGTGGATCGTCGCCGGCGCCGCGGCTCTGGTCCTGATCCTGAACACCGTCGTTTTGCGGCTCGACCTGCGGCACAAGCTGCTCGGCCAGCCACATCCGGAAAGGAATCCACTGACATGATCCGACTTCGTACCCCGCACCTCCTGTCGCACCGCATCGCCGTCGCATGGATCACAGCCTGCCTCGCCGTCAGCTGTCCTGTGACACGCGCCACGGCCGCCTCCTGGGAGGCCATCGAGCGCCTGCCCGGCCAATCACCGGTCACGGTGCTGGTGGACGACAAGCCGCGCCTCTATTTCCGCATCACCCCGGAACGCCCCCTGGCCGTCCCGGTCGAAGGCCCGGCGCGCCTGCGGATCACCTCACGCGTAGAGTTCGCGACCGGTGCGAAGCAGATCGTCTCCTACAAGCTTCGCGTGCTCGAAAAGGGCCGGGAGCTGGAGCGCGAGGAGACCGAGACCGCCCCGTCGAGCCGCGTACGCGGAGGCGAGGGCGAAGCGGTGCTCGGCAAGAGCCGGCGCATGACGGTCGACGTCCCGGCCGGCCGGCACGAGCTGAGTCTGGCGGTCGAGGGCGTGGCCGCCCTGCTCGTGCGCCTGCACCAGGCGGCTCCGAGACGGGGCGCCGAGCAGACGGTGAGCCTCACGCCGTTCGAGGCAACGCGCAGCGTGCTGGTGGCCGAGGGAGAGAAGACCATCCCCTACTACAGCGTCATGGAGGGCAAGCCCGTGAAGCTCCGCCTGGTCGGTCCGACTTCGCTCCAGCTCATCCTGCGCCTCGACTTTGACGCCGCCATGCGGGGCACGAAGGCCTACCGGCTGGCGATCTCCGAACGCGGTCGGCGTCTGCGCGAGGTCGAGTTCAAGACCACGAAGGCGACCACCGCTTCGTACACCAACCTCAAGGACCGCGTCCCGTCCAAGCTCGACCGGCTCCAGATACCTTTCGGCGAAGGCACCCATGAGATCACCATCGAGCTGCTGGCGCCGGCCGGAGCGACGGCCGAGGTCCACGCGCGCATCCCACAGCCGACGGTGGGGAGCCAGGAATGAGCGCTCCGATCCGCCACTCAGCGGGGGCCATCCTCACGATCGTGCCGGCCCTCGTGGCCATCCTGGCGGCCGCGCCCGCGCACGCGGCGCAGGGGCAGAGCCTCGCGGTGACCGCGGGAGTCACGACGAGCTACGACGACAACATCCTCGAGCTTTCCGACAATCAGCTTGGCGACTTCGAGGCGGGCACGCATCCGCTGCGCTTCGCGGTCAAGGCCACGGACGACGTCGTCTACAACCCGTCCCTGGCGCTCACCTGGGAGCTGGACCAGGGGCGCGGCCGGCGGCACGCGATGCGGATCCGCGGCGAGGGCGACTTTCACGCGAAGAACGGCATCGCCGACGTCCATTCGTTCAGCGTCAACTGGCGCGAGTCGTTTAGGCGCGATCGGCGGCTGGCGGTGGGCTACTTCGTACTCCCCGACTACTATCTACGGCAACTGCGCGACGAGGATCTGCCGGCGGCTCTGGGGGACTTCCGCTACCGCCGGGCGCAATTCGACCTGCAGATCGCGACTGCAAGCTGGCAACAACGGGCAGGTCGCGGGCGACTGGCGGGGCTCGCTTACCGGTTCGAGCATCGCCGCTACAACTCCGAGTTCCGGGAGCGCAATGCCGGCCTGCACCAGGGCGAGCTCTCGCTGGACTGGAACCGCTTGCCGCGGCGAGGAGACGTCGGTCTTCACGCCGGCTACCGCGTGAGCAATGCCCAGGCGACCGACGGAGACGAGGTGGGCGGTGTGCGCGACGATGACGACCTGAGCTATCACGGCCTGGTCGCAGGAATCGACGGCCGCATGGAGTTCACCCGGACAGGACCCTGGCGCCTGGGCGGCGATCTCGGCTACCTGCTGGAGACTCGCCGCTACGAGTCGAAGCTGACGACGGACCGCTATCACTTCGACCGCAACGATGTGCTCCACGCCGTGGAGGTCGGGCTCCGTATCGGCTACCGCCCGCACTGGACGATGCGCGGGTCCTTCCGCTTCCAGGACAACACGGCACATCTCGGCACCTCGGCGCCCCCCACGTCGGACAGCGGCAACTATCGCGTGAAGCAGGTCGGGCTGGCCATCGAATGGTCGGGCGACCTCTGGCAGCGGTCGCCCGAGTCCGAGGAGGGAAATCCGTGAGCCCTCCCTTCCCGCGTTCTCCGGGGCGACGGGCAACGCCACCCCGGCGCCAATCCCCCGCCCTGCCTCCGGTGGCGCTCCTCGCCGCGGCCCTGGCAGGGGTCGTGATGTCCGCCGGCGGCTGCCACACGGCGCGACGGCTCGCGCCCCCCCCGCCGCTGCGCGCCGCCTCGGCAGCGCCCTACGCGGTCGATGTCGAATTCGCGGTGCCGCTGGATCGCAAGAGCGCGGAGGATCCATCCCACTACTCGCTCTATCCCCCCGGCAGCCCTGGGGCCCCGGCCACGATCACGACCGCGACACTGATCGACACCGTCTCGCTACAAGTCGTCCAGCTGCTGGTGCCGGACTGGCTTGGGGACCCCACCAAGGACGACATCCCGATGGAGGTTCGAACGCACGACGTGCTCGATTACTTCGGCGTCTCGACCGGGGATCGCAGCGTGACCTTCCGCACCGGCCTCGGTTACGCCCAACCGATGCAGGCCATCTTCGACGCGCGCTGCAGCAGCTGCCACGGCGCCACGAATCCTGGGGGCGCGTACCGGACAGACAGCTACGCGGCCCTGTTTGGCCCGGGAACGAGCGTGACGCCCAACGTCGCTGCCGGTGATCCCAACTGCCTGGTGATCGTGAAGTGCCGCCCGCACAATTCCATGTACAACCGGGCAGGGCTTTCCTTCCTCGACTACGAGATGATTCTGAACTGGATCACGGTCTACCTGGCGCGCTCGTGATAGGCGCCACGCCCCAGGCCTGAGCGGGGACGGCTGCAGCGGTTATCCTCGCGGGTTGCTCCCTCCGTCTCACGAATGTGCCGGCATGTTCACGCATCGCAGCGGGTTGCGGCAAGCACAAACCGGGTGGAGAACGTCGGCGAGATGACCGATAACCCGAGGGCCCCCGGCCGATCCCACCATGACGGAGGACTCATGAAGCGAATCACCCTGCTTCTCACGCTGGCCTCGCTCGCGGTCGCCGCGCCGGCCGCGATGGCGCAGTCGGACCTTGGCCTCAAGCGCGTCGGCGCCGCGATCGGGTTCGTGGATCCCGAGAACCTCGGCACGACGTTCAGCCTGGGGATCTTCGCCGACCACGGGACCCTCACCCCGAACATCAGCATCGAGTCCCGGCTCGACTACTGGAGCCAGTCCGACCAGTTCCTCGGTACCAACAGCTCGCTGCGTGACGTCACCCTCGGCTTGCGTGGCAAGTACCACTTCGAGATCGAGAATCCGAAGATCCGCCCCTTCCTGGGTGCCGGGCTGGGCCTGCACCTCCTCAAGGCCGAGGTCACCATCCCGCCGCTGTTCGGCCTCCCGGGCTCGACGGCCGAAGCCTCGTCCACCAAGCTGGGCCTGGACCTGGGCGGCGGCGTCTCCACCCCCTTGAGCCCGAAGGCGGACCTGCTGGGCGAGACCTGGTTCGGCATTGTCGACGGCGCGAACTCGTTCTCCCTGCGGGCGGGGCTGTCGTACAAGCTGGGCTCGTAACCGGGTTCCATCAACACGACGCGGCGACGGGGATCATCCCCCGCGCCGCGTTTCGCCTGTCCGGCCGCCACCCGGCGCGGCCACCTTCTAGAGGTGCCTCATTCGCATGCCGGGTCCCTCGTGCATGCCGGGCCCGCCGCGCATGCTCTGGCCCCGGCCCATGCCGCGCGCCCCGTGCATCCCACGTCCCATCATCCCGCCCCGATGCTCGTGCATCAGCTTCTGTTGGGCCGGGGTCAGCACCGCACGCGCCTCGAGCATCCCGGCGACGCGCGACTTATGCAGCGACGCCCGCAACGAGGCGATCCGGTCGATCTGGGCGTCGATCGCCCGCGGGTCGGGCTTGTCGGCCCGCATGAGCTTGCGCAGATCGAGCGAGGCGATGCGCAGGTCGCCGTGGATCGGGATCCCCGCCCGCTCGCGTCGGTCACGGATGTCGGCGAGCTTCGTCCTCTGATCGTCGGTCAGGTTGAGCTTCGCCCTGAACTCGGCGCCCCCCTGCATGCCGGGACCCATGCCAACGCCGGCGCGCATCCCGCGGCCCTGGCCCATGGGTCCCCGACCCGGTCCGGGCGGGACATCGGCCGCGAGCAGCAGATCCAGACCGTCGAGATCCTCCATTTCGTCGATCCCGCGCTCCTCCCCCGCGACATCCTCCCGCGGGGTCGGCGCGGGCCGCTCCTGTGCCAGGGCCATCGCGGCGATCGCCGCCAGGCCCAGCGCGACCGCCATGCTCCACGTCATCCACTTCGACTTCATGATCGTGCTCCTCTCTCTCCAGGGCAGGGACATCATGGCCGGGCGGGCGACCACGATCCGCGGGCCCGTGGCCCGCGACGTGACCGCTCGAACCGCACTTCCATCTTCTTCCACCGCTCGCGCTGCCCGGGCGTCAGCTCGCGCTCGATCCACACGTGCATGCTCTCGCGCGCCGCGCCGTGCTGCAGCCTCGCCCGGTCGATCTGCGCGAGGATCCTTTCGTGCTGCTCGGGGCTCAGATCGAGCTCACGGCCGAGCATCGGCAGCAGGCCTTCCGGGGGACCGGGGCCTCCCCGCCACTCGAACGGCGGAGCCCCCCCGCGCCGGCCACCCGACATGAACCGTTCGTGCGGCCCTTGCGCGCCAAAACGCATGAACAGGATGCCGCCCATGAGTCCCACCGAACAGCCGACGATGAAGGCGGCGGCCGTCGCGATGAGCAAACCGCGCGTGCCGTTCACATCCCGCTCGCGCTGTCGCGGACCGCGCCGCCATCCGTCTCGGGCGCGGTCTCGGGCACCGTCACCTGTGCGTCACGCTCGGCGATCAATGCGTCGTTCAGCGAGGCATACTCCTCGCTGGTCCCGACCGAGGTCCCATTCGAGAGCATCAAGGCCAGGGTCGCCGAGGCGATCAGCAGCGCGAGGGAGGCGGCCAGGGCCGCCGGCCGCATCGCCCAGGCGAGCAGAGCCGGCACCCGCCGGCGCGCCTCGATCCGGGCGCGCACCCGCGTCCAGAGCGCCGGGTCGGCATCGGCCCGCACCGCGTGCAGCAGCCGGGTGAGCCCCGGGTCCTCGTCTTCCCGATCCTGGAACATGGTGTCCCTCACTCCCTGCCGAGCGGCCGTAGCGCCGCCTTGAGCGCGGTCCGCGCCCGGAACAGTCGCGACTTGACCGCCGCCACCTTCACCCCGAGGGTCACCGCGACCTCGTCGTAGCTCAAGCCCAGACGGTCCCGCAGCACCACCGCCTCGCGCTGGTCGGCCGGCAGCGCGTCGATCGCGCGCTCCAACGCCGCCAGCATCCGTTCCTGGTCGATCGCATGATCCCAGCCTTCGATCGGCTCGGCCCTGAGGCCCGATTCCGCCAGCGGATCCATGTCCTCCGGCCTCCCGGCGGTGAACTTCCGCCGCCGCAGCAGGTCGCGGCAACGATTGGCGGTGATGCGCATCACCCAGGTCGTGAGCCCGCGTTCGCCGCGGAAACCTGGCCCTGCGTCCCGGACGCGCAGCAGCACGTCCTCGACCACGTCGGCCGCCTCGTCGGCGTCCCGCAGCATGGTGCGCGCGAGCGTCGTCATCCGGTCGCCGAGCTCCCGATAGAGTTCACCCAGCGCCTCCAAGTCGCGGACGCGCAGCCGGGCGATAAGTTCCGCTTCATTCGGGATTCCCAGACCGGCTCCCCTTCCGCGTTCGGAAGATGGACGAACGGGGCGGCAGGATGTTCTGCCGCTCCCCGTGAGGCCCGCGTCCGGCGCCCGCAATCGGCACGACCGGGGCGGCGGCGCGAATCCGCTTGATTCGAACACAGTCGCTCCCTAGATTTCCAACTTCAAGTGTTCCATGCCTTTAACCGCGGAGGAAGCGTGCCCATCAGGGGGATCGGCGTGGACGTGGTCAAGGTCGAGCGGCTGGTCGAATCGCTGGCGCGATTCGGCGAGCGCATGGAGAAGCGACTGTTCACCGAGGGCGAGCTGGAATACTGCCGCCGCCACAAGGATCCGCTGCCCCACCTCGCCGCGCGCTTCGCCGCCAAGGAAGCGGCGTTCAAGGCAATCGGCACCGGTCTCTCGGGCGGCGTCGGCTGGAAGCAGGCCGAGGTGATCCAGCCGGGCGGCCGCGTCCCCGAACTGCTCTTCACCGGCGTAGCCCTCGAACGTTTCCAATCGCTGGGCTGCACCAGCAGCCACCTGACCCTCTCGCACGATGGCGGCCTCGCCATCGCCTGCGTCGTGCTCGAGGGCTGATGCCAAGCAAGAAGGGTGGGGAGAAGCGAGCCAAGAAGGGCACAAGCGCCCCCGTTCGCCGGCAGGCCGCGCGGCCCACGACCCGTTTCCGCCGCGTGCTGATCGCCAACCGCGGCGAGATCGCGGTGCGCGTGATCCGCACCCTGCGCGAGCTCGACGTCACCTCGATCGCGCTGTTCAGCGAACCCGACCGCGGGGCCCTGCACGTGCTCATGGCCGACGAGGCCTACCCGATCGGCCCCGGTCCTTCGCGCGAGAGCTACCTCGACATGGAGCGCGTGATCGAGACGGCGAAGCGCGTGCGCGCCGACGCCATCCACCCCGGCTACGGGTTCTTCGCCGAGAACGCACAGTTCGCGCAGGCCTGCGAGGAGGCCGGCATCACCTTCATCGGCCCGCGCCCTGCGACCATCGCCGCGCTCGGCGACAAGCTGGCGGCGCGCGAGGCCGCGCGGGCGGCGAGGGTGCCGCTGGTCCCGGGCAGCCCGGGCACGGTGGACTCGCTCGATGACGCTCGGGCGGCGGCGAAGACCATCGGCTACCCGCTCATGCTCAAGGCGGCGGCGGGCGGCGGCGGCAAGGGCATGCGCATGGTCCGCGAGCCCGCCGATCTCGCCGGCGCCTGGGAGTTGACACGCGGCGAGGCGCACTCGGCGTTCGGCGACGCGCGCATGTACGTCGAGCGCGCGATCGAGCGGCCGCGCCACATCGAAGCGCAGATCGTCGCGGACGCGCACGGTCACGTGGCGTTCCTCGGCGAGCGCGAATGCTCGGTGCAGCGGCGTCACCAGAAGCTCCTCGAGGAGACCCCCTCGCCCGCCTTCGACGCGAAGACGCGCGCCGCGTTCGGCGAGGCGGCCTGTCGGATCGCCCGGCAGGTGGGCTATCTCAACGCCGGCACCGTGGAGTTCATCCTCGACGAGCATGGAAAGTTCTACTTCCTCGAGGTCAACACGCGGCTCCAGGTGGAGCACCCGGTCACCGAGATGGTGACCGGGCTCGACCTGGTGGCCGAGCAGGTGCGGATCGCCGAGGGCGCGCCGCTCTCCTTCGGCGATCGGCCGCCCACACCGCGCGGCTGGTCGATGGAGGCGCGCATCGTCGCCGAGGACCCGCTGCGCAACTTCATGCCCTCGGTGGGCCGCATCGAGCGCGTGCGCTTCCCGCAGGGGCCAGGGGTCCGGAACGACGCGGGGATCTACCGCGGCTACCAGATCCCGGTCTTCTACGACTCGCTGCTCTCGAAGCTGATCGTCTGGGGGAGCGACCGCGAGCACGCGCGCCGGCGCCTGATGCGCGCCCTCGACGAGTTTGTGCTCGAGGGGCCGCACACCAATCTCGGATTCCACCGCTGGCTGGTCGCGCATCCGGAATTCGCGGCCGGGAACCTGTCCACGCACTTCATCGACGAGCACTTCCGGCCGGAGGCGCTCGCGGCGGATCGCGAGACCAGCGCCGTCGCCCTGCTCGCCGCCGCGCTGCACGCCCGCGAGGATCGTGAGCGCGTGACCCTGCCCGTGCTCAACGGCGGCCGTCGCTCGCCCTGGCGCTGGACCGAGCGTCGGCGCACCATGGGGCGGACGCGATGAAGCTCTGGGTCACGCTCGACGGCCGCGACGAGGAGGTCGAGTTTCACGCCGAGGGCGACCACCTCTGGCTCGACGTGGCCGGCCGGCGGCTGGCAGCGGACTTCCACCGGCTGCCGGACGGCGAAGTGTACTCGCTGCTGGTGAACGGGAGGTCGTACGAGGTGCGGGTGGTGCAGACCGGGAGCGTGGTCGAGGTGACACATCGCGGGACGACGCTGCCGGTCGAGGTGCGCCATCCGCTCGAGAGGTTCGTGCAGTCCAGCCTGCGCGCGGTGAGTGGCGCGGGCGGCGAGACCATCACGGCGCCGATGCCCGGCATCGTGGTCTCGATCCGGGTGCGGCCCGGGGATCGGGTCGAGCCCGGCCAGTCGGTGGCGGTCATCGAGGCGATGAAGATGCAGAACGAACTGCTCGCCCAGCGCGGCGGCGTGGTCAGCGAAGTGCTGGTCGCCGAGCGCGCCACGGTCGGCGCGGGGCAGGTGCTCATCAAGCTCTCGGCGGTGCCGGCATGAAGGAGAAGCGCGGGATCGAGACCACGTCGGGCATCCCGATCAAGCCGGTCTACGTCCCCCGCGACCTGCCCGGGGACCTCGCGCTGCGCACTCCGGCCCCGGGCGAGCCGCCCTACACGCGCGGCATCCACCCCGCCATGTACCGCTCGCGACTCTGGACCATGCGCCAGTACGCGGGATTCGGCACCGCGAAGCAGACCAATGAGCGCTTCCGCGATCTGCTCGCCAATGGGCAGACCGGCCTCTCGGTGGCGTTCGACCTGCCCACCCAGATGGGCTACGACTCCGACCACGCGCTCGCGCACGGCGAGGTCGGCAGGGTCGGGGTCGCGATCTCGTGTCTCGCCGACATGGAGGAGCTGCTCGACGGGCTGCCGCTCGGCGAGGTCACGACCTCGATGACCATCAATGCCACCGCCCCCCTGCTGCTCGCGTTTTACGTGGCGGTGGCGGACGCGCGCGGCGTCCCGCGCGCGTCGCTCGGTGGCACGGTGCAGAACGACGTTTTGAAGGAGTACGTCGCCCGTGGCACCTACATCTACCCGCCCGCCGCTTCGCTGCGGCTCATCACCGACCTGTTCGACTTTACCGCGCGCGAGATGCCGCAGTGGAACAGCATCTCGGTGAGCGGCTATCACATGCGCGAGGCGGGGGCGACCGCGGTGCAGGAGCTGGCCTTCACCCTCGCCGACGGGCTCACCTACCTCGAGGCGGCGCGCGGGCGCGGGCTCGACCTCACGCGGATCGCCCGGCGCATCTCGTTCTTCTTCAACGCGCACAACCACCTGTTCGAGGAGGTCGCCAAGTTCCGCGCCGCGCGCAAGCTGTGGGCCGAGCTGCTCGCCGAGCGCTTCACCATCACCGACCCCGAGGCCTTGAAGCTCCGCTTCCACACCCAGACCGCGGGCTCGATGCTCACCGCGCAGCAGCCGCTCACCAACGTCGTGCGCACCACCGTGCAGGGCCTCGCCGCGGTCCTGGGCGGCACCCAGTCGCTCCATACCAACTCGTACGACGAGGCGCTGGGCCTGCCGTCGCGCGAGGCGGCGCTGCTCGCGCTGCGCACACAGCAGGTCATGGCCCACGAAAGCGGGGTCGCCGAGACGGCGGATCCGCTCGCGGGCTCCTATCTCATCGAGTCGCTCACCGCCGAGGTGGTGCGGCGGGTGCGCGAGCTGTTGAGCCGGATCGACGCGTTGGGCGGCATGCTGGCGGCGATCGAATCGGGGTGGGTGCAGCGGCAGATCCACGAATCGGCCTACCGCTGGCAGCGCGAGGTCGAGTCCGGCGACCGGGTGGTGGTGGGCGTCAACCGGTTCGCTGAGGACGCCTCGCGCCCGGTGCCACCGTTCAAGCCCGATGCGCGTATCGAGCGTTCCCGCGCGAAGGCGCTCTCCGCCTGGCGGGCCGAGCGCCCCGCGGCGCCGTGCCGGCGGGCGCTCGTGCGGCTCGAGCGCGAGGCTCGCGGCAGCGGGAACCTGATGCCGTGTATCCTCGAAGCACTGCTCGCCCGCGCCACGCTCGGCGAGGTGTGTGACGCAATGCGGCGCGTGTTCGGGACCTACAAGCCGGAGCACCGGCTGTGAGCGAGCCCGATCAGGGGGCAGGAGCCAGCCCGGTGAGCGGGCTCGCCCACATCGCGATCGCGGTACGCGAGGCGGACCCGCTGGTCGCCATCCTGGTCGGCGCGCTGGGCGCCACGCGCGGCGCCGAGGAGTTGATCGACGGCGGAGCGCTTCGGGTGGTGTTCGTCCATCTCGGCCCGGTCACGCTGGAACTACTCGAGCCTCGCTCGCCGGAGCACACGGTGGCCAAGTTCCTCGAGAAACGCGGCGAGGGGCTGCACCACGTGAGCCTCGAAGTGGGCGACATCGAGAGCGCGCTCGCGGGCTGCCGGATCGCCGGCGTGAAGCTCATCGACGAGGCGCCACGCGCCGGCGCTCACGACACGCGGGTGGCGTTCCTGCACCCGAAGAGCCTGGGCGGGGTATTGCTGGAGCTATGTCAGGCGCGCAAGGTCAAGCGCTGAGGATCGCGCGGCCGGTCGCGGAGAGGAGAGAAAAGTCCGGCTGTGTCTCCTACTCGCTCTGTCCCTTTCGCCAGCTGCCGGCGACGCCGACGGCCATGAATCCGAGGGCCGCGGCGCGGATCCAATCGAATTGCCCGTGCCGGAAATACTCGTAGCACACCGTGATGACCAGATAGATTACTCCGGCCAGTAGCACCCATGTCCCCCATCGTTGCTTCATCGGGGCCCCGCCTCCCTCGGATATCGCGTGGAAGTCCCGCCCGCCCTTATGGGCTCCTGAATGCCCTCTGGTCGCCATAATCGCGGAAGAGCTGCCCCCAGGGCGTCGCCATGATGTTCTTCACCCGCGGCTTGCCGTTGACCGGGTACCAGTAGCCGTCGTGGTAGAGACGCGAGGCCCAGTAGCTCCACGGCACGATCGGCGAGCGCAGCAGTAGGTTCTCGAGCGGCTTCAAGGGGCCCCAGTAGATGAGCTTCTGGCCGCGCGAGGCCAGGGTGTTCTCGTTGAGGCTGCCGCGGAAGCCGAAGTTCACGCCGGTGATGTCGTCGCCCACCATCTCGATCTCGGAAGGATTTCCGATCCCGAGACCGTTCTCGTGGGCGAGGCGGATGAACTTGAGATCCTTCATCGGATCGAAGCCCATGAGCTTCGCCGCCATCGCGTCGAGCGCCACGCAGTCGCTCGAGGCGAGGATGTAGTTCTTCACGTGCGGGCGCATGCAGCGAGGGCCCGGCCCGTCGCCGGCGATGGTGCCGTCCATCACTCCGAAGATGCCGGGGTGGATCTCCTTCTGGATGCGCAGCAGGTCGACCAGCGTCTCGTGGATGACCGAGTGCGTCCAGTGGCGGTTCAAGTTGAGCAGACCTCCGAACGCGTTCTTCATCGACCCGGTGGTGCCGGTGAAGATGTGGGTCTTGACGGTCGGCATATGGATGACGTTCTTGCCGATCAGGGTCTTGGGGATCTGGATGCCCTGCTTCTCGTAGACCCGGTCCAGGACCAGCATCTTGCCCTTGGGTTCGTAGCGCACCCACTCGGTGTCGGGCTCGCTCAGGTACTGGATCGGCACCCGGTAGTGATCGAGCACCGGCGCGATGTGGTTCCTGATCGTGCCCTCTCGACACGAGACCACGACCGTGTCGTTCTGGGCCGCGATCAGATCACGCGAGACGTCGTAGCCGTCGGCCTTGAGCTTCTGGATAACGCCGTGCATCTGCCAGGGCGTGGTGGAGCAGGCGGGCATGTAGACGTGCCACGAGATGTTGATGCGCAGGCAGGTCTGGGCGCTGAACGGGAGCTCCTCGCGGTACCCCGCCAGATCCATCAGGCGGCCGTAGTCCTCGACGACGGTCTCGGGCGAGGTGCGAAGAATGGCGACTTTCGACATCTGTACCCTCTCGGGTGACGGGGGTTCGGGTGCGCGCTAGAATGGTGGAACGAGCCGCAGGTCAAGCGTTACCCTGCGCCGAAGGACGAGCGGTTCAATGCTGCGCGGCGGGCATCGATTCTACCAGAACCCCCCGGCACGGCGTATCGCCTCCCCCGTCATGGTGCCGTCATCGGCCGCCGAAGACGGCTCCTGGATCCGCACCCCTCTCGAAGGAGACTCACATGAAATGGGTGACGCGCGAGCGCCCCAAGGTGGACCGGGTCGCCTGTCCGTGGCTGATCCGCCGTTTCGTCGATCCCGACGCGCGATTCCTCTTCGTACCCGCCGATCAGGTGATGGCGGTCTCCAGGCGCGAGGACGCGATCCCCTACGACGTCCCCGACGTCGAGCTGGGCCATCACGGCGCGCTGTGCAGCTTCGATGCCATCCTCGACAAGCACCACCTCGACGATCCGGCGCTGCGCCACCTGGCGCGTATCGTGCGCGGCGCGGACACCTCCGACAAGGACCTCACCCCGGAATCGCGCGGGCTCGCGGCGATCGCGCGCGGCTTCGGGCTGGTCTACGACGACGATCACGAGCAGCTCGAGGCCGAGATGCCAGTGTACGAGGCGCTTTACGCGTGGTGCCGGACGCAGGTGGCAGCCGCTGGCGCCGCGTCTTGAGGCGGGCGCCGGTGACGGACCGCGTCCCTCGGCGCGAATGCGCCCGATGACATGACCCCACCACCCGCCACGCCCGCAAGGGCAACGTTGCGTCTGCCGGACCCCGCCGGTTTGGCCGAGCCGGAGGCCCTGGAACGCGTGGTCGGTCCGGTTTCCGAGATCCGGACTTCGCGCCTTGAGACGCCCGGCTACTCGGGCTCGACCCACACGCGCCTCGCCATACGCCTGGTCGATGGTGGCGTGCGGAGCCTGGTGCTCAAGCGCACGCGGGTCGCCGACGACTGGCTCTCGGCCCGCACCGACGACCGGGTCGGGCGAGAGGGGTTGCTTCTGGGCGAACCGGCGCTGAGCGGCGTCTGGGATGCCTTCGCCTGCCCCTACCTGGCCTGGTCAGCCGCCGACGGCGACGTGGCGCTCCTGATGGAGGACCTCTCTCCGTATCTCCTGCCCGACGTGTGTGAACCGATCGGCGAGGACGAGGAGGATCGCCTCCTCGCCGCGGCCGCGGCCATGCACGCCAACTTCTGGGAGTCGCCGGCGCTGGCTCTGCCGTGGCTCGCCCGCCCCGACCAACTCCTGGGGCTGCTGAACGCGGGAACGCTGGCGACCCTGGCGGAGCGGGGCTTTCCACATCCGGTGGTCGAGCGGGCACACGCCGGCTGGAAGGCGGCGTTCGCCCGGCTCCCGGAGCGCGTGTCGGCGCTGCTGCGCGAGCCGCCCCAGTCCCTCGCCGCCAGGAGCGAGCATCTCCCCCGCACACTGACCCATGGCGACTTCAAGGTCGCCAACTTCGCGCTCATGCCCGACGGTCGGGTGGCGGCGTTCGACTGGGCGGTGATCGGCGCGGGACCGGTGGCGACGGAGTTGGGGTGGCACCTCGCCGTCAATGCCACGCGGCTGCCGGGCGCGAAGGAACAGTCGATCGCCCGCTACCGCCGCGCGTTGGAGTCGGCACTCGGCCGCACGCTCGGCGACGAGTTCTGGAGGCAGACCGTGGAGAATGCCGTGCTCGCCGGTGGCGCGATGATGCTCTGGTCCAAGGCGCTGGCGCTCGAATCCGGTTCGGCGCGCGCGCACGCGGAGTGGGAATGGTGGGTGGATCGCCTCGCCGCCCTGTGAGGGACGTTCAGCGGGCCGCGAGGGAACCTGGGCGTTCCGGATCTGAAGGGTCTGGTACCGGACAACCATCCGCCGCTCCCTGGCGTCGAAGCGACTGATATCGCACCTTTCGGCGGGCAAGAAGACCATCACGATCACCCGAACCCGGGCCGGAGCACACGCATGCCGATGACCGCCCTCACCATCCTTCTGGCCGCCGTGCTGGCCATGTCATCCGCGGCGCCGGTCGCCGAGCGCCGGTCTGGAACTTCGACCTCTGCGGCCCCGGAGGCCGTGGGACACCTCGCATTGTCCGATGACGGGAATCTCACTCTGAGCCCGGAGTCGGGGCCTATCCGCATCCCGATCGATCTGCGCTTCAATCTCATCTATCTGCGCGGCCGCCTCGACGATTCGGACTCGCTCTGGATGGTTCTCGACTCGGGAGCCTCCGTCAACGCCATCGACACGGGCGTGGCAAAGCGCCTGGGGCTCGAGGTGGCCTCGCGCGGGCAGGGCCGTGGGGCGGGCGGACTGGTCGAGGCCGGGCAGATCCGGAGCGTGACCGTGAGGTTGCCCGGCGTCACGCTCGAGGGTGCCCCGATCGCCGCCATGCCGCTCGATCCCTTCGAGCGACGGACCGGGCGCGCCATAGAGGCGATCATCGGCTATCCGCTCCTCAGCCGCTGCGTGGTGAAGATCGACTACGCGGCGCGGATGCTCGAACTCGTCCCCGCCGCGTCGTTCGAGTATGCGGGCACAGGCGCCGTGCTCCCGCTCACGTTCCATAACCGCCACCCCTACATCACCGCGCGCGTGACGCTTCCCGGGCGCAGACCGATCGGAGGGTGGTTCGTAATCGACCTGGGCTCGGCGCAGGCGCTCATCCTCTCGCCGGGGTTCATCCGGGACGAACGCCTGCAGAATGCGTTCCCGAAAACCATCGAGGCCCGCAGCCGCGGCGTGGGGGGACAGATCCCGTCCCGGATGGCCCGGGTCGAGCGCCTCGAGATCGGCGGCATGCGGTTCGACCGGACAGTCACCATGCTGCCCATCCCGGGCGACACCTGGATCAGCGCACCCGGCATGCTCGGCAACATCGGCGGCGAGATCCTGCGGCGCTTCACGGTGATCTTCGACTACTCCCGCAAGCGCATGATCCTGGAGCCCAATCCCGCCTTCGGGGATGCGTTCGAGGCCGATATGAGCGGTCTTGCGACGCGCATGGGTCCGGACGGCTCGGGCGCACTGAAAGTGGAGTGGATCCAGTCCGACTCGCCGGCGGCGGCGGCTGGCGTGAGGCCCAATGACCTGATCGAGCGCATCGACGGGCGGCCCGCGCTCGAGATCGGGGTTCCGGGGCTGCGCGAGCTGTCCCGTCGCGCCGGAGAGACCCATCGCCTCCTGATCCGCCGTGGGGATAAGCGGATCGAGATCGCGCTCAAGACGCGCCGCCAGATCTGAACCGCGGCGAACGGAGCACCCGGGTCGCGATTGCGACCGGTGGGGGCACGACGGGCGAAGCGTCCTAGACCCTGACCCCGTCCTTGAGCAGGCTGCGCGCGATGACCAGCCGCTGGATCTCGGACGTGCCTTCGTAGATCTCCATCACGCGCGCGTCACGATAATAGCGCTCGACCGCGTATTCCTTCACGTAGCCGTATCCGCCGTGCACCTGGATCGCCTGGTGGGTCACCCAGGTCGCCGCCTCGCTGGCGTAGAGCTTAGCCATCGATGCTTCGCGCGCGAACGGCTGGCCCGTGTCCTTGAGCCAGGCGGCGCGGTGGATGAGCAGCCGTGCGCACTGGATGCGCCGCTCCATCTCGGCGAGCTTGAACTGGATCGCCTGGATCTTCGCCAGCGGATGGCCGAAGGCGCTGCGCTGCTGCGCGTACTTCACCGCCTCCTCGAAGGCGGCGGTTGCCACCCCGAGCGACTGGGCCGCGACACCGATGCGGCCCGCGTCCAGAGCCTCGAGGGCGATCTTGAACCCGTCACCCTCGGCGGCCAGCCGCTGTTCGACCGGCACCTTGAGGTCCTGAAGCGTGAGCGAGACGGTGTCCGAGCCGCGCAGGCCCATCTTGTCCTCAGGTTTGCCGATGACGAGTCCAGGGGCCCCGCGCTCGACCACGAACGCCGAGATCCCGCGGTTCCCGGCCGCAGGATCGGTGCGCACGAAGATGAGGTAGATGCCGGCCTGATCGCCGTTCGTCACCCAGTTCTTG
>CAYONG010000272.1:0-48872 GCA_964405235.1 uncultured bacterium | reverse complement strand
CCCGGTGGGGCGCGCAAGGCCGAAGTCCATGAGCTTGGCGCCCGAGCGCGTCAGCATAACGTTGCCCGGCTTGAAGTCGCGGTGAACGATGCCCGCGCGGTGCGCACGATCGAGCGCGTCGGCGATCTGGATGCCGAGCCGCAGCACCTCGGACACCGCAAGCGGACCCTTCTCGAGCCTCTGGGCGAGCGTCTCACCGTCCACCAGCTCCATGACCAGATACTGGATGTCGCCCTCGCGGCCGACGTCGTGGAGCGTGCAGATGTGCGGGTGGTTGAGGCTGGAGATGGTGCGGGCCTCGCGCTCGAAGCGCGCGTGGACCTCGGCGTTCTCGCTGAGGTGCTGGGGCAGCACCTTGATGGCGACATCGCGTCCCAGCCGCGAGTCGCGGGCGCGGTACACCTCGCCCATGCCCCCGGCCCCGAGCGGCGAGATGATCTCGTATGGACCGAGCCGGTGACCGGGGTTCAGGCGCATGGCGGCGGAATGTACGACATGCGCGGTGCTGGTGACGAGGAAATCCTGTGCCAGGCTCTGCCTGGGCCGTTTCCGGGGTGCCGCAGGAGTGGGTTTCCGCTCTGGCATCTCCGCCGACAAGCCTTAGACTGGCTCGGCGTCATCGGTCGCTGCGCCACCCATCTCGAGGAACCATGACCAGCCCGACTCCTGGCAATCCCCAAGCTCCGCCTTCGTGGCGGCCGCTCGATGCGCGCCAGCGACGCGTGCTCGGCGTGCTGATCGAGAAGGCCAAGACCACGCCGGCCACCTACCCCATGTCGGTCAATGCGATCGTCACCGGATGCAATCAGAAGAACAATCGTGATCCCATCACGACGTTCGATGATTTCGGCGTGGAGAAGGCGCTCGATGAGTTGCGTACGCTCGGCGCGGCGAGTGAGATCGATTGGCTCGGCCGGGTCTCCAAGTACAAGCACCACGCCTACGAATGGCTCGGCGTGAGCAAGGTCGAGTTGGCCGTGATGGCAGAACTGCTGCTCCGCGGTGCGCAGGCCCTGGGCGAGCTTCGCGGCCGCGCGGCCCGGATGGAGGCCATCGCCGATCTCTCTGCCCTCAAGCCGATCATCGACTCCCTGCTCGGGCGCGGGCTGATGATCGCACTCACGGCTCCGGGCCGCGGTCAGATCGTCAGCCACAACCTGTACACGGCGCTGGAACTTGCGGAACTGAAGGCCAGGTACGTCGGCCACCTCCCGAGAGCTACTACCTTCGACGGCGACGAACCTGCCGGACAGCATCCTCCTGCACCGTCCTCAAGCACACGCCAACTGGATTCGACGCCGCGAACCTCCCAGGAGAGCACCGCGACCGGCGAGACGGCAGATAGGGTCGCCGGACTCTCCACCGAGATTGCGGAGCTTCGCGCCGAAGTGGCCCGCCTTCGCGAGAAAGTCCGCGAGCTCGATGCGAAGCTCATCGCGGGGCCGGGCTGACGCCCCAGCGCAACCGATCGCGAGCGGCGCACGCGCGCTGACGATCACTCCCGGGCGCGAGGAGTCCCCCCTCAGCCTCCTGCCGCGGGGTGGGTCTCGAGCCCGATCGGCAGCGTCATCGCAAGGGCGATCACGAGCCCGGCGTATGCGATCCCGACCATCAGCCTCTGAGAGCGCGGAATCGCGTCGTACCCCGGGACCGGATGCCGCCAGCGCTGCCAGAGCGTGAAGAGTCCGACCACCAGCACCAGCAGCAGCAGCGGCGATCGCGTGACCACGAGCGCCAGCACGCCGAGCGCGTAGCCGGCGACCCAAAACGTCCGCGTGAACGCTCCAGCGACGCGGCCGCCGTCGAGCGGCGAGACGGGAATGAGATTGAAGAGGTTGAGGAGGATCCCCGCATGCCCCAGCGTGACGAGCAGCGGGCGTTGGGCCACGAGTCCGGCGGCGAGCACCGCCCACGCGGCCAGCGAGCCCACGACGGGCCCGCCCAGCGCCACCTTCGCTTCGACATACGCGTCGCGCGGGCGCCCACGCATTGCGATGAACGCCCCGAGGAAAGGAATAAACACGGGTGCTCCCGCCGGGATCCCCTCCCTGTGAAGGACGATCCAGTGCCCGAGTTCGTGAACGAAGATCAGCAGGACGAAGCCGATCGCGAACGGCAACCCCCACTCGGTTGCGTAGAGGCCGATGCTCAACACCATAGTCGCCAGGGTCTTCAGTTTCAGGACACCGGCGAGCAGCCCGAGGAACTTGAGCTTCGAAAGCAGGAACACGACCGCGGCGCCCGCACCGCCGAGCATGGTGTTGCGCGTTCGGTGGGCCGGGTGGGAGTCCACGCCAGGGTTCGCCGCGCCCGGCGGCAGACGGCGCGACTCTGCCACCGGTCCCGCGAGCACGGCGCGAAGATTCTCGATTCGCTTGCGGGCTTCCGCTTCCCCGTTCGGATCGCTCATGCCGCGGCGCCGGGGGGTAGCACGAAGGGTCTCGGGATCTTCCAGGCCTCGTAGACCACGATGGCGAGGAACACCAAGTCCATCAGCCCGAAGCTGGCGGTCACCACGCGAACAAAGAGGTCGAGGCTCCCGGGTGGAAATCCGATGCGGAACGCATCGCCCTTCTCCGCAAGTGCCTTGTTGATGAACGTCATGTTCACAAGATAGGTCGCGCAGCAGTAACCGACGAGCGCGACGGCGATCGAGAGCAACTGCAGCCCGGCCGAACGTTTGCCGCCCGAGAATCGCACCGTACCGTGTCCCGCCAGGAACCCGATCGCCACCGCCAGTAGACCCACCGCCCAGTGGGTGAGCACGGTGAATCCCCACCACGCGAGCACCCCGATGGTCCCGCCCAGGACTGCGCCGAGTGAGGCATTGACGTAGTTGATGTCGGAGGACTGGGCGGCGACGACCTGTTCCAACTCCGCCCGCAGCAACGTGTGGCAGTTGCGGCAGAACTCACGGTCACCGGCCGACACGCGGTCGTCCGCCGTCAGGGTCTTCGAGCATTGCGCGCACTTCGCGGCGACTGCGGCGGAGTCGGTTGTTTCCTTCTCCTGTTCGCTCACGAGGGATCGCCTTGCATGGGACCACGAGCAAGCGGTTCGCTGCACTGCCGATCCGCGCGGTCGGGGTCGCAGTGACTTCCTAACGGCGCCTGGAGGTTATTCTCGGGACGCGAGGGGTGCAATCAGGAAGGTGCGGCCGGTGGAGCGGTCCCCCTGACGCTCCCCGTGCCCCTGTTTGCGGTCCGGGAATCGCGCAGGCTAGGCTCTCCTCGCCTATCGGCCGGTCCCGTCCGTTCCCTTCAGCCCTCAACCGAAGATCCCATCCATGAGCATGGCCTCCTCACCCGCCCGCCACCGTCGCGCACTGATCACCTCGATGCCCGCCGCCATCGCGGCCCTGATGGCCGCGAGCCTGATGGCTTTCGCCCAGGCGCCGCCGGGTCAGTCGTCCAACCCCTTTGGGCTCACGCCCCGGCAGCCGCAGACGGCCCCGCCGGGCCAGCGCCCGCCTCAGCAGCAGCAACAGGCGCCCGCCCCCGCGGCTTCGCCGGTCATCGCGCGCGTCGGGGGTCGCCCCATCACGCAGCTGGACTTCGACCGCGTCGCGCAGCCGTACTTCAACACGCTCAGGGGCCAGCTCGGCGCCAGCTTCGCCGGCGAGATCGAGAAGACCGCCACATTCAACGTGCTCGACGAGCTGGTCCGGCGGGAGCTGCTGGCGATCGAAACGCTGCGACAGAACATCCAGGTCTCGCAGGACGAGCTCGACGCGCTCCTGATGCAGGATCCGTTCTTTCTCACCGACGGCAGGTTCGACCCGGTCAAGTTCGCCAACTACAAGACCAACCCCGGAACGAACTATCAGACGGTGCTGCCGCGCATCCGCGAGATGGCGGCGATCAGCAAGCTGGACGCGTCGCTGCGCAAGCGCTTCACCCCCGCGTCGGCACAGGTGCGGGCCGAGTGGGCCAGGCGCAATGACCAGGTGCGCTTCAAGATGCTGCCGCTGCTGACGCGCGATATGCCCCTCGAGCCCGAGGCCACGGAGGCGGAGTGGGCCGCGTACTTCCAGGGGCACCCGGACCAGTTCATGCGCAAGACCCGCGTGCGACTGCGCTACGCGCGACTCCCGCTTCCGGCCGAGGGCGACACGACGCGCGCGGCCGAGGAAGCGAAGGCGCTGGAGCGGGCCAGGGCCGTCGCCGACTCACTACGCCAGGGCACGCTGCCCGACACGGCCGCGGAGCTCACCGATTCGGGCCTCTTCGATATCCCCGCTCCGTCCATCCCCGGCCTCGGCCGGGTGGCGGGGCTCACCGACACGCTGGGCCGCCTCGACGTGGACTCGACCATCCGCATTGTGGGGCCTTACACGGTGCGCGACGCGGTGATCCTCGGCGTGGTCGCCGAGCGCCAGCCAAAGCACGTGCCCCCCATGCGCGAGGTTCTGGGCGACGTGAAGCGCCGTGCCGACCAGGAGAAGCGGCGCGTCACGAACGAGGCCGACCGACGCGCGTTCCACGAGACGAACCGCGAGCGCTGGCGCGGCACGCGCGCCTCGCTCACACGCGTGACCCTGAATGCCTCGACGATCGCGGTCAAGCCACCATTGCCGCAGGAGATCGATCGCTGGTACGTGCAGCACGGGCGCTCGCTGTTCGGCCTGCCCGACAGCTCGAAGGCGTGGGTGCCGCCGTTGACCGACTCGCTGCGCGCGGTGGCGGGCGCGCGGATGACGGAGGAGCAGCGCCCGCAACTCGCGGCCGAAGCGATGGCCAGGATCGTCGGGGCGCTACGCACCGCCCGCGACGCGCGTGTGCCGGCCAGGGCGAACGGCGCGGCCGCCGAAACGCTGACGTTTGTAAAGAGCTCCGGCCCGGACACGCTGTTCAACGCACCGTTCGTGGACTCGCTGCTGGCATCGGCTGCGGCCACCAAAGGCACACTCCAGGGGCCGCGCGCCTTCGGACCCTATTGGGCGGCCTGGCGGGTGGATGCCGTGGACACGTCGTTCGTACCTCCCTATGAGGCAGTGCGCGCCCGCTCCGACCAGGAGTTCACCACCGACCGCCGAAACAAGGACGAGGTGGAGGGCAGGGGTTACTTCGAGGAACATCGCGCGGATTTCATGACGCCGGTGAAGTACGCGCTCGACTACGTCGCGGTCCGAATCCCGCCGCCCGACTCGGTCCGCATTCCCGAGGCCGAGATCCGCCGCCGGTACCAGGCAAATGCGAAGAGCTACCGGCAGGAGGAACAGGTCAAGGCGCGGCACATCCTGTTCATGACGCGTGACGCCGGCCAGGACGTGGATCAGAAGGCGAAGGCCCGCGCGGACTCGTTGCTCACCGCAATCAGAAAGGATGGCGGGGACTTCGCCGAGCTGGCGAAGCGCTTCTCGCAGGAGCCGGGTGCGGCCACGAGCGGCGGCGACCTGGGCTGGTTCGGGCGCGGACGCATGGTGAAGGAGTTCGACGAGGCGGCGTTCGCGCTCAAGCCAGGCGAGATCAGCCCGGTGGTGAAGACGCAGTTCGGCTACCACATCATCAAGCTCGAGGAACGGAAGGCCGCGGGGCTGAAGCCGTTTGACGAGGTGCGGGGCGAGATTCGGCTGCAGATGGCGCAGACGCGCGGCGATTCGACCGCACGGCGGTCGGCAGACGCGCTGCGGCGCCGGCTCGCGCTCGGTGGCGACGCAAAGGTCCTGGCCGCGCCACACGGCGGCATGATATCCGCGGCGCCGATCGCGGCGAACGAGCCGGTGCCCGTGGTCGGCCTCGCCCAGGGGCTGGCGCAGGAGCTGCCCGCGATGAAGCGCGGCAAGTGGGCCCCGAACCTCTATCGCGCGGCCGACCGCTACCTCGTGCTCCGTGTGCGGGAGAACATCCCGCCTCAGCCGGCGGCGTTCGATGAGGCCAAGACCCAGGCCATCGAGGGGATGAAGAGCGCCAGGCGCCGCGCGGTGCTCGATCTGAAGGTGGAGGCGATCCGCTCCGGCCTCTCGGTGGGGGCGTCGCTGGATTCGCTTGCCGCCCCCTACGGCGGACTCAAGGACAGTGGCTACCTGGGACAGACCGCGGGCTTCATGCCGATCGTGGGCAGCGAGCCGCGCATGCTGAAGAAGGCCTTCACGATGAAGCCGGGCGAGGTGACAGACACGCTGCACGTCGCCCCGGGCGTGGTCTGGATGCGGCTCGAAGAGCAGAAGTCGGGAGACCCCTCCGCGTTCAAGACGGCCTCGGCCCAGATCGAGGCCGAGCTGACGAAGAAGAAGTACGACGAGTGGGTGGAGCAGAACAAGAGGACCGTGACGATCGAGATCCTGCGGCCCGACCTCAAGGCTCCGCGGACGTCACCGTTCGGGGCGGCGACGATGTCGCCGGGGAGATAGCCCAGCGCCGCTGACGCTGCGTCGTGCCGGCGCGGCGCTGGCGGTTTCCGAGTGACGGAGCGGACGTCACCCCTGCTCGCGCCGCGGCGCGAACTCGGAGATCAGGCTCTGCAGCGCCGCCGCCAGCGGCAGCGCCAGAACCGCGCCCGCGGCCCCCAGCAGCGCGCCGCCCGCCAAGATGCTCACGGTCACCACGAACGGGTGCATGCGCATGTGGCGTCCCATCACCCGCGGCGTGACCAGGGTTCCCACCAACTGGTTGAGCGCCAGGTACGCAAGGAACGCCCACGCCGCCGCGGCGGGCGACACCGACCAGCCGGCGAGCACGATCGCAACGCTGGCGATCCAGAAACCGAGGATCGGAATCACCTCGGCGAGGCCCACGACAACGCCGAGCAGCAGCGACGCCGGCAGGCCCAGCGCCCAGAACGCCAGCCAGCTCGCGAGGCCGATGGTCGCGCACACGAACGTCTGGCCGCGAACGTAGCTCAGCAGCGCGCGATCCACGGCACGAAGCGCCTGCCGCACACGGGGCCGCGCGCCTTCGGGGACGAAGCCGAGGGCGCTGCCTTCGACCGCGTCGCGTTCGGTGAGCAGGTAGAAGGCGAGGATCGGAACGAGCGCGAGACCCACGAGCGCACCGATATTGCCGAGCGCACCGCCGACCGCGCGCAACAGCGCGCCGCCCGACGATCGCAGGAGAGCCGCGGCGTCGAGCGACCGCAGGTCGCCGAACGCGCCCCAACCGCGCGCCGCGGCCCATTCGCGCGCCCACGCGAGCAGGCGATCGAGGTTGTCGGGCGCGCGCTCGACAAAGCCCGCGAGTTCCGTGACCACCTGCGGGATCACGCGCACGATCGTCCAGCCGCCGAAGCCGACCAATGCGATCATCACCAGCGCGGCTGCGAATGGTCGCGACATACCACCACGGCGCGTGCGCAGCGAGACCAACCATGCGACCACGGGCTCGAGCGCAAACGCGAGCAGCGCAGCATAGCCCACGAGCATGAGCACGTCGCGCAGCATCCACAACACCACGACCACGGCGAGCAGCAGCACGGTGAGCACGGCGGTGCGCAACGAATCGCGTGCGACCGGAGAATCCCCGCGCTCCATGCCCATCAGACGACTGTACACGCAGCCCGGTGTCCCGTCACCGCGCATCGGGAACCACTCGCACAGCCCGGGGGCGCGGACGAATCGCACCCGGGCCGCTTGACGCCTGCGTCGAGGCCGGAGCTACGGCTTACCCGTTGCCTCGCCTTCATTCACGATGATGGACGGACCGCCGCGCGCATCGGTCGAGGCACAGGCGCTCGGGCTCGGCGATCGGGCACGGGGCCGGTGACAGGCCGCGCCTCAACGCACGATCGCGGCCTTCCCGCTGACCCGCCGCGCGCCCTGCGTGATGCGCACCAGGTAGATGCCGGCAGGGAAGCGTGGGCGCTCGTCGAGGGCGAGCGCGTGGCTCCCGGGCCCGAGACCGGTGAGGTCGCGCACGAGCAGCCGCCGGCCGGCTACGTCCAGCACCTCGATCATGGCGGGCTCGCGGGTGGCAAGCGAGAACGCAACGAGGAGCCGCCCGTCGCCGGGGTTGGGTCGCGTGCCCAGGAAGGCGAGCACGGCCCGCGACGGCACTTCCACTCGCGTCTGACCGGCGTATTCGACCTGGCCTCCACTCTCCACGGCCAGCCGGTAGTCGTAGCGGGCGCCGGCAGCGACGTTCAGGTCCTCGAAGATCAGCAGTCCGCCGCCGTCCGGCGCAACGCTTCCGAGGGTGGCCCAGTCCTCGCCCTCGGCGCGGCGCTCGACCGAGGCCACGATGCCGGGTTCCGCTGAATACCAGCGCAGCAAGACCCGATCGACCGAGGCCTCCGCGTTCACCAGAGATACCAGCGTCGGAGTGGGGTCTGAATCGCAGGTGGGGCCGATGCCGATCCCGGCGTTGATCTGGGAGAGGCAGTCGATCAGGCCCTGGTAGGCGACCTGGACCGAGGGATCGGCGAGCGATCGTCCTTCCAGCTCGACCAGTAGAGAGTCGGCGCCGGGGCTCGCCGGCTTGACCCATTGGAACTGGAACGCGTCGCCGTCGTCGATCATGTCGGAGACAGCCCCCAGGTGAGCCCAAAGGGCGTAGAGCAGCGGGAATCCGCCGTTCTGGATGGTGTTGTCCACCATGAGCTCCGGCCGCGGAATGCCGGCGTAGGGACGGTTGAGGACGAACAGGTACTCGCGGCCTCCCAGGGCGAGGTCGTTGGGATCCAGCGCCCACGTGGAGTCAAACGTCGCCGGCTGCTGGCTCGAGGGGAGCAGCGTCCCGCCAGCGTCCGTGAAGCCCTTCTCCACAAAGGCCACCTCCAGCTGGACGTTGTTGATCGCGTCCCATGCCTGGAACGGCACGTCGTGGAAGCCCGCGTATGGGTAGTACCGGCCGAACGCGGGCGACGACCCGCCGGCTTGCTGCAGCCGCAGATAGCGGTGGGCCTTCTGGGTCGCCGTCCGATCGAACCGGATCTCCACCGTGGTGAAGGCGTTGATGCTGTCGGGGAGCGTCACCGTGCTGCCGAAGAAACTGTCCCCCAGCCCGGCGCCGCCGTCGAACGACTCCAGGCCGGCATTGACACCGGCGAATGCCTGGCGATGAGCTTCGTTGTTGTTCAGGTAGGCGGCAGCGAGAGACTTCGGAGTGAACAGCGTGGTCGACGCCAACTCCGCCAAGGTGCGGGCGCGCAGCGGGGGGCAGGAGATTCCAGTGCCCGGATGGAGCCCGATCCGTCGGCCCCCGCCGATCGAGAGGTCGATCAGGCTGCCGGAGTAGTTGGCAAGGAAGGTGGAGAACTCGCTGCGCGCCCGCTGGCGGAGATCGGGCGAGCCGGGCGGGCTCACGGTGCCGCAGAACTGGCCGAGCGCGTTGACCGGCCAGTCAAAGAGCGTCGCCTGACCGTTCACGAACGCCGCGGTCTGCGTGAGTTGTTGGCTTGTGAGCTGCCCGGTCCCGGCCGCCGCGCACTCGAGCCCCCAGAAGACCGCCGGCTTGGGACAGTTGACGATGACGGAGCCCCCCGAGCAAGTTGACGCCGGGCTCGGCAGCGGAGCGAAGTTCTGTTCGTACGCGCTCCGCGCCAGGTCGGCGAGGCAGCGCACGGCGCTCACCGAAGTGAGGCGGTCTGCCCCGCGTCCTACGACGATGGCGGCCCAGACCTCCTGCGTCTGCCCGGGCAGCATCCGCGCCGGCCCGGACGTGAGCATCATCCGCCGGTCTGAGGGATTCGAGTCCAGCCATCCCTGCGCCGTGACCGGATCCCCGGGATGGAAGTAGCGCGTCGGCTGGTTGGTGGTGGGATCGATCACCGGGCTCCCGTCGCCCAGCAGGCCGTGCATGTAATAGTAGGTCTGGGCGAACGACGCGGGGTCGGTGCCGCTGATGTACTTGTTGAAGGCGGTGAGCCCCATGGGCATGCCCGTCGCGGGGTTGATGGCCCCGCGCAGGAGCACGTAGCCGACGGCCGGAGGGGGCGAGCCGTAGATCGGATCATTCCCCGTCGCGTTGTACGCGAATCCCAGCGCGCGGGTGGTATCGCAGCCCACCAGGTCATCGGAGGCTCCACCCAGGTCGGGGTCGCTCCAGAGCGAGACGTACAGATCGTCGAGCGTGTTTGCGCCCTTGTTGCGGATGTCGAACTTGAGAAACAGGATGTCCCCGAGGCCGTCGCTCCGGTCGAACGCGAACGTGGTCTGCCGGATCTCGACCCCGAGCGGCGTCGACGCTCCCGCGTCATTCGTATGGCGCGCCGGATCGGCGTCGTTGTGCACCTCCCAGAGCATCTGGTCGCCCAGCACGTCCGGCCCTTCCACGTCCACCGAATCGTCAGGCTGCGGGGTGGAGGTGTCGGGCAGGCGGTAGATCCGGGTCGGCGCGCCGTACGGCCTGGCGCCGGCGATGTACTCGCTCCAGGCGTGGTGGGCGAGCGGGTCGAGCAGGGGATCCGCCGCCAGCTCGGCGGGTGTGCGGTCCACACGTGCTGAGTCATCCGGGTTCCCGGTCCAGCGCGCGACCTTGTAGACATGGTGCTCGGGACGGTTGGGATCGTCGAACGTGCCGCCCACCATGCCGCCCGGCCCGTATTCGAACGAGTACTCCGAGACCACCACCCGGGTCTCCGAGCCCACGCTGCAGCCCAGCCACAGCCCCGAGGCGAAGACCGCGGTCTGGTTGGTGCCGCGCGGCCAGATGAGGCCGGGTGGCGATCCCGGGCCGCCGATGTCCCAGGCAAACGATCCGAAGTTGGTCGTGAACATGTTCATCCGGTTCACGTCGCTGTGGCGCGCGGCGTCGAGCACATTGGAGCGGAGCGGCGCCGCCGCGCGGTGCGAGACCGCGCGCGCGGGCGGCGGGGAGGCGAAGGCCGGACCAACCGTAGCGGTCAGCACGACCGCGGCGGCGAGAAGGGCCGCTCCGGAGAAGTGGGATGCAGCGCTGCGAGGCGCGGCGATCACGGCTGCCCTCGAGTTCGCGGGGACCCATGTGCGCCCGGGTCCGACGCGCGGACCGGGCCGGGACACTGCGAGAAGGATACACTTGGGAGATCGTCGCCCCCTACGCTAATTGCGCTCACTTGCACGCATCGCCACAGGGTTTGCCGTCACTAAACTGGGGGACGATCGCGGCCTTCCCTGTACTCTCGCAACCCTCCTGCGCGGTGCGCACCAGGTGGATGCCCGCGCGGAAGTGCCCACTGTCGCCGGGGTTCAGCACCTGCTGCCCCGGCCCGAGGCCGGTCAAGTCGCGGGACAGCACGCGCCGCCCGGCGATGGCCAGCAGCTCGAGGCGCGCCGGCCACCACGGCGACGGCCTCGAACGCGATGAGCCCATCGGGCCCGGCGGTCAGATCGGCACGCGCGAGGCAGACACCCCCATACCCTGGGATCACGCCCATTCCGCTCACCAGACGGGCCGATCGTCCTTCCCGCCGCCCGGGGCAGGCGGTCGTAAGGGAGGGAGAAAAGTTGGACCTCGTCGGACCGTCCGGGGCTATTCTCAGGGGTGACCGCAGGGAAGAGCAGTAAGGCGGGTCTCGTGGCGCGCGGCGCGCCCAAACCCACGGCGCGGCGCAGGCTCGTGCGTCTATCCTGCAGGAATGATGCGCAGCGCCAGAATCCGAGGAGGGTCGAGGCCATGTCCCGCTTGCACGTGTCCGCGTTCCCGATCGCTCTGCTGGCGCTCGCTCTTTCCCCGATCCTCCCGACCGGCGTTGCGATGCCCTCGGTGCGGACGGTGGACGGCGCCTGGTCCTCCCTCGATGCCGCCGTGCCGGGGCCCAGCGCGCGGCGCGAGTACGCCGCCATCTACGACTTCCAGCGCCAACGTTACGTCATCTTCGGCGGCTTCGGATTCGAGGCGCCCGACCCGGGCGGACTCTTCATGGAGGTCTGGACCCTCTCGCTCGGCCCCTCCCCATCCTGGACCCGTCTCGACATCGCCGGGCCCGCTCCCGGCGAGCGTCACAGTCCGCAATGGGGATACGATCCCGCCCGCCGGCGCCTGATCATCTTCGGCGGCTACGGTCATCATTTTCCGGGCGGCCCAAACGAATACCTGAACGACATGTGGGAGCTCATGCTCGAGGGCACCCCGAGCTGGACGGAGCTGCACCCCACCGGCACCGCTCCTGAGGGCCGGCTCGCCGGGGCCTCGGTCTACGACCCGCTGCGCCAGCGATTCGTCGGCTTCGGAGGCACGAGGGGACTGCCGGTCGATACTTGGGCGCTCGACCTCTCTGGCGAGCCTGCCTGGTCGGCGCTGACCATCGACAGCACCAGCAGTCCGCCGGGTAGCTATGGGATGACCGGCATCTACGACATCTTCCGCGACCGGATGCTCATCTTCGGCGGCTCGACCAGCGACGGCTACTTCGGCGTGCACAACGACGTTTGGGAGCTGAGCCTCTCCGACCCGCTCACCTGGACCCAGCTCGCTCCGCTTGGCCCGCTACCCTCGGCGCGCCGCACGCTGACGTCGGTCCACGATCTCATCCGCGATCGGATGATCATCTACGGAGGTTGGGATAGCGGGTCCAACGACACCACGTCGTTTCTGGGTGACACGTGGGCGCTCGCGCTCTCGCCCGAGCTGAGCTGGACGGAGCTCGCGCCGTCGGGCCCGTTGCCGACCGGCCGCGACGCGATGACGGGGATCTACGATCCCTTCGGCGATCGCATGGTGGTATTCGGGGGCTGGAGCGGCAGCCAGATGCTGGGGGACACATGGTTCCTCGACTGGGGGCTCAGCGCCCTGGACCCGACCCTGACGCCCACCTGGCAGGCGGAACCGCATGTCGCGCAGGTCACGTGGGGCGTTCAGCACGTCACAGGAGAGCGCGCTGCGGTCTACCGGCGCGAAGCCGGCACACCGTGGTCGAGCATCGCCACCATCGAAAACTCCGGCTCCGGCACGCTGGCCTACCAGGACCACGCGGTGACGCCCGGTGGGCGATACGGCTACCTCCTGGCCGTCCCGTCGCGCCGGGGCGCGGTGGTCGGTGGCGAGATCTGGGTGGATGTGCCGACGTCAGCCTCGGTCCCGCCCGCTTCTCTCACGTTCGCGCTGAATCCCGTGCGGCCGAATCCGGTGGTGGGCCGCTTCCTGGTCTCATTTTCGCTGGTCGGCGAGGAGCCGGCCCGCCTCGAGCTGATGGACATCGCCGGCCGGCGTGTGCTGTCGCGGGAACTCGGCGCCCTGGGACCGGGGCCTCATCAGTCCGACCTGGGCAGCGCTGGCGACTTCGCCGCCGGCGTCTATTTCCTGCGGCTCAGCCATGCGGGAGGCACGCTTCTGAGACGTGTGGTCATGAGCGCGCGCTAGCCGTTGGATGAAGTGCAGGACTTACCGCCTGGCCTCGGGCTTCGGTCCCGGGCCGCGGCGCAGATGCTGGAGGAGGTGCTGCGCCTCCTCGAGCCAGCGCAGCTTCTCCACCAACGGCAGCCGGGCGAGGCGCGCGCGCTGGGCATCGGCGTGACCCTGCCAGCCCGACTCCCACACCTGGCCCTCGCGCGGGGCCGGCTCAACCATTGCGCTCCCCCGCCTGTCCGGGGGTCGATTCCAGCTCGGCGACGTCCTTGAGGTCCTGCGGCCGGCCGGCCTTGCGTTTCATGGCGATGAGATCTGCGCGCCCGACAAAGGTCGCCCCGACGCCCGAGGCCACATCGAACCGGTCGGCGTCGGCGTAGGCGCGCTCGAAGTCGAACGGGGACTCGACGAACAGATCGATCTCTGTCGCCGGATGCTGGCTGCTGAACACCGAGAACACGGTCAGCGACTTCTCGCGCGCCCACATCTTGCGCTGCTCCGGGTCCGCGAACTCCTCGAACGGGACAGGGGCGCGCGGTCGATAGCCGAGGACGGAGAGCGCCTCGATTGCGCGACGCATCGCGACGGGGTCCGGGTCGAGGACGATGTCGATGTCGGCGGTGAATCGCACAAAGCCGTGCGCGACCACCGCGAGCCCACCCACGATCAGGTAACGGACCCCGGCCTGGTTCAGGCTCCCCACGATGGTCTCGATGCTGCGACGCTCCATGCCGTGCCTCCCTCGCCGTGGCCCGGTTTCGACCGATCGGCGGACTATAGCGCAGGTGCGCCCGGCCGGAAGCGCATGGGCGACCCGCTCCAGAGATCCGGCGCCACGAAGCTCGTGCCCTAAACCATCCCCCGGCGCGTGAGCAGATAGACGGCGAAGCTCCCGAGCCAGTGCGCCCCGGCATAGTGTTCGGACGGCACCGACGCGAGGCCGGCGTCGGCGTGGCGGCGCGCGGCATCGGCGAGCGGGACCCGCCAGGGGTGGGATTCGGGGAGCGCGGCGGCGATCCCATCCAGCATCCACGCGCGGCTCAGGTTGAGCCCGTCCAGATGCGACAGCTTTCCATCCGCGCGGTCGGGGCTCACCACCGGAGTGAGCCACCGCTGCGACTCGGGACCACCAGGCTCGGGCAGGAATCGTTCGAGCCAGGCCGTATACAACTGCGGCTCGAGCACGCGCCTCATGAGATCGGCCTCGCCGAGCGCGGGCGAGAGGAAATCGTGCCCCGAGGGCTCGTAGGCAGTCGGTGCGTCGCGATCGGCGCCGTAGTAGTGCTCCGCGCGCGCCCGCACCACCCGCGTCACCTCGTCGCGGCCGGCCTCACGTGCCCAATCGAGCGCAAGCCCCAGGGCGAACGCGGTCTGGGCGTGCTCGCCGCCGCGCACCGGCCAGGGCAGCCGCTCGAGCAGCGCGAGGATGCGATCGGCGGCCAGCGACTCGAGCGGTTCGAGCGCCGCGAGCCATGCACGCGCGGCGACCGCGCCGGCGTCATCGACCGCCGGGCTCCGCGTCCATCCGCGCAACTCGGCGGCGAGTTGCAGCAGCCACGCCAGACCGTAGGGCCGCTCGAATCCCTGCCGTCCCTCGGCGGAGAGGTAAGCCAGCTCCCCCGCGAGTCGTTCCGGCGTGAGGCTCCGCGCGAGCGCCGCCATCGCGCCGGCACGCCACGGCGCCGCAGGGATCAGGCGAGCGAGCCGCGCGAGCATCCAGTGTCCATGGACAGCCGAGTGCCAATCGAACGAACCGTAGAAGGCGGGCGTCAGCTCGCGGGGCGAGCGCACATCCTGCGGGCCGAGCACCAGGTGGACGATGTGCACGGGGTACTCGCGGTGGATGCAGGCGAGCACCATCCCGACGATCGCCCCGGCGCGCGCGGGGTCGAGGGCGGGCATGATGGGCGGGGAGCTCATGGAATCATTCGACGCTTCGCGCCCGTCGTCGGCATTCGGCGCTTCGCGCTCATTCGCCCTCCGGAGCGCGGCGCAGCCGTTTCTTGCGCGATGCGATCTGCTTCGCATCCACCCGCCGCGCGCGCGCGGCTGCGCTCGGCCGGGTGGGGATCCTCGGCTTGCGCCGCCGCGCGCGGGCTTCGAGCGCCAGGTAGACCCGCTCGAGCGCCATCAGCCGATTGCGCGCCTGCGAGCGGCTCTCGGTGGCGATACGCACGATGCCGCTCGGGCGGTGTCGGACCCGCACGCTCGATTCGGTCTTGTTCTTCTTCTGCCCACCGGGCCCGGAGGAGCGGTACGGCTCGACGTCGCACTGGCGCTGCAGACGCTCGAGATGCTCGGGGATCATCTGGGAAGAACCCGCGCGATGGGGTTACGGACGGAGGGCGCCGGGCGCCGCTACCACATCCCCGGGACCCAGCGGTGGGTGCGGGACATCACGTCCGCATAGGAGGTCCCGATCCTCTCGCACAGGATGCGGTCCTCCCGAACCGAACACCAGGCCGACAGGACGACCGCCGGCGCGGTGAGGACCAGCCAGCCCCATGGCACGCCGACCGCGAGCGGAAGCGCGGCGTAGAACACCATGCGGACGCCGACGGTCGGGTGTCGGAGGCTGGGCACTCCGCGACGTACGGCGAAGCGCAGCGCCATCGCGAAGGCGGCGAGCGCGATTCCCGCCACGTTGCCCCACCCGCCCACCATCGCCCCGCCGGTCGGGGCGATGAGGAGATAGAACGCCGAGATGGAGACGAAGCTCGTGGGCTTGAGCCAGCGCGGAGGCGGCACGCCGGGCCGGTCCGAACCCGCTCCGCCTCGGCGCGCGAACGCTTCCGTCAGGCCGTAGAGAAGCAGCAGCGTCCCCGACGTGCCGAACCGGAACATCGCCTCTTCGAACAGGATCACCGATGGCTCCTTTTGTGGATTCCCGGCGGCGCAAGATATCATGCCGCCCCGCGAGACGTCATGGACGCCGAAGGCCTTTACGACACCGATGACCATGGCCGCTCCCGCCCCTCGCGGCCGCGCTCGACGAGGATGAGCATGACCCGGATGAGATCGCTTGCGTTCCTCGCCCTCATGGCGTCACTCGCCCCGCGCTCCGCGCCGGCCGCCCCCGCCCCGGTGCCGACACCGGCGACTGGCCTCGCGCTCGAGCGTGTGGCGAGCGGGCTCTCGGATCCGCTCTACGTCACCGCGCCGGCGGGCGACGCGCGACTCTTCGTGGTCGAGCAGTCGGGCCGCATCCGCATCGTCAAGGCCGGACGCCTGCTCCCGACGCCGTTCCTCGATCTGACCGACCGGCTGCGGGCGGGCGGTGAGCAGGGACTCCTGAGCGCCGCCTTCCATCCGCGCTATCCCGCCAATGGATTCCTCTACGTGAACTACACCGACCGAGGTGGCGACACGCGTGTGGAGCGCTACTCGGTGAGCCGCGACCCCGATCGCGCCGACCCCTCGTCGGCGAAGCTCGTCCTCATGGTCGAGCAGCCATTCGCGAACCACAACGGCGGCCTGGTGATGTTCGGCCCCGACGGCATGCTCTATGTCGGGATGGGTGATGGAGGCTCGGGGGGCGATCCCTTCGGGCACGGCCAGAACCGCGCCACGCTGCTGGGCAAGATGCTGCGCATCGACGTCGACCGCGGCGATCCGTACGCGGTGCCACCCGACAATCCGTTCGTCGGCCGCGCCGGGATGAGGGGCGAGATCTGGGCTTACGGACTGCGCAATCCCTGGCGGTTCTGCTTCGATCCGCCGACCGGTCTGCTCTACATCGCCGACGTCGGTCAGAACCGCTGGGAGGAGATCGACGTGATGCCGGCCGATCGAGCGGGCCTCGACTATGGCTGGAACGTGCTGGAGGGGGACCACTGCTACCGGTCGAGGGACTGCGATCGGAGCGGGCGGGTGGCGCCGGTGGTCGAGTACGGGCACGGCGACGGCTGCTCCGTCACAGGCGGTTTCGTCTATCGCGGCAAGCGCATGCCCAACCTCGCAGGTCATTACTTCTACGCGGATTACTGTAACGCTTGGATCCGAAGCTTCAAGTACGAAGGCGGTGCGGTGACCGACCACCGGGAATGGCGGGGTATCGGACCTGGCCAGATCACCTCGTTCGGGCAGGACGGGGCGGGCGAGCTTTACGTGTGCTCTTCGGACGGCACGGTCCATCGGCTGGTGCCGGCGCGCCCGCCCGCCCGCGGGGCGCGCTGAGGCGGCGTCAGACCGGCAGCGGCTGCGCTTGCAGACCCGCGCCGTCCGGATCGGCGCTGCGCGGGACGCGCCCGGGCTCGAGGACCCGGAGCACCATCAGCGTCATGTCGTCGCGGGCCTCCTCGCCGTCCAGAAACTCCCTCAGCGCCGCGAGGATCTCGTCCGTCACCTCACGCGCCGACAGGTGATGTGGGAGTCCCGCGACCAGGTCGTACAGGCGGGCATCGCCGTAGAGCTCGCGCTCACGGTTCATCGCCTCGCTGATACCATCGGTGTAGAGCACAACCAGGTCTCCCGAGAGGAGACCGATCCGCCCTTCCTCGTAGGTCCCGCCGTCCACGATGCCCAGCACGGTGCCGCCGCGCTCGAGGAACACCGGTTCGCAATCGCGGCGGATGATCACCGGATAGTTGTGCCCGGCGTTGGAGAAGGTCATGTGCAGCGTGTCGTTTTCCACCCGGGCGATGAAGAACGTGGCGAACTGGTGGACCGCGGTGGCGCGGTAGACCAGCGAGTTGATGTTGCGCAGGATCTCGGCCACCGAGACGATCGACCCCGCCTGCGTGCGGAGCGACGCTTGCAGCATCGAGGAGAGCAGTGCCGCCGGCACGCCCTTGCCGGCGACGTCGGCGATCGCGAGCAGGAACACCCCGTCGTTGGCCGGCACCAGGTCGTAGAAATCCCCTCCCACCTCCTTGGACGGTATGTTGAGCGCGTGGACGTCGAAGCGCGGTGTGGGTGGGAACTCGGAGTGAAGGAACGAGCGCTGGATCTGCCGGGCGAGGCGTAGCTCCTCCTCGATGCGGACCACCTGGACCCGATCGAGCAGCAGGATCGCGTTCTGCAGGGAGATGGACATCTGGCCTGCGAGGCTCGAGAGCAGGGCCACGTCTTCGGAGGTGTAATCGGTGCCGGTCAGCTTCTCGCCCAGCAACAGCGCCCCGACCGTCTCGCCGCGCGAGTGGAGCGGGAGGATCACCGAGGTTCCCAACCGGCCGAGCAGCAGCGTGCGGTCGGCGAGGGTGAGCCCCTCCACCGGGTCGGTCATCCGGAAGCTGTCGGCGGCCACCGGCAGCCGCATGAGGAGTTCGGGGAGCAACGCCTGTTCTTCCGGAGTCGGCAGCGTGCCGCTGCCCGCGCGCACGATGACGTCGCCGCGGGGCAGCGCCACCAGGTAGGCGGTGCGCAGCAACAGCGCCTCGGAGATGGTGCGGATCGAGCGCGTCAGGAGATCTTCGAGCTCGATGGTGGTCTGCAACTCGCGCCCCAGGTTGCGCAAGACGTTTCGATAGTCGCCGGGGTCGCGCAGAAGCAGGCGGTCGAGGATCTCCTCCAGCCAAGAGATCGCGGGCTGGAACACGATCAGCGCCACGATCAGGAACACCGGCTCGATGACGCGCGAATCCACCCCCGAGATCTGGGTGAGCGCCTGGTTGAGCCGTGTGACCACGGTGAGATAGATGCCGACCAGGGTGGCCGAAGCGATGCCATAGAGGATGCCGCGCCGCGCGAGCAGCTTGGCGTCGAGGAACTTGTGCCGGACCATGGCATACGCGATCGAACCCGAGCCCACGGTGAGCGCGGCGACCGTGAGGGCCGAGCGCGCCCACTCCGAGATGGTCACGTTGAGCAGGGCCGGGAACAGCGAGCCCAGGCTGTAGAGGAGCAGGCAGGTGGCGAGACCTAGCCCGATCGCACGCAACTGCTGGCGCAGGCGGCGCGCCCGCATCCGACGGTAGCTGCCGATGAGCAACGCGATCGCGGCGATGCCGAACCCCAGGTTCACGAGCGAGAACAACGAGCGATGGATGGCGAGGAACACCTGGAGCAAGAGGCTCGCCAGGCCCGCCAGCGGCGCCAGTGCCCGCATGGAATCCGGCACCGTGAACGCGAACGACGGCGGCGCCAGGGCCAGCAGGAGCGCGACGACGAAGTGGACCGCGTGCGGTGCGTAGACCAACGTCTCGAAGTTGGGGGCGAATCGCAGCCACGGGATGCCCGCCCCGCGCCGGGTGAAGCCGCGCTCTTCGGGGAACAGGCTCGCGAACAGGAACAGGGTCGGGAAGAAAAACTCCCAGAGATAGGAGAAGTTCTGGACCGAGCGCTGAGCCGAGCCGGCGGCGGCGGTCCCCAAAGGGCCCGCATTGAGAAAGCTCATCGCCGCGAGGATCGAGCCGAATCCTCCGAAGAAGAGCATGAGCGCGACCACGCGGTTGAGCCGCTGGCGCGGGTTCTCGCGCAGGATGAGGAGGCCGAGAAGGAAGACCAATCCCCCGAGGCAGAGATTGAGGGTCGCCAGCAGGCGGAACGAGTTCATCGCGGCTCGACGGGCTCCGTCGGGCGTCCCGGCATCATCATGGCGGCTCCTCCCCCGCTTCTACGCAGACCGGGCCGCCGGGTTGTACTGGGACGGCTCCGAGGCCCGATCGGATGACAGACGCGGCCAGTCGCGGTACCGGCGGCCCGGCCATCGTAGGGCCTTGGGTCCAGGGCGGCCAGCCCATGGCCGGCCATGTCCGGGGGGGCCGGGTACGCGTCGCATGAGCCGGTGCCGCGAGCGCCGCCCGCGCGGTGCTCACCGCCGACGGGGCGCGCGGGACGCCGGTCGGGATCGGCCCGCCGCCCGGGCACGTCCAGCGGGCGGTGTTGCGCCGCCGCCCGCGGGATGGCGGGCCACCACCGTGGTCCCGATCCCCCCGCGCACGTTGAATCTCCCGATCACCGTCATCCAGCGCGGGCGGCACGCCTTCACCAGGTCATCGAGGATCCGGTTGGTGACCTGCTCGAAGAAGTGGCCTTCGTCGCGGAACGACCACAGATAGAGCTTGAGCGACTTGAGCTCGATGCAGCGCCGGTCGGGAGCGTAAACCACCACCACCGTCCCGAAATCGGGCTGGCCCGTGACCGGACACAGTGCGGTGTACTCGGGGCACTCGTGACGGATGACGTACTCGCGTCGCGGGCTGGGGTTGGGGAACGTGGCGAGCTTTCGGGACGGCCGGCTGGGCATGGATCCTCCGTGGGGCGCAGGGCCGCGAGTGTGGCCGAGCGCCGCGAGCGCGGTCAAGGCGCGCGGCGCCTCACCCACCTCGCCCGGGTGCTCCGCGGCCGACTGCTGGAGCGATGGCCACGACGGCTGCTTCATGGCGTTGTTAGGCCAAACGAGCCAGTACCGCCGGCGCGTCAGAGCTTGAGAAGGAAGACGGGAGCAAGGGCTGCGAGTACAGCTCCGATTTGCAGCGCAAGCACCGCCAGCGCCTCTTTCGGAGCCCGCAGTAGCCACTTGATCGCGAAGAACGCGATGATCGGTATCTGTACCGCCATAAGCAGCTGCCAGATGTGCGCCGCACTGCCTTCATCGGGCTCGCGGACGCCGCCGAACCTGGCGAGGTGAAGTAGAACGGTCGCGAGAGCGGCGAAGGACATGGCTACCGGAACAAGGGCGCTTGGCTTCCTAATCATTCTGGGCAAGGTCAAAGGAACCTCCAGTCGGTTCTATGCATGTGCCTCGGGTCACTCGAACCTGTACTATAAAGTACTTTGTGACAGCAAGCAACCGACTGCGCTGCGACCCTCGCTCGAGACTGCGCACGGACCTGGTCGAATTGTGCGGCCACGCTCCGTATCACCCGTCGGCCCGTCGGGTTGATGCGGTAGTCATACCGCAGACCCGGCATTCGCGTACTTGCATGCCAGCGCGTCGGGCAGCTCCACCCAGCCCGCCCCGTGGGCGACGTCTTCCTCATCATGCCGCTGGACGAGCTCGAGGTGCCGGAGGAGCTGTGGGGGCCAGACGGCACCTGCGGCACGCTCGCGGACGAACTCGCCCCGCCAGCGGAGGGATCGCATACGCGGTCCATACCATGAACACCAGACTCCCTCGTGTCTGTCGGGGGACTGAACCACAGCGGGTCACCGGTGGCGGGAACAGCGTGAATCGGGTCCACCGCATGCCCGCGGTGCCCGCCATTGCGACGGCCCCGCCACACCGCCGTGCACCGCATTGCCGCCGGAACGATCGCCCTGCTATCGTTCGCGCCCACATGCGCGTCTTCATCGAGACCTACGGTTGCCAGATGAACGTGGCCGACAGCGAGACCATGGCCGGCGTGCTCGAGCGCGCCGGGATGAGCTTGAGCGAGCGCGCCGAGGACGCGGACGCGATCATCATCAACACCTGCGCCATCCGCGAGCACGCCGAGCAGCGCGTGCTCGGCCGCCTCGGCGACTACGCGCGGCTCAAGTCGGAGCGCCCCGGGCTGATCGTTGGCGTGGCGGGATGCATGGCCCAGCACCTGCGGGCGCGGCTGCTGGACAAGGCCCGCGTGCTCGACCTGGTCGTGGGTCCCGACGGCTACCGGCGGCTGCCGGAGCTGCTCGCGCGCGCCGCCTCGGAGCCGGTGGCCGACGTGCGGCTGGACCGCGACGAGACCTACGGCGACCTCGAGCCACGGCGCGGCGGCGGCGTGAGAGCATGGATCACGGCGCAGCGCGGCTGCGACAAGTTCTGCACCTACTGCGTCGTGCCCTACACGCGCGGCCGCGAGCGCAGCCTGCCGCTGGCGGAGCTTATCGCGCAGGTCCACTCGGCGGTGGCGGGCGGCTGTCGCGAGGTGGTGTTCCTCGGCCAGACCGTCAACTCGTATCACGACGGGACGCACGACTTCGCGGACCTGCTTCGGGCGACGGACACTGTCGAGGGCCTGCTGCGCATCCGGTTCACCTCTCCCCACCCGAGCGACATGAGCGAGCGCGTAGTCGCTGCGTTCGCCGACTGCGCGAAGGTCTGCCCCCAGGTCCACCTGCCGCTCCAGTCGGCCTCCGACCCGATTCTGGAGGCGATGGGGCGCACCTACTCGCTGGCCGAGTACCGCAATGTGCTCGCGCGCCTGCGTGCGGCGGTGCCGGGCCTCGCGCTCACGACCGACATCATCGTCGGCTTCCCGGGCGAATCGGAAGCTGACTTCGAGCAGACCGCCGTCTACATGCGCGAGGTCCGCTACGACAGCGCGTTCCTCTTCAAATACTCGGCCCGTCCCGACACCAAAGCGTTTCGGCAGGTCGAGACCGTCAGCGAGATCGAGAAAGGCCGGCGGCTCGAGCACCTGCTCGCCCAGCAGCAGTCGATCTCGGGCGCCCTCAACGACCGGATGATCGGGCGCGAGGTCGAGGTGCTGGTCGAGGGACCGGCAAAGCGCCCGGGCCGCCCCGGCGCACCGCCCACGAGCGAACGCGGCGCCGGGCAGCTGTTCGGCAAGAGCGCGCACTTCAAGACGGTCGTGTTCGATGACGACGGGTCGCCCGCCGGATCGCTGCGCATGGTGCGCATCGTCGGAGCGACACCCATTACGCTGATCGGCGAGCCGGTGGGCGCGCGACGGCCGCCCGCCGAAACGGTGTCGCTCAGCGCGTGAGCGGGCCGGGCAGCCGATTGCCCGCCCCGTGCGTGTCCCAGGCCAGGAGCCCCGCCCCCACCACGCCCGCCCGCTCGCCGAGTGCCGCCGCCACCACGCGCAATCCCTCGCGGTGCGTGGCCATCGTGTAGCGGGCGACTGCCTCACGGAGCGGTCCCATCAGCACGTCGCCGGCCTGGGCGACTCCGCCGCCCACCACCACCACCTCGGGATTGATCAGGCTCACGGCGGCTCCGATCGTGGCCCCCAGCCGGTCGGCCATGGTCTCGAACGCAGCGCGGGCGCGCGGATCCCCGGCGGCGGCGGCCGCGAAAACGGTACGCGCCTCGGGTGGCGCCATCCCCCACGCGCGCGCCAGTGCGCCGAGCCCACTCCCCGATGCCTCCGGTTCGACGCAGTCCGCAACACCGCAGCGGCACGTCGCGCCGCCGCGCCCGAGCGGCAGATGACCGATCTCGCCCGCCCCGCCCCAGCCGCCAGGGAACACGCGCCCGGCCACGATGATGCCCGCGCCGATGCCGGTCCCGATGGTGAGGGTGATCGAGACTCGGGCGCCGCGCGCCGCACCCAGACGGTGCTCGGCCAGAGCGGCAAGATTGGCGTCGTTGTCCATCGCCAGCGGCATGCCAAGGCGCGCGGCCAGTCGCTCGCGAAACGGGAACGCGCCCCAGTGATGGAAGTGGGGCGTGTTGCCGACCAGCGCTCCGGTGTCGGGATGGATCACGCCGGGAGAGCCCAGGCCGACGCCCACCAGATCGCCGGGCCGGCCGCCGGTCAGCTCCTCGACCGCCTCGGCGATCGCCTCCAGCGGCCCCTCGGCGCTCTTTGCGGCGCGCGAGGGGCGCTTGCCGAAACCCTCGATGCGCCCGTCGGAGAAGACGCGCGCGGCTTTGAGGTCGGTGCCGCCCAGGTCGAGGCCGACGGCGAATGGCTCGGTGTGACTCGTGGTCGGGCTCACAGGCGGGCAGGTTAGCACGGCCCGCCGCCGCCGTGGCGGCAGCCTAAATGGCTTCGCCTGATTCGGCAATGTTCGGCTGCGGTTCGGGGGTCACCCTCCGTCGCGGGGACCCCGCTTCGCGGCCCCGCTCGTCGGGTGCCCCCGAACCTCCGCCTCGGGTCCATGGCCGAATCAGGCGAAGCCATTTAGTCGGGGCTCGCGCCGGGCTTGTAGATGATGCCCGCGCCGCGCCGGCCGTTCATCTTGGCGACGATCGGGTCGGCAAAGCGCAGGTGACGCACCAGGCCGGGCCGGCCCTCCGCCGGCTGAGCGGCGATCCACTCCCAGTCCACCGAGCCTTCGCCGTCGTCGCCGTTCACCGAGAAAAAGCCGATCTGGAACGACGTCAGGTTCTGGAAGAAATGACTGCCCTGGGAGGGCGCGACGCGGAAGTCGCGAAACCCGGTCTCGACGATGACGCGCGCCCCCGCGATCTCGTCCCAGGTCACCGGGATGCCCAGCCAGGGATCGGTGGACCCCCAGCGCCCCACCCCGATGAGCAGGTAGGGCCGGCCCTCGGCGATCAACCCGGCGTTGATGCGCGCGATCTCCCGCGCGGCCTCCCGGCTGCGCGCGCGATCAAAGCCGTGGAAATCCACGACCACGAGGTCGTGAAGTCCGTCGACGCGACCGTTCCCGAGCACCCGCGGGCTGCGACAGAGCAGAATCTCGGGGCGGATCTCGTCCACGTCCAGCGCCTCGGTCTCGCGCGAGAGGACCAGGGGGCGCATTTGCAGGAAGCCGAACTCCGCCCGGCTCCCAGGTGCCGCGCCGAGCCGCACCGCGAACTCGATCTCGGCCGGGCGGTTCATACCGCGGGCCCCGATCTCGAGCAGGAGCGAGAGGATCCCGGCAAGCGGGAAGAGGTCGTGCTTGAGCACCGGGGCGAACGTGACGAGCCGGGCGCCCGGCCGCGCCAGGCCGTCGTAGATCGCCTGGTTCTCTCCCGAGTAGGTCGAGCCCAGCGCGGCGAGCGTGCCGTCCGCCTCTGCGACCTCGAGGCCGTAGCGCGTCTCGCGAGCCTCCTGCTCCGGATCCGGAGCCTGGCCGCCTCCCCGCAGATCGAGGGCCCAGAAGCTGCGCTGGGAGTTGGCCAGCACGTCCTCGAGCGCCGAAGAATGGAGCGGATGCCGCGGATAACGCGGGCAGAAGCTCAGGCACCGCTCCCCGGCCACCACGGTGCGGCCCATCCCCAGCGCCACCGCCGCCACGCCATCCTCCGGCCGGAGGTCCGGCGGCGGATAGAAGTTCCACGAGCGCGCCACCCCCGCGAAGTCCGGATAGAAGCGGTCGCCATGGGCGGCCCCCACGACCCTCTGGAGGATGACCGCCATCTTCTCCTCCTCCAGGCGGTAGGGCGTCGCGCGCAGGTAGGCCTTCGTGTGCGATGTGAAGGTCGAGGCGTAGACGCGCTTCACCGCCTGCAGGAGCGCCTCGAGCCGCTCGCGCATCCCAACCTGGTTGTTCGGGAGCATGAACGTCTCATAGACCCCGGTGAACGGCTGGAACTGTGAATCCTCGAGCAGGCTCGAGGAGCGCACCGCGAGCGGCCAGTGGACCGCGTCCAGGAAGGCGATGAGATCCTGCACGACGTCGGACGGCAGCGAGGCGGCCAGGAAGCGGCGCAGGAGCTCGTCATCGTCCCGGCAGGAGAACGCGAAGTCGAGCAGGAGGTTGTCGGCCATGAATCGGTCGAAGACGTCGGTCGCGAGCACGACCGCCGGCGGGACGGCGATCCGCGCGCCCGGGAAGCGGTCGGCGACCCGGTGGTGGTTGAGCAGGAAGCGCACGAAGGCGAGCCCGCGGGCCTTGCCGCCCAGCGAACCGCCGCCGATGCGGATCAGGAAGCCCCCGGATGGGTCGAAGGCGTTGCGGTCGAAGTCGCCCACCATCACGTCGCTCTGCTCGCGCCGGTACTCGGCGATCGACTCGATCAGGTCGCGCCGCAGGTGCTCGAGGCTCGCGAACTCGGAGACCCGGCGCGGTCGCAGCTTGTGCGCGAGGGCGAACTCGGTGCGCGCCATGAACCAGCGCGAGAAATGATTGCGCTCCCCGTGGTAGCCGATGCTCTCGGCCGGCACGGTGTGGAGCAACTCCTCCAAAGCCTTGAGATCGCGGGCGCGGGCGACCTCGACACCCTCCGGGGTGCGAAAGACGAAATCGCCGAAGGCGAAGTGGTCGACCATGAACCGCCGCAGGTCCGCCAGCAGCGTCTCCGACCCCTTGCGGAGGAACGAAGCCCCCATGGCGCGGGCGCGCGCGGCGTACTCGGGCTTGCTGGACTGGAGCAGGATCGGGAGGTCCGGCACGGCCTCGCGCGCCATGCGGGCCAGGTCGAAACCGGCCTCGGGCGCCGGCACCCCCGCGCGCGGGAACTGGATGTCGGAGATGAGCCCGAGGAGATGCCCCCGGTAACGATTGAGCATCACCCAGGCGTCCTCGAAGCTGCAGCACAGGAGGATTTTCGGCCGGGCGCGAAGGCGGACCAGCTTGTGCGAGAGGTTGATCCCCTCGCTGATGCAGCGCTCCGACTGGCTCAGGAGCTCGGTGTAGATCGTGGGCAGAAACGACGAGTAGTAGCGGACGTTGTCCTCAACGACCAGGATCACCCCGACGCCGGCCGTCGCGGTGTCGTGGGCCACGTTGCGCGCGTCCTCGACACACTTGACGATCGCCACCAGCATGCGCGCGTTCCCCTGCCACAGGAAGATGCGCTCGATGTCCGACACGTCGTGCCGGGCGATGAACTCCTTGCGCTCGTCGTTGTTGTACGCGAGCACGACGACCGGCACGTCGAGGCCCGCCCGCTTGACCTCGCGGGCCAGCTCGGCGGCGTCCATGTCCCCCGGGTCGAGCGCGGTGATGATGAGGTTGAAGCGCCGCTGGGCGCGGGCCATCGCGAGCGCCTCGGCTGCACTCGCGACGTGGACTAGCCCCGGCGTGTGGTGCAGGCTCAGCTCGAGGAACTCGCCGAGGATCAGCTCGTTGAGCCGGCCGTCCTCCTGGAGCGTGAACGAGTCGTAGAGGCTGGCGACCAGCAGGATGTCCTGGACCCGGTAGGGCATCAGGTCCTGAAACGCCTGGAAGGGATCCCCCTCGCCGGGCGCGACGCGCGGGGCGTCCACACTCGTCATCGGCGTGCCTCCGCGAACGACGGCGCGGGGCGGATCGACTCCGCCCCGCGCCGCGATCATCGGGACCGGTGGATCAGACCAGCCCCTGGTCCATCATCGCGTCGGCGACCTTGAGGAAGCCGGCGATATTGGCGCCGACCACCAGGTTGCCGGGCGCTCCGTACTTCTGTGCGGTCTCGGCGCAGGCGCTGTGGATGGCGATCATGATCTTGTGCAGCCGATCGTCCACCTCTTCGCGCGTCCAGGCGAGCCGCATGCTGTTCTGCGACATCTCGAGGCCGGACGTGGCCACGCCGCCCGCGTTGGCGGCCTTCGCGGGCCCGTAAAATAGACCCGCGTCGAGGAACACCTTCACGCCGTCCAGCGTGGTCGGCATGTTGGCGCCCTCGGCCACCAGCTTGACGCCGTTCTTGACCAGGTTGGCCGCATCCCGAGCGTTGATCTCGTTCTGCGTCGCGCTCGGGAAGGCACAGTCGGCCTTGATGTCCCACAGCGGATTGTAATCGAGCTGGGCGTTGAACGGGACGAATCTGGCGCTCTTGAAGCTCTCCGCGTAATCCTTGATGCGTCCGCGGCGGGCGTTCTTGAGCTCCATGACCCACGCCAGCTTCTCGCGGTCGATCCCGTGCGCATCGTGGATCATCCCGTCCGAGTCCGAGAGGGACACCGGCCGCGCGCCGAAGTCGAGCAGCTTCTCGACCGTGTATTGCGACACGTTGCCGCTGCCCGAGACCAGGCAGGTCTTGCCTTCGAGGCTCTGCCCGCGCGCCTTGAGCATCTCGGCGGCGAAGTAAACGCATCCGTAGCCGGTCGCCTCGGGCCGGATGAGCGAACCGCCCCAGCCGAGGCCCTTGCCCGTGAGCACGCCGGAGAACTCGTTACGCAGGCGCTTGTACTGCCCGAACAGGAAACCGATCTCACGGCCACCGACGCCAATGTCACCGGCCGGCACGTCGGTGTCGGGACCGATGTGACGCGACAGCTCGATCATGAAGCTCTGGCAGAACCGCATGACCTCGTGGTCGCTCTTGCCCTTGGGGTCGAAGTCGGAGCCGCCCTTGCCGCCACCCATGGGCAGCGTGGTGAGCGAGTTCTTGAATACCTGCTCGAAGGCGAGGAACTTGAGGATGCCCAGGTTGACGGACGGATGAAAGCGCAGCCCCCCCTTGTAGGGGCCGATCGCGCTGTTCATCTGGATCCGGAACCCGCGGTTGACCTGGACCTCGCCACGGTCGTCCACCCAGGGCACGCGGAACATCAGCACCCGCTCGGGCTCGACCATCCGCTCGAGGATCCGGGCCGCCCGGTATTCGGGATGCCGCTCGAACACCGGGCTCAACGACTCAACGACCTCCTGCACCGCCTGGTGAAACTCCGGCTCGTTCGGGTTCTTGGCCCGAATGCTGTTCATGAGTGAAGCGACGTATTCCTTACCGATCGGGCTCCGCTTGGGAACATCCATCACTCCGATCCCACTCATCGCGACGGCTCCTTTCCGAAAGGGAAGAGTCCTCCCCTGGACGCAATTCACACGCCAGCGTCGGATGCCAGGAGGGTCCCGGTTTGGGCCGGCATGTTCTCCCGGCCCCCCCGCATGGCGGTTGGCCAAACGATTTATCCGCAGCCACCTCCGGGCGGGCGCAGCCCGGCGGACGGGCTCCCTTACCGGGGCACCGGGCGCCGGGCATCGTGGAGGGCGACTTTCGGCAGGCCGCCGGACAACTTGGCATGACGGTGCGACAGATTGACGGGCGAACCGACAGCGGAACCGCCGCCTGGACGGAACCGGCGGCCGGTGTCAGATTCCGCGCGATGCTCCGCCCCCGGACCGCACTCCTCGTCCCTCTCCTCGTGGTGTTGGGCGGTCTCGCGCGACCCGGCACCGCGGCGGCGCCTGCTCCCGCGGCGAGCGACCAGGTGATCGCGATCCCCGGCCTCTCGCGAACCGTGCGGATCGTCACCGATCGCTCCGGCATCCAGCACGTGCGCGCCGAGAACCTCGCCGATCTCTACTTCGCCTGGGGCTTCGTCACCGCGCGGGATCGCTTGTGGCAGCTCGAGCACACCCGCCGCGCAGCGAGCGGCACGCTCTGGGAGTGGTTCGGCAACCGTTCGCTCAACGCCGACGGAGGGGCCCAGCTCTTTCAGATCCGTGAGCGTGCCGAACGCATCTGGGCCCGCGAGCGAGAGAACCCCGCCGTGCGCGAGCCACTCGAGCGCTACGCGGCGGGCATCAACGCCTGCATCGCGCTCTGCCGGGAGGGGCGCGCCCCCTGGCCGGCCGAGTTCCTCCGCCTCGGCCGGCGTCCGCCGGAGTGGCGCGCCGAGAACGCCTACCTGGTGCTGCTCGCGCAGGGGATGCTGCTCGACCTGGACCTGCCCGAGCTGGACGAGGCGGGCGACATCCGGGAGCGCGGCATGACGTGGGTCGTCGGCCGCCAGCGCTACGAGCGGGACATGACCGTCCCGAGCATCCCTGACAGCGTGGCGGAGCGGCTCCACGGCCACACGGGGCGCCCGACGCTGCCGGGCAGCCCGTGGCACGGGGGCACCCGGACCGGCGCGCTCCTCGACGAGGCGCAGAGGACCGTCGCGGGCTGGCTCGATCCGGCCACACGCGATCCCGACGAGAAGGCGAGCAACATCTTCGCGGTCGGCCCGGGCCGCAGCGTGAGCGGAGCCCCGCTGTTCGCGAACGATCCCCATCTCCCACTCGGCGCCCCGAGTCCGCTGCACGTGGTGCACCTGAGCGTGCCCGGCGTGCTGGAGGCTGCCGGCGCGGCGGTGCCGGGACTCCCCCTGATCGTGAGTGGCCGCAACGAGGTCTGCGCCTGGGGCCTCACCGCGCTCAGCGCCGACGTGATGGACGTCTACGCCGACACGCTCTCGCGCGACGGACGCAAGGTGCGCTGGCGGGGCGGATGGGCGCCGATCGTCGAAGCCCCGTTCGCCATGCGCTATCGCGTGCTCAACGTGCTGCCGATCCCGCCCCCCGGCCGCAAGCGGCGCTACACGCCCCACGGGCCGGTGCTGTCGTACGACCGCAAGCTGGGGCTGGCCTTGAGCGTCCGCTGGGCGGGGGACGACAACGCGGTCACGCTTGCCCGCCTGCTCGGATTCGAGCGATCGACGAGCGCGGCCGAGCTGGCCGCCGCGGTCCGCACACAGGTCACGCCGACCCACAACTTCGTCGCGGCCGACAGAGCAGGCCACGTCATCTACCAGGTGGCGGGCGCCCTGCCGCGGCGCGGATTCGAGCCGGCGGCGGGCGTGCTGCCCGGCGACGACCGGCACGAATGGCAGGGGCTGATCGCGCCCGACGATCTGCCCCGCTGGGAGCTGGGACCCGACGACTTCGTCGTCAACGGCAACAATCTCCCGATCGGCCCGCCCTACCCGGAGCCGTTCCACCGCTACCACTTCATGCAGGACCGGGCTGCACGCATTTCGCAGCGGCTGGCCGGCGACGCCAGCATGACACTCGCCGACATGCGCAGCGTCCAGAACGATCTTTACTCGCGCGGTGCCGGGCGGTTCCTTCCGCTTCTGCTGCGCTGCGCCGACTCGCTCGCCGCGAGCCAGTCGCCTCGCGTCCGCGCGGCGCTCGACACGCTGCGCGCATGGGATTTTACCGCCCGACGCGACCGCGTGGCCCCCACCCTCTTCCGTGCATGGCTCGGCGCGCTCCAGCGACGCTCGCGGCTGGAAGGCGTGCCGATGCTCGCGGCCGCGGCCCTCGACGGTCGCGCCCCCGAGGCATTGCGCGCCCCCGGGAGCGAGGCGCCGGAGCGCGCGGCGGTGGCGGCGACCGAGGCGCTCAACCTGGCGCACGCCGAGCTTGCGAAGCACCTCGGCCCGGACCTGGCGGGCTGGACCTGGGGCAAGGCCCATCGCGCACGCTTCCGTCACGCGCTCGCCTGGCGCGATTCCACGCTCATGCCGCCGCCGCTTCCGGCCGACGGTGACCAGAGCACCGTGTCGGTCGGGCGCTCGTCGCTCCCGTGGAACACGGTCTTCACCCACGGACCGGTCTGGCGCCACCTCGTGGATCTCGCGGTCGCGGAATCCTCGCTGTGCGTGCTGCCGCCCGGCAACGCGGGCGGTGGCCCACACGCGCGCGACCACCTGGCCCGCTGGGCCGGCCATGGCTACGTGCCGCTCTACCTCGACTGGCGCCGGGTCGAGGCCGCGGCCGGGAGCGAGTGGCGACTGGAGCCGGGACCCGTCGGCGAGCTGAGAAAAGTTGGACGATGAACCACGGCGAAGAAATCGCTCACGCGGTCGCGGACCGCCTCGCCTTCCCGCGCAGATAGAGCGCCGCGCCGAGCGCAACCAGGACCACGCTCGAGCCTGCCACCTTGAGCACCGCGATCGCGGGGGCCGGCGACCCGGCCGGCGGCAGGAGCGCGAGTCCGATCGAGACCGTGGTGGTCGCGAGCCCCAGCATCGCGAGGAACACCGCCACCTTGGGCCCTCCCGGCACCCTGCGCACATCGGGGCCGGCCGGCTCGCGCTGCAGCCGGATGAGCGCGGCGAACATGAGCAGGTAGGGCAGGAAGTAGATGATCACCGCCATGCCCACCATCGCTTCGTAGGCGCCCTTGACGGTGGTGCCGGCCTGTCCGAGCACGATGAATACCGCGGATCCGACGGCCTGGATCACGAGCGCCAAGACCGGCGTCCCCCAGCGCGGGTGGAGCCGGGCGAAGGCGGGCGGCAGGTGGCGGTCGAGGCCGGCGACGAACGGCAGCCGCGCACTGGCGGTCAGCCAGGCCCCGACCGAGCCGACATTGCTGAGAGTGAGGAACGCCGCGGCCAGCGCACCCGCGGCCGGCAACCCGAACGCGCCACCCGCCCGCTCGATCGCCTGCACGATGCCCTGCAGCGCGCTCACCTCGCCGGGCGGGAGCGCCACCAGCACCGACGCGGTCCCGAGCACGTAGATGCCGACGATCATGGCGCCTGAGAGCAGGATGGCGCGCGGGAGGGTGACGCGGGCGTCAGCGATCTCACCGCCCAGCATCGAGGCGGCTTCCAGCCCCGAGAAGGCGAAGGCGATCGTGGACCAGAACAGGATGTCCCTGAGCCCGGTCGCCGGCACCATCGCGGCGAGGGAGAACGTGGTCGCCGGGCCCGAGCGCGACCACACCGCGCCGGCGACCAAGATCAGCATCACGACCGGCACCCAGGTGGCGATCGCGCCCGCGTTATGCAGCCACTTCCCGACGCCCAACCCGACCAGGTTCAAGGCGAGCGCCACCGCGAGCCCCAGCAGGGACAGGCCGATGAGCCAGGCCGGGTCGGCGGCGAGGGCCGCACCGCGCCCCCCTGCGATTAGCAGCGCGTTGCTCACCGTGAAGTAGAGCAGCCCCGGGAAGAACACCAGGTTGCTCGCCCAGTACATCCAGCCGGTCATGAAGCCCGCGAACTCGCCGAACGCGTGCCTCGTCCACACGTAGATGCCGCCCTCCTCGGGAAAGCGCGAGGAGAGCTCGAGCACGGTGAACGCGAGCGGGACGAAGAAGGTGGCGAGCGCGATCAGCCAGATTATGAGCGCGCTCGGCCCCGCCACCGCGGCGGCGGCGATCCAGCGCGGGCTCGCCACCGCCACCACCAGGAACAGCGCGGTGTCGCCGAGGCCCATCGCGCGATGGAGACCCGCGGGAGCCGCCACTGTCACGGGCACGGTCTATGGCAGGCGCAGGGGCCGTCCCCGGCGGGGTGGAAGACAATCTCGATCGTCATCCGACCGGCGCTGACAGACAGCCCATGGCCCAACCCGACCATAACGCGCCGCTTCACCCGCGGTGGGCGGCGCGCTTGCCGTCACTGCTACGGGCGCTCGATTCGCGCCCGCCGCCGGGTGCAAGCGGTTGCATGGCAGCCCGTCTGCGTGACGACTTCTCGCCGGGTGCGGCTTCCTGCAAGAAGGCGCTCAGCTTGGCCTTGACCTCGGCCAGACTCATCATTCTCATGGCTTCAACTCCCTTCCGGCGACAAACAGCCGATCTCGGTCCTTCAAGCCCATGGCCAGGACGCGGACCCTTTCGCCGACTCCCTCACGCTTGGCCAGCCCAACGTTCGGCAGCGGCTGAGGCGCGAAGCGCCGTCTGCTGCATGCCGTTGTTAGCCCGCATCGTCTGCGGGAGCGGCGCTTTGGATGAGCGCCGCACACTCGCGGCGAAGCACTGGCACATCATGCTCGACAACCGCCCAGACGAGAGCGTCGTCGACGGCTGGGTATTCGTGAGTGAGCTGATTTCGGAAGTCCACGATTCGCCGCGCCCGCGTGATTGCATCAAAGATCTCCGGCGCGAACCGGGCGAGCGCCGCGGCGGCTTCTCCGATGATGATGAACTCGCGTTCGACCGACGAGCGGACGAGGCGGCTGCCCAGATACCGGGCGAGATCGAGGTCCTGGACCGCCATGGTGATCGCGTCGCATGACTCGACAATGTCGGAGAGGTAGGCGCGCGCGTCACGCGGCATACAGCATGCGCCTCGTGCGCTCAATGTCGCGGGCGATGTACGGGTTCTTAACCGCCCCCGCCATCACCAGATCTACCTCCAGCCCCAATAAAGCCCTGAGTTCTTCCAACATGCCGAAGTAGGCGTCAACCCGAGCATATGGCTCCATCGGCGCGAACTCGACCAGCAGATCCAAGTCGCTCTCGTGCGGTCTGAAGTCGTCGCGAAGTGCCGAGCCGAAAGCGTCCAATCGAACCACACCATGGCGCACGCAGACTTCGGCTATCGCTTTGAGCTTGTTCTCGAGAACACCGGTCATGGGCTTCCTCCTACGGTCATCGTACCCCCCGGGGGCGAGATGTGCTATCGGCCAAGGAGCATGTCTTCAATTCTGTGTGTGGGCTAACATGCAGATCAGCTGCGAGCGGCGACTCAAGAACGACCCGCGCGCCACGTCAGGCAAACCGCCGCTCGTCAGCTGCATCTGGTTGTTCGCCGGCTCCTCACTTCCGAAAGTCTTCGAAAAAGGTGTCGTCGATGTCAAACGAAGCTCGCGGCTTCAGGCCGAGCTCGAGCTTCTCGAACATGTCGAGCAGCTTCTCGCCATCAACCAGCTCAATTGGTGGTACACCGTCCCGAACGGCTTCGCGGCGGGCTTCGGCCGTGAAGGTGCCGGTTGTCAGAATGATGCCTTTGTCAGCTCGCCCCTGCATAGCGCCCCGGAAGTCCCGGACCTGTGCGGGCGCTACTGCACCGCTGTAGCGCTTGCACTGGAAGAGGACGCGAAAGCTCACAAAGGCGTTGACCTCAACAACACCATTCCCATCGAGACCGCCGTCTCCGGAACGGCCGGTGACAGTCACGTTCTGGAAGCCAGACTCCCGAAGCAGCCTTTGGCACAGGCGCTCGAAGCCGGAGGCCGGCAGCGTCCTGAGAATCGCAAGGAGGCCCGCGCGGTGATTCAAGGGGGCCTGGGCCGCAGCCGCGGCTTCCGGCGAAGACTCCTCCAACGGCCCCGCGGTCTCGGTCAGTGTAGGCTGAGCGTTTCGCTCCTCGGCAAAGACCTTGTGGAGATCCTTCATGATCTGGAGAGCAGCGGCGTGCGACAGCGTGGTCGCCCGACCCTTCTCGGTGAGACTCCAGATGCCCCTGCGCGATGAGTCGAGCAGACCTGCCCGAGTAAGGTAGAAGCGTGCCCAGGCAACCTGATTGTCGAAACGGGAGGAGCCGCTCGGCAGCTGCTCGCCTTGCTCCTGTTCGGAGATGGCAAGGCGCGAGGCAACCATTGCCCGGACTTCGTCAGGCGTCCCGGATCCGCCAAGCTCCTTCAACACCTCGACCACGGGGCCGAAGTAACGAACGAAGCGAGGCCCCTTGGTCTCAGCCTTGGTCAAGTATTGCCCCCTCCGACCCTCGAAATGTCCTGGGAACTACCAGTATCCCGCTCTGCAATCCCGATCGCCCCGCCAGAAACCCGGCGTATCGAGATGGCCCGAGAGCATGCGCACCGCCAGTCTGGACGCCGAGGCGAACTTGCGACTCCTCATCCGTGCCACCTGCTCTGATACGCCGCGAGATCGCCGCGGGATAGTCAGCCCACCCACGCGAGCCCTGCGACAGTCGGGCGGTGCCAGGAACCTGCATGTGCGACCCGCTAGAACGCGGCGATGTCCGCGATCGCCTTCAGCAGGTCGCCCTTCTGCGGCAGGATGTGCTCCTCGGAGGTCGGCGCGTAGGCGACCATGCAGTCGAGCGCCGCGACTCGCCGCACCGGGGCATCCAGGTCCATGAAGCACTCGGCGGCGATCTTCGCCGCGACCTCGGCGCCGTAGCCGCAGAACATCGTATCCTCGTGCGCGACGATGACACGTCCGGTCTTCTTCACCGAGCGCGCGATGCTCTCGAAGTCGAGCGGCTGGAGGGTGCGCAGATCGAGGATCTCGGTCTCGATCCCCTGCTCGGCGGCCTCCTGCGCGGCGAGGACGCTGCGCTGGACCAGCGCCCCGTAGGTCACGAGGGTGACGTCGTCCCCCTCGCGCACCACGCGTGCCTTGCCGAACGGCACGGTGTAGTCGGGGCCCGGATACGGCGACTTGGCGTAGGGCTGGCGGTAGAGGTGCTTGTGTTCGAGGAACAGCACCGGGTCCTCGCAACGCAGCGCCGTGCGCAGCAGGCCGTTCGCGTCCATGGCGGTGCTCGGGATGACGACGCGGAGCCCCGGACAATGGGCGAAGATGCTCTCGCCGCACTGGCTGTGATAGGGCGCACCGCCCTGGAGGTAGCCACCGTAGGCGGTGCGGATGATGACCGGGGCTGAGAAGGCGTTGTTCGAGCGCCACCTTAGATTCGAAAGCTCGTTGCGGATCTGCATCATCGCCGGCCAGATGTAGTCGAAGAACTGGATCTCGACCACCGGGCGCAGGCCCAGCGTCGCGAGCCCGATCGCACGGCCCACGATATTGGCCTCGGCGAGCGGCGAGTTGTAGACGCGCTTGCCGCCGTGCAGCTTCTGAAGACCCCAGGTCACCCCGAACACGCCGCCCTTGCCCTTGGCCTCGTCGAGCACGTGCTCGTACGAAGCGTCGGCCACATCCTCGCCGAACACGATGATGCGCGGGTCGCGCTTCATCTCGTCGCGCAGGCAGTAGTTGATCAGCTGGAGCAGCGTCTCCTGCTGCTCCGGCTGCTCGATCCGCGGCGCGACCGCAAAACGCTCCGACGAGGGATCGACGTCGGGCGAGAAGACGAACTCCAGCACGCGCTTGGGGTCCGGCTGCCGGCTGGGCTGCACCTCGTCGCTCGCGCGCCGCACCTCGGCCTGCACCTCACCGTGGAGCCGCTCGAGCCCCGCCTCGTCGATCAGCCCTTCCTCGACCAGGAACCGGGCGTAGGTGGCGAGGCAATCACGCTGCGCTTCCGCCTCCCGATCGGACTTCGCCTTGTACTTGGACTCGTCGTCCGACATCGAGTGCGAGTAGGGCCGCGTGACCATCGCGCGCACGAACGCCGGGCCCTTGCGGGCGCGGCAGTGGGCAATCGCCTCCTTGAGCACACCATAGGATTCGACCGGGTCGGAGCCGTTGATCTCTCCCACCCAGAACAGGTTCGGGAAGTTCTTGACCAGGGTGGCGACATTGCCGCCCGCGGTCTGCACCTCGACCGGCACCGAGATGGCGTAGCCGTTGTCCTCGATCAGGAACACCACCGGCAGTTTGAGGTTGGAGGCGCTGTTCATGGCCTCCCAGAACTCGCCCTCGCTGGTGGTGCCGTCGCCGGCGGTGACCAGCACCACCTCGTCGCCATGGGCGCGGCCGCGCAGCGCGGGGTGATCGCCCTCCAAGTCCTTGTACTTGACGACCGCCTCGGCAGCGCCGACCGCCTGGAGGAACTGGGTCCCGGTCGGGCTGCTCTGGGAGACGATGTTGAGCCCCTTGTGGCCCCAGTGGCTCGGCATCTGGCGCCCGCCCGAGTTGGGGTCGTCCTCGGCGGCCACCGCCGACAGGAGCATCTCCTTCGGGGTCATGCCGAGCTGGAGGCACAGCGCCCTGTCCCGGTAGTAGGGATAGAACCAGTCGTAGCCGGGGCGCAGGAGCTTCCCCGCGGCGGCCAGGACCGCCTCGTGGCCGGCGCCCGAGATCTGGAAGAAGGTGAGGTTCAGCTTCTTAAGCCGGATCTCCTCGTCGTCCATCCGGCGCGAGGTGACCATCGTGCGGTAGAGCCCGATCAGCTCGTCCGGGGTCAGGCCGTGGTAGCGGGCGGGCGTGGTGGCCGGGGTGCGTACCGTCGCCATGCGGGGCTCTCCTCTAGTGGGGTGTGGAGTCGGGGGAAGCGTACCCGAGGGCCGAGGCTGGCGGCAACCCGCGCATCTGCCCGCCCATCTGATAGTCTGCCCACCTTCCCACGCGCTCCGAGGGCGACCCCCGGGGCGACCCATCCTGCAACCCTCGCTGACGGAGACTCGACCGATGAACCTGCGACGACTCTCACGCACCCTCCCCGCCGCATTGCTCACGATCTTCCTCGGGGCCTCCGCGGCGCGCGCCGAGTTCACCCCTCCTCGGCCGAGCCCGAGCGCCTCGGTCAGCCAGACCATCGGGCTGACGAACTTCACCCTCACCTACAGCCGTCCGGGCGTGAAGGGCCGCGTGATCTGGGGCGGGCTGGTCCCCTACGATTCGACCTGGCGGACCGGCGCCAACGAGGCCAACAGCCTGACGGTCAGCGACACCATCACGGTGGCGGGAAAGAAGCTGCCGGCCGGCAAGTACAGCATCCTCACCATCCCGCGTCGCGGTGAGTGGACGGTGATCTTCAGCGGCCAGAAGGATCTGCAGGGCGCTTCGAACCACGACCCGAAGCAGGACGCGCTGCGCGTGACCGCGACCGCCGACACGACGCAGTCGCACACAGAGTGGATGTGGCTCGGATTCGAGGATCTCACGCCGAACTCGGGCAGCCTGGTGCTCCGCTGGCAGCGGCTGCGTCTCGCCGTGCCGATCACGATCGACTTGAACGCGCTCGTGCTCGCCAGCGCCCGCAAGGAGATCACGATCGCCGAGCGCGACGCCTGGCGCAACTCACTGCGGGCCGCGACATGGTGCTTCGATAATTCAGTGGCGCTGGCCGAGGGCGCCGCATGGCTCGAGAGGTCGATCGCGGCCCAACCGAACCACGCCAACCTCTCCCTCAATGCCCGCTGGCTCGCCAAGGACGGCAAGAAGGTCGAGGCCATCGCGGCCGCGAAGAAGGCGATCGAGGCCGGCAAGGCGGCCAAGCCGCCGGTGGACACCGCGGCCACCGAGAAGCTGGTGGCGGAGTGGACGGCGAAGAAGTAGGGGTTTCCGGCTGTCTGCACGTCTCGAGCGAGGCGCCTGGTCCACCTGCGGGCCGGGCGCCTCGTCGCATCGGCGCTGAGACCGACCGCGATTCCGCGAGCTCGCCAGACTCCCCCGGGCCGCGGACAGCGACACCCTGGCACTGCCGGCTCACGCTTGACAATGATATCGTAAGTGATACTTTTCAGGGTGCGGTGAGGCTGACGGTTCGGGAGTACCTCACCCCCGACGGCGAAAGCCCATTTCGCACCTGGCTGCGCAGGCTGGATTTGACAGCCAGGGCGCGTGTGCAGGTACGAGTCCGTCGATTCCAGATGGGAAACCTTGGCGACCACAAGGCCGTCGGGGGCGGTGTCTGGGAGGCTCGCATCCCCTTCGGACCAGGCTACCGCCTCTACTTCGGCAAGGCGGGGCTCGAGCTCATCCTCCTACTGCTCGGTGGGGACAAGAGCACTCAGAGCAGGGACATCATGGGAGCCCGGGCCCATTGGGCGGAATATTTGCGGGGAACCAGACATGGCACGTCGTAGCCGCGATTGGAATGTGGGATTGCGCCAGGATCTCGAGGATCCGGTATTCGCTCGCGAGTTCCTGATTGCCGCATTCGAGGAAGGCGTGACGCTCCAGGATGCCCTGGCCACGGTGATCCGCGCGATTGGCATCAAGGAGTTCGCCGAACGCATCGGCATGGCCAGCCCGAATCTCCTTCGCGCAATACATCCCCGCCACAATCCGACCCAGGAGACGCTGAACCGGATGCTCACACCGTTCGGGCTCAGGCTTGGCCTGACCACGATTCCCAAGAAGCAGAGGAAGCGCCGAGCCGCCTGATTGCGGGTCCTGGCGCGTCCGTGCGGAGCGGGGTCGAAGCCCTACCCCGTCACACCGGCCGCGCGCGCTCCCCCCCGCCCAACCAACGGCTGCAGCGCCAGCGCCGTCCCCATCACCATCGCGCAGCCGATCAGGTTGTACCAGAGGAACGAGATGCCGGTGAGCTTGAAGCAGGCGACCACCGCCACCTCGGCCACGATCGCCCCGATGAAAACCGCCGTCCCCCCCACCCGCCGCAGGTAGAACGCGGTCAAGAAGATGCCGAGGATGGTGCCGTAGAAGAGCGAGCCGAGGATGTTGACCGCCTCGATCAGCGACCCGAGACGGGCCGCGTACTCGGCGAAGCCCACAGCGAACGCCGCCCAAACGACGGTGACCAGGCGCGAGACCCAGACGTCGTGCCGCCCGTCGGCGGCCGCGCCAGTCAGGCGCTTGTAGACATCCACCACGGTCGTCGAGGTGAGAGCGTTGAGCTCGGCGGAGGTCGAGTTCATCGAGGCGGCAAAGACCGCCGCAAACACGAGGCCGACGAGCCCCGCCGGGAGATAGCTCAACACGAAGGTGAGGAACACGTAGTTCGTGTCACTGGTCTGCGCCGTGGGCTCCTGCGCCTTGATGAGCGCCACGGTCTCCCCGCGCACGTCCGCCAGCTCGCGCTGCGCTGCGTCGAGTCCTTCGCCCTCGCGGGCGAGCGCCCCGGTGTCGCCCGATCGCCGCGCCGCGAGCAACGAGCGTACGCGCATCTCTCGGACATCGAGCGCCGCGCGATGCCGCGTCTCGAGTGTCTGATACGCGGAAGCGTTGGGACCCTCGGCGAGCTTCGCCGTCACTGCCGGGTTGAAGTAGAGGGGCGGCGGTGCGAACTGGTAGAACACGAACACCAGCACGCCGAGGGCGAGGATGCCGAGCTGCATCGGCACCTTGACCAGGCCGTTGAAGATGAGGCCGAGCCGGCTCTCCGCGATCGAGCGTCCTGTGAGGTAGCGGCCCACCTGGGACTGGTCGGTCCCAAAGTACGAGAGCTGCAGGAAGAACCCGCCGATCAATCCCGACCACAGGTTGTAGCGGTCGTTGGGGTCGAACTTGAGCTGCAGCGCGTTGAGCTTGCCGGTGCGACCCGCCACCCAGGCGGCGTCCCCGGGCGTGACGCCGGCGGGGAGCGAGGCGACGATGAGCACGAACGCCACCACCATCGTGCTCATGATGATCAGGAACTGGAGCACGTGCGTGTGGCTCACCGCCTTGCTGCCGCCCGAGGCGGTGTAGATGACCACCAGCCCGCCCAGCAGCACGCAGGTCCAGCGCACGTCCCAGCCGAGGATGACCGAGAGCACGAGCGCCGGGGCGTAGATGGTGAGACCGGCGGCGAGCCCGCGCTGGACCAGGAACAGGCCCGCGGCCAGCGAGCGGGTCTTCGAGTCAAAGCGCTTCTCGAGATACTCGTATGCGGTGAAGACCTTGAGCCGATGGTAGATGGGGATCGCCGTCACGCACAGCACCACCATCGCCAGCGGCAGGCCGAAGTAGAACTGGACGAACCGGAGTCCGTCCACGTAGCCCTGGCCCGGGGTGGAGAGGAAGGTGATGGCGCTCGCCTGGGTGGCCATCACGGAGAGCGCCACCATGTACCAGCGCATGCTGCGCCCGGCGAGCAGGAAGTCGGTGAGGTCGCGCTCCCCGCGGCCGCGCCAGACGCCGTAGGCGACGAACCCGGCGAGGGCCGCGAACAGAACCCCCCAGTCGAGGGGGCTCACGAGTGCGCGCGAGCGATGTCGCCGCGGGGCACCGCCACCGCCCCCGCGCCAACCGTCATCGTTCCCACCGGGTCAGCCAGTGGCAGAGGGCGATGACCAGCACCAGCTCGCCGATGACGACGGCGTAGAGCGCGCGCCAGCTTCCCAGGATCGGAGGCGGCCCTTCGCCGCCACCGCTGCGCTCACCGTCGCTCACATTCCCGGGCGGCGGCCGGTGGGTGTCCATCGAGGACTCAGCGGGTGTGGCTGACGAGATTCGCGAACAACCGCCAGGCTCCGGGCACACCGGCCGGGAGCTGGCGGAAGAACGCGTACCCCGTGTAAACGAACTCGCCCTTGCCGTGACGCGCGAAGAGCAGTCCGCCGTCGCGCGCGGGCTCGCCCGGGTCGTGCGAGGAGAGCACGACGTCGTAGCGCGCGTCCCACGGGCTCGCGAAGTAGAGCCCCCGCTCCTGCACCCAGCCCGCGAAATCGGCTGGGCCGATGCGGTTGGGAGCGGCGAGCAGTGGATGGTCCGCAGCCTTCATCTCGACCGACGCCTCCTCCACCGTCACCCGCTCGCGCGAGATCTGGAACGGGAATGGGCCCAGCTTGTTCTGGAGCGCCTGCTCGGCGGTGTTGTACTGCACGACCAGGCGCCCGCCGGCCGACACGTAATCGAGCAGCCGTCGCTGCAATGCGCGCAGGCGCGGCCGCGTGTTGTAGACCCGCACCCCGGCGACGATGGCATCGAAGCGGGCGAGGTCCGAGTTCTCGACGTCGTCGTCATCGAGCAGCGTGACGTCGAAACCCATCTGCTCCAGGGCCTCGGGACCCTGGTCTCCCGAGCCCATGAGATAGCCGACGGCGCGGCCGGCGATGCGCAGATCGGTGCGCAAGATGTGAGCCTCGGCCGGCGGCAGCAGCGTCTGGATCGGCACGTGCGGGTAGTCGAGCCGCACCAGGCTACGGTCGTATCGCGTACCACCCATCTCGAACTCGGCGCCGACCGTCGCGGCCGCAGAGCCCGCGCCCGGCGTCACCAGGAACCGGACGGTCGTGTCCGCCTCACCCGCCGACAGGCTTACGCTCACCGACGCGGGGGTGCTGGACCAGCCCGGCGGCAGCCGGAGCATGAGCATCCCGTCCACGCGCGCGCTCCCGCTCTGCACCGTGACCTTGAGCTCGCGCGCGGCTGCGTCCGCGAACAGGTAGGCGCCCTGGTCGAAGCGCATGGTCACCGGAGGCACGATCTCGAACGATCGATAACGTTCGCCGGCCACCGGATCCACCCAGCGGTGGACAACCGGCACCGTGTACCTCAGGCGGTGCCCGGCCATCATCAGGTGGAAATCGGCCGTCAGCGCGGGTGGATTCTCGGGGCTCCCGGTGAGACCCCCGGCCTCGGCATCAAACGAGCCCGCAAGAGGGCGGCGACGGAGCCAGTAGGGCTCCGTGGTGCGGGAATCAGGCCGGAGCGACACGGCATGCGTGTCGTTCGCAGCCACGTTAAAGACGAGCGAGCGCCCGGCGGGCGATGCGATCGAAAGCTCCATCAGTCCCGCGTCGGTCCCCTGGGCGAACGTCACCCGCTCGAGGCGGACCTCTACGTCGCTGCGGCTCAGCGCCGACGTCACCACGCGGACCCCGCCACCCGGCGAGGCCCACGGCGAGGACGCAGTCGCCTCGAGCCACAGCCCGGTGCACGAGCGGATGACATCGAGGAGCTCGTCGCGCTTGGCCGCGACCAACGGACCATCCTCGAGCGTGGCCAGGATCCCGTGCGCCTTGAGCAGCAGCGGTACGATCGCCTGCGGACGTTCGGGCCGGAACTCGCGCGCCGCCTGGGCGAAGATGGCGGTGAGCCGGGCGCCGCCGGGGACGCGCGACCAGCTGAGGTCCACGCCGTCGAACAAGTCGCGCGTGGCCTTCTCACCGGCACGGTGCTCAAACGTGTTGGTGAGCGTCCCGCGCCGCTCTGCGGCTCCGAAACCCTGCGTCTTGTGCATGCTGCGGCTCTCGCCCGCCAGCTCGGTGTACGAGCGCCCGAGCAGAGCGTTGTACTCGCCGATATCCACGAGCAGGCGCCCCGGGGTGGTGTCGGGGCCGGCGGCACCAAAGCGCCCCACGTTCCAGACCAACCGCTTCGCCCGCCACGGCCGCACCCAGCGCAGCTGCTCTGGGTAGCGGGTCGAGTCGGCGGCGGCAGCGAACGCTTCCTCGGCCAGAATCGCCGAGGCGGTGTGATGCCCATGCCCTCCGCCCCCGCCTTCGGTGCCGAAGCGTGTGATGACTACATCCGGCCGGAAGCGCCGGATGACCCACACCACGTCGGCGAGGATGCGCTCCCGGTCCCACTTCTGCAGGGTCTCGTCGGGCCCCTTCGAGAACCCAAAGTCGAGCGCGCGGGTGAAGAACTGCTCGGCGCCGTCGATGCGACGGGCGGCGAGCAGTTCCTGGGTGCGGATCACACCCAGCAGCTCTCCCGTATCGGAGCCGATCAGATTCTGTCCGCCGTCCCCGCGAGTCATCGAAAGATAGGCGGCCCGCACCTTCCTACCGTTCCCGAGCCAGGCGAGAAGCGCCGTATTCTCGTCGTCCGGATGCGCCGCCACGAACAGCGCGCTGCCCACCACGTTGAGCTTCTCGAGCGCGAGCCGGATGCCGGCCGCGTCCTTGGTGTCGGGCGGTCGCGGATCGGCCACGATTGCGAGCGGCCGCAGCAGGAGCACGACCCCGCAAGCGAGCCAGGCGGCCCGGAGCGGCCAGCCCCGGGGCCGCGGGGCGGGCCTCACCCAATCCCCCTCAGTAGCCGGCCGCACAGCCGTCCTTACGCTTCTCAGTTGCCCCGGAGTAGATCCCGGTCGCGGGGTCGCGCCAGATGGCCTGGTAGCCGCCGTAGGAACCCACCGGCTCGGGCTTGAGCACGTGGCCCCGCCTCGCAAGCTCCTCCAGCAACGCCACGGGCAGACCGTTCTCGATGTGCAGCACGCCGCCGTCGGTCATCACTGTCCCCATCGGCTCGCTCGAATCGGTGTGGTGGAACCGGATCGCATCCCCTGCCTCCTGCAGGTTCATGCCGAAGTCGATGAGGTTCACCAGCACCTGCGCATGACCCTGCGGCTGCATGTCGCCGCCCATGAGGCCGAACGCCATGAGCGGCGTCCCATCGCGGGTGAGGAACGCCGGGATGATGGTGTGGAACGGCCGCTTGCCCGGCTCGAGGCGGTTGGGATGCCCGGCCTTGAGCGCGAAACAGCCGCCGCGGTTCTGCAGGCCGAAGCCCACCTCGGGCACCGCGTAGCCGGAACCGAAGCCGGAGTAGTTGCTCTGGATGAGCGAGACCATGAGCCCGCTCTCATCGGCAGTGCACAGGTAGGTGGTCTCCTTGCGGTTGAGCACCGCCACGTCGCCGGGCAGATCGGTGAGGGCGGCACGCTTCATGTCGAGGAGACCGGCGCGCTTCTTCGCGTAGTCCTTGGCGAGCAACTGTTCGACCGGAACGGCCGCGAACGCGGGATCCGCGTAATAGCGCGCCCGATCTGCGAACGCGATCTTCTTGGCCTCGACCATGACGTGCCAGAAGTCAGGCGTGCCGCGCCCCATCGCCTTCAAGTCGAAGTTCTCGAGCAGGTTCATCAACTGGAGCGCCGCCAGCCCCTGGCCGGGGGGAGGCAACTCCCACAGGCGATAGCCGCGGTAGTCGGTCCCGATCGGCGCATCCCAGGTTGAGCGGTGCCGCGCGAAGTCCTCGGCCGCGAAGTACCCACCGTTCGCCTTCGAGAAGCGCACGATCGCCTCGGCGATCGGCCCCTTGTAGTAGGCGTCGCGCCCCCCCTCTGCCAGCAGGCGCAGGGTCTTCGCCAGCGCGGGATTCCGGAACAGCTCACCCTCGCGCGGAGCGCGTCCGCCCGGCATGAAGACCTCCCGGAAGCCGGCCTTGTCGGCGTTCCGCTTCGCGCCGGTCGCCCAGTTATCGGCGATCACGGGGGAGACCGGGAAGCCCTCCTCGGCGTAGCGGATGGCCGGGGCGAGGACCGTGCGCATCGGCAGCTTGCCGTACTTGGCGTGGAGCTCGAACCAGCCGTCACACGTCCCCGGCACCGTCCACGTGTAGGGCGAGTAGAGCGGGACCGTGCCCTCGGAATCGGGCGGCACCTGCTCGGCGGTGAGGGCGAGCGGCGCCCGTCCGGACGCGTTGAGTCCCACCACCTGATTCGCCTTCGGATCCCAGAGGATGGCGAAGAGATCGCCACCCAGACCGTTGGCGGTCGGCTCCATCAGGCCCAGACACGCGTTGACGGCGATCGCGGCGTCCACCGCGCTCCCGCCCTGCTTCAGGATGTCCAGCCCGGCCTGGACCGCGAGCGGCTGGGCAGCGCACACCATCCCGTGCTTCGCCCACACGACCGAGCGCGTGGCCTGGCCGCGCGCGGAGATCGCGTCGTCTGCCGTGCCGGAGGTCATGAGCAGGAGGGCGGGAACCAGGAGCGCGGCTCTCGGGCGGGGCATGGCGTCACCTCCGGAACTGGATGGGGCCTTGGCATCAGGGGGGAAAGCTATTGCATCGACCGCATCCACGCAACGAGCGGAGCACGAGCGCGTCCCGGCGCCCGACCGGAGCGGCGTTGTCCACCCTCGGAGCCTTCTCTATACTGCCGCCGTCCTCTCCCGCACCACCGGCCCGCGACACTCGCGAAGGAGCCCGCATGCCCCGCTTCACCGGCGTGGATTTCTACGAGATCGACTCCCTGCTGAGCGACGAGGAGCGGCAGATCCGCGACCACGTGCGCGACTGGGTCGAGGACCGCTACCTGCCGCTGGTCGAGAAGGCATACGAGGAGGCCTACTTCCCCGCCGAGGTCATCCCCGAGATCGCCGGCATGGGGCTGCTCGGCTCCACGCTGCCCGAGAAGTACGGCTGCGCCGGGGTCAATCCCACCGCCTACGGCCTCGCCATGCAGGAGCTGGAGCGCGGCGATTCCGGGCTGCGCTCCTTCGCCTCGGTCCAGGGCTCGCTCGTCATGTGGCCGATCTTCGCCTACGGGTCCGAGGAGCAGCGCATGAAGTGGCTCCCGCGCATGGCCACCGGCGAGGTGATCGGCTGCTTCGGCCTGACCGAGCCCGACTTCGGCTCCAACCCCTCCGGCATGATCACCCGCGCGGTCCGGCACGGCGGCGAGTACGTGTTGAACGGCGCCAAGATGTGGATCACCAACGGCACGGTGGCCCACGTCGCCGTGGTGTGGGCCAAGCTCAAGAACGAGGAGACCGGCAAGGAGGAGATCCGCGGCTTCCTGGTGGAGAAGGGCATGAAGGGCTTTTCGGCCCCCGAGCAGAAGCGCAAGCACTCGCTGCGCGCCTCGGTCACCAGCGAGTTGATCCTACAGGACGTGCATGTACCCGAAGCCAGCTTGCTCACAAACGTCGCCGGGCTCAAGGGACCGCTCGGCTGCCTCTCGCAGGCCCGCTTCGGGATCGCCTTCGGCGTAGTCGGGGCCGCCATGGCCTGCTTCCACGCGGCGGCTGAGTACAGCAAGAGCCGCGTGCAGTTCGACCGCCCGATCGGCGGCTTCCAACTGGTGCAGGAACGGCTGGCGGAGATGCTGACCGAGATCACCAAGGCGCAGCTGCTGTGCATCCAGTTGGGCCGGATGAAAGAGCGCGGCACCGTCAAACCCGAGCAGATCTCGCTCGCCAAGCGCAACAACTGCGAGATCGCGCTCGAGATCGCGCGCGAGGCGCGGGACGTCCTCGGGGCGAGCGGCATCACCGCCGAGTACCCGGTGATGCGGCACATGTGCAACCTCGAGTCCGTCAAGACGTATGAGGGCACGCACAACATCCACACGCTCGTGCTGGGCGAAGCGATCACCGGGATCCCGGCGTATCGGTAGCCACCCGGCGAGGCGGGTCTCACCACGGGCGGACGCGAGAACGGCCGGCCTCGCAGCACCGAGCGATCCAGGAAAAGCGAGGACCCGGCCGGGTCACCCCGACCGGGTCCAACTATTCGATCGCCGTGATGCAGGAGCTTACTTGCTGCTGCTGCCGCCAAGGCTGAAGGACACGCCGGCGGTCACCGAGACGTACTGGGTCGAGCTGACCTCGGTGGCGATGTGGTTGAAGCTGCTCTCGATGCCGATCTTCGCCTTCTCACCCGCCGCGAAGTTCGCACCCGCGCCGATCCGGCCGCCGAACTTGGTCTCGGAGGTTTCGGGAAACAGCGGGTCGTTCGGCGTGATGTCCGCCTTGCCGTTGTACATCCCGGCCCCGGCCACGATGTAGGGGCTCACCGAGCTGCCCTCCATCGGGAACATGTACTTGGCGTGGGCGCCAAACTGCATGAAGGTCACCTTGGCTGCGGTGACCGGGGCGACAATGAGTTCGTCCTTCGCGTTGTTCACGACATACGAGCCGTCGACGCCGAGGGAGACCATGTCATTGACCATGTAGTCGAAGTTTGCTCCACCCAGGAATCCCAGCTTCGAAAAGTTCTTAGCGTCGCCCATCGGGGCAGCAACACCACCGGAGAATCCGAGCATCATGTCACCCTTGGCCGCATGAGCCTGGGGAGCGACCAGCATCAGGGCGAGCATACCGACCAACAACGAAGTCTTCCGGAACATCGAATCTCCTCCTTGTGGGGAACCCTGCCCGGGGCTATTACGGCCCTGCCGTGCCCCAAGCATCCGGCGCCGCGACCGAGGTTCGGCCGCCGCTGCCTGCACAAACCGCGCGAAAACTACTGTCAGGCCGCGCCCCTGTCAACCGGGGTCGCAGCATGAGCGGTCCATGCGCTTGGGCCGCAATACGATGCCGGATGGCACTTCGCCTCCCGGCCACCCTGGCGACCGAAGTGCGACGGCACTCTTCGGCGTCAGTCTTCAATGTCATCGGAACGATCCCTGCGCGCCTTTAGCCCGATTCTGCCCGCTCCCCCGGGGGCTCGGGCCACGCGTGGGGAGCCCCCGGGAGCGGCCGGGGCGACACTCCCGGGCGTTTGACCGGCCGCCTGACCCAGGCCCATTCAGAAGGTATGCTACCGGCGTGGCCGCCACCCCTCCCACGCCCAAACGTCCGACTCGATCCCAGTCCGCGATGCGCGGCCTGGTCACCGTGCTGTGGCGCCAGGCGGTCCTCGCCATCCCGATGGCGCTGTTCTTCGGCACCGTCTACGCCAGTGGGCCGATGGGGTTCCTGCGCGTGCTCCAGATGTCCCTGGTGTTCGCGTACGTCATCGGCTTGCTGCTGTGGGCGTTGAAGTACTTCATCCTGCCGCGACTGCCCGAGAAACCGGGCGAGTCGCATACTGGCGGGGTACTGCGCATCTCGTTCATCTACACGCTGACGAGCATCTTCGGAGCCGGCTTCTCCGCATGGCTGGTGCACATGACTATCATGCCCGGCTTCCTGGGGAGCGGCCGCGGAGTGGCGGTGGTCGGCATGTACACGCTCCTTTTCTCCGTGCTCTTCACCGGCGTCGTCCTGGCGTTCATCTTCTATCGCGATGCCATCAAGCGGGCGCGGGCGGAGCAGGAACTCGAACCTCGCCCGCCGCATCCAGCGTGCGTTCCTGATCTCGCAGTTCCCATCCATGCCACGCCTGGAGGTCCACGGGGTGAATGTGAGCTCCCGGGAGGTGAGCGGCGACTTCTACGACGTCGTGCCGGTCGGGGATTCCCTGCTGCTCGCGATCGCTGACGTCTCGGGCAAGGGGGTCGCCGCGGCCCTCATGTCATCCATGCTCCAGGCATCGCTGCGCACCCAGGCGGGCTCGGTGAACTCGGTCGCCAGCATGCTGCTCAATATGAACCGCCTGCTGTGCGGAGGCGCCCCGACGGGAAAGTTCGCGACGTTCTTCCTTGCCCGGGTCGATGAGGCCACGCTGCGGCTCACCTAAGCGAACGCGGGGCACAACTACCCCCTGTTGCGCCGCGCGGACGGCTCGGTCCAGGAGCTGGACGACGGCGGGCTGTTGCTGGGCATCCAGGAGGACATTCGGATCGGGGAGAGTTCCGTGCAGCTCGCGCCGGGCGATTGCCTCGTCCTCTACACGGACGGCATCAGCGAGGCCGCGAACGA
>CAYONG010000271.1:0-1573 GCA_964405235.1 uncultured bacterium | reverse complement strand
TGGTGGAACCACTGGCCCGAGGCCCAGATCCCGTCGGACGGGCGGTACGCGATTGCCCCCGACCGGCCGTCGCACTTCTCGCTCTCCTGGGGCGGGCCCCCGATCCACAAGCGCGACGACGGGGCGTACTACGCCACCTGGCTGTACGGGGCGACGACGAAACCCGCGGCGGCCGACCTCGCACGCCTGGCGCGCTCCTGGGCACAGGCCCCAGCGCTGCAAACGATCGCAGCAGGCTTCGACGGCGGCCAGTACGACCGCACGCAGCGGGCTTACGTGCTGCGCCGGACCGGTGCGGAGCGGAGCCTCTCGTTCCGGATCGACGCCTCCGAGGCGACTCCGCTACAAAATGCGTCGCTGCTGATCGAAGCGTGGGGGGAGGGAGATCCTGTCGTCGAGGTGGACGGCCGCGCGCTGCTGCGTAAGGACGGGCTGCGCGTGGGCCACGTACGGCGACTGGACCGGACGGATCTGGTGCTGTGGCTGCCGGTGAGTAGTGCACGTCCCGTCTCAGTTCGGGTCTCGGCGCAGGCCACGACGGAGAGGGTGGCTCGATGACGAGGAGTGTGCCCCGAAGCGTCGCGGCCGCGGCGCTGGCGGCCACTGCTCTCGCCTGTGGCGGCGAGCGCGCGGCGACGCCGGCAGCCGGGAGCAGGCCGGCCGAGACCTACGCGACCGTCGTGTTCCTGAGCGGCAGCGAGTTCTTCAACTGGGCCCACGCCGGCATGCGGGATGCCGCAGCGCTCCTGGGACCGCACGTGCGCGTCGAGCTGAAAGGCCCGGCGGAGTGGGACGCGGCGCTCGAGGCGCGCACGATCGAGCAGCTGATCGCGCGCAGGGTTGACGGGATTGTGGTCACCGCCGCCGAGGCCGAGGCGCTCACACCGTCGGTCGACAAGGCGATCGCCGCCTCCATCCCGGTGATCACCTTCGACTCCGACGCGCCCGCCAGCAAGCGGCTCGGCTTCGTCGGAACCAACAACTACAACGCCGGCTGGACAGCCGGCCAGGCGCTCGCCGAGTGGCTCGGCGGAAAGGGCGAGGTGGGCATCTCCACCTTCCCGGGCCCCGACCACCTGCGACGGCGCATCGAAGGCTTTACGGAAGCGCTCCGCAAGTTCGGCCCCGAGATCCGTATCGCGGCCACGGTGAACGACGAGGGCGACGTCGCCCGCGCCGAGACCCAGATCACGGCCATGCTGCAGGCCCACCCGGGCATCACCGGCATCTTCTGCGCCCACGGCAATCCCGGGCCTGGCGCGGCGGCGGCGGTGCGCAACCTCGGTCTCAAGGGCAAGGTGCAGATCATGGCGTTCGACTTCGCGACACCGGTGATCGAGCTCATCGAAAGCGGCGAGGTCAAGGGGACCGTCGGCCAGAACCCCTATCTCATGGGCTACATGGGGATGCTGCTGGCATACGCCGCCCGCCATCCGACGGGTGCTTTGGGGCCGCAGCCGTTCGGCGCGGTTCCCGCGACGATCGACACCGGCGTCTCGATCCTGTACCGCGGGGACATCGAGCGTTACAAGCGCGTCCCGAAGATGTGATCGGTTTCCGAACCTCTGTTTCC
>CAYONG010000270.1:0-6114 GCA_964405235.1 uncultured bacterium | reverse complement strand
TCACTTCGCGCAGGGCTTCTGGTCGCACTTCCGCATCTTCGACCGCCTGCGCGACGGCACCCAGAAGTACCCCGACGGGACTTCGCTCCAGAACCTCGAGGAGCTTCCGGACCGGGCCGGGCAGACGCCCGCGCCCGACGCCACCCACCCGGGCTTCCCGCTCTTCCTGAAAGGCGACTTTCTGCAGCGCGCCTACCGTCCACCCCACGCGGTCGTAAAGGACGACTTCGCGGCGCTCCGCCGGCCGGGTGACGCGCCACGCGGCCCGACGGAGCTGGAGAAGGCGAACCTCCCGGCGCTCGACCCCGCAAAGCCCGGGGCGGGCTACATCGACCCGTGCCCGACGGCCGCGCCCCTGCGTACTTACCGGCCGCACGCGATCGACCTGCCGATCACCTACAACAAGGCGGGCTGGAAGGACCCCGAGGCCCGCGCCTACGTGGAAGAAAGCCACGTCCAGAAGGTGCGCTCGGGGCAGGAGGCGCCCGAGCCCTACACCATCCGCTCGCGCCTGGGCGAATGCGTGCAGCTATTGACGACCAACGACACGCACCTGGACGACGACCCTGACGTGCCGATCGACGAGCTGAACAAGAAGGACGGCGTCTACCAGCATCAAATCCAGACCTCGGAGCTCTCCACCCACGTTCATCTGGTGCAGTTCGACGAGCTCGGCACCGACGGCACGTCGGTCGGCTGGAACTACGTCCAGGCGGCGATGCCCGGCCAGACCTACGGCTACCGCTGGTGGGTGGACCAGCCGCTTCGGACGGTCTTCTTCCACGACCACCAGTACGCGAACTCCCACCAGCAGAAGGGCCTCTTCGCGGCGATGAACGTGGAGCCCGCGGACGCGACGTTCCACGATCCGAAAACCGGCGCGGCCACCGATGGCGTGGGCACCGTGGCCGACATCCGAACGCCCTCGGGGCCAGACTTCCGCGAGCTTTCGATCTTCTACTCGGACCGGGTGCCCATGTGGAAGGCCGACGGGAAGCCGTTCAACCCGCCGCCGGCCGTCGACGACTTTGGCGCCGACCAGGGCGGCTACGCGATCAACTACCGCAACGAGCCCTTCCAGATCCGCGCGACGCCCGGCGCAGCCGGCCTGAGGGGAGATCCCGCCTATATCTACTCCTCGGCGGTGCACGGCGATCCGTCGACGCCGGTCTTCCAGGCGTACTCCGGCGACCCCGTGATCGTGCGCAACATGATCGGCGCCCACGAGGAGATGCACACCTTCAACATCCACGGCCACAAGTGGCTCTCGGAGCCGGACAACCCGCGCTCGAACCTCATCGACACCCAGTCTGGAAGCCTCGGGGAGTTCTTCAACTACGAGCTTCGCGGCGGCCGCCCTGTTCGCGTTTCGGCCAGCAACGACCTGAAGCTCGACAGGGCCCGGGTGGACCCGCAGAACGGGGTCCCCGGAATCCTTCGGGGTGGCGCGGGCTCGCCCGGCGACTACCTCTACGGATCGACCCCCCTCGACGACCAGTGGCTCGGCATGTGGGGCATCCTGCGGGTTCCCCAGGCCCGCGTGGCAGCCCTCGCTCCGCTCCCCGACCGCTCGGCGCCGCCGGCGGGCCCGGCGTGGCCGGCACTCACTCCGGGCGATGCGATGCGTGGCGCACCCAATCCCGGAAAGTGCCCGGTCGGTGCCCCTGCGCGCGCCTACCGCGTCTCCGCCGTCCTTGGGAAGGTCACCTACAACCAGAAGACCGGCGATCACGATCCGGTCGGCGTGCGCTTCGTGCTGGCCGGTCAGGAGTCGCAACCGCCGCAGCCCCTCTACCTGCGGGCGAACGCGGGCGACTGCCTATCGATCTCGCTCACAAACAGGCTGCCGGCCGGGGGCATCCCCGCGCACGCAGGAGACGTCCCGCTCCCCGGCGACGCCCCCTTCCCGAAGAGCAACCGGGTGTCCATCCACCCCGCGCTCGTGAGCTTCGACGTCACCCGCTCCGATGGCACCACGGTGGGCTACAACTTCGACCAGACGGTCGGGCCCGGCGGCACCCGTAACTACGTCTGGTACGTCGACCCGGACCTCGCGGGCGCCACGGCGCTGCTCGCCGACTTCGGCGACCGGCGCGGCCATCGGCATCACGGCCTGTGGGGCGGGCTCCTGATCGAGCCCAAGGGCTCCACCTGGCTGCACCCGGTGACCGGAGCGGCCATCACGACCGGACCCGAGGCCGTCATCCGGTGGACGAACGCCGACGCCACCGCCGGGGTGCGTCGCGAGTTCGTGACCGGCTTCCAGGACGGCCTGAGGCTGCTCGACGCCGCCGGCCTGCCCATCGCGCCCGCCGGACATGTGGACGACCCGTACGAGCTCGGGAATCGCGGCGTCAACTACCGCACCGAGCGCTTCGCCCCGCGCTTGGCGACGAACCCCAAGACGGCGTGGGTGATGAGCTCCGTCGTCCACGGTGACCCCGCGACGCCGGTGTTCCGGTCGTTCGTCGGCGATCCGGTCTGGTTCCGCCTGCTGATGGGTCAGGACCGCGGCCGGGCCCACACGTTCACGCTCCACGGGCACCAGTGGGCCAACCAGTTGAACGACCCGGGCTCGATGCTCCGAAGCAGCCAGGACGGCGTGATGCCGGGCCGCAGCTTCACCTACGACCTGAACGCGGGCGCCGGCGGCGCGCAGCACCGAAGCGGGGATTACCTCTTCCGCGATGGCCTGCTCATCAACCAGGTCAACGCCGGGCTCTGGGGCCTCCTGCGGGTCCACGACCCCGCCGACCCGGCAGCCGCCGGCCTAAAGCCGCTCGGGTAGGCGATGTCCATGCTCACCCAAGACGCAGGCGTTCGGCGACCCGCCCGTCGCCGGGCGCTTGCGACCCTCGGGACCGTGGTGGCGGCCGGGCTGGGCGCGGCCGCCGTCGCGCTCGTTCGGTCGCCGGGGGCAGACGAGGGTCGCTTCGCCGAAGATCCGGTTCCGACCGAGGTGCACCGTCACGCGGTGGCGACACCGCGAACGGCGGCCGTTCGGGGCGGACCGGGACGGGTTCGCCTGGAAGTCCTCTCCGAGGGTACGCCGCCGACCGGACCGCTCCCGGCGAGCATCGTGGCGGGGGATCCGGTCACCCTGTCGTTCACGCTGACGGGCGCCCGCCCGCCCGCATCGCCGCCGATCCTTCGGGCCACGCGTGCGGGCGCGAGCGGCAGCGTGGCCGTGTCGCTCGCGAGCGCCGAAGCGGTGCTCGTCTCGCGCGCGGGGGGCGAGGTCGTGGGCGCCGCCGCGCCCGGAAGCGCCGAGCCCGGCCACCACTTGGCACGGGTCGCCGGGGCGAGCGACCGATGGGCGGCGAAGCTCACGCCGGGGGCGGCGGCGATCGTGGCTGATCCGACGCGGGGTCTCCTCGCGGCTGCCTACCCCGATGCCGGCCGGGTCGAGACCGTCGACCTCGTCGCACGTCGGCGGGGCGCGACGCTGCAGCTCGGCGGGAGTCCTGACAGCCTCGCCGCCGAGCCTGGAGGAGGCCGTCTGTGGGTGGGCGACGCGGCCGCCGGGCGCGTGAGGGTGATGGATCCCGTCGGCGGCGGCGAGCTTGCCGCGCTGGAGGTGGGGAAGGGCCCCCACGCGGTCGCGTTCGCGCGTGGCGCGGGCCGCGCCCTGGTGATCGCGCGAGGGTCCCGCACCGCGATGTTGGTCGACCTCTCGACGCTGCGTACGGTCTCGTCTACGCGACTTGCTGAGGAGCCGTCCAGCGTCGCCTTCGGGACGGGCTCGCACGCCTTCGCCGTCGTGCATCCGACCGGCACGATGACCCTGCTCCGCCTGGACGGCGGCCGGTTGGCGCCCCCCCGCACCCTTCGTGTGAGCAAACCGGGAGCAGGAGCACTGGCCGTCTCGCCGGACGGGCGCACCGCCGCGATCGCCAACCGGGCGACGGGAACCCTGGTCCTCGTGGACCTGGTGACCGGTCGCCTGATCCGCACGGTCGAGGCCGGACCCGAGCCGGCCGACGTGGTGTTCCTCGACCACTTCGCCCTCGCGCCGAGCGCGCGCACCGGGTCGGTGACGTGGGTGGACACGCAGGACCCGCGCCGGTCGAACGACCTGCTCCTGGGCGAAGCACCAGCCTCGGGGATCGCCCTCTCCGGTGACGGGAGCGCCGCGCTCGCGCCCGTCCCGTCCGAAAAGATCGCGTACCGGATACACGTGATGATGGGCCGTCCGATGGTGATGGACCGGGTGCCCAGCACCTTCGCCGCCGACACCGCAATAGGCCTGGCGGGCGGCCTGCGGGAGGCGGGGCCGGGCGTGTACGAGCTGCGGACCGCCCTCGAGTCGCCCGGGCGCTACCGGCTCGAGCTCGCTCTTGCCGGTGGCGCGCGGGCGCGGCTCGACCTGACGGCGACCGCGACCCGCCCGGGCGCGGCGCGGGTCCGGCCCCTCGCGTCGTCGATCGCGTCACGAGCCGGCCGGCCCGTCACCGTCCGCTTCCGCGTCACGCGCGCACGACCCGCCACCGCCACCGTTCTCGCCTACAGCCTGGACGCTCGCCGGGGCGTGCGCCAGCTCAGAGTACCGGCCCGCCACGTGGGCTCAGGAGTCTATGTCGCGAGGCTCGTGCCCCCGGCTGTGGGCGCCTACCGGCTGCAACTCATCTCCGAGGAGGCCGGGATTGGACCCGACTCGGGTCCCGCAGCCGTCCTGCAGGTCGCCGGCAATTGACTTCGAACACGAGGAGGAACCAGAAATGAAGGCCCTGTCCCGGCTCATCACGCGTCGCCTACCGAGAGCACCGGGACGGCGTTCCCGGATCCTGGGGCTGGCCCTCGCGGCCGCCCTTGTCGCGGGAGCCGCAGTCGCGGTCGCGTTCCACGTCCCGGGGGGCGGCGGGCACCTGGCCGCCGTGGGCCCGACGAGCTCCGTGCACGGGTTCCCCGTGTGGTACGAGGACGGCAACGGCCTGACGCTCGACCTCTGCATCGACCCGGACAACGCGCTCTGCCTGGCCGCGCCACTGCCCGACCCCGCCCAGCCGATCTCCTTCCCGGGCAACTTCCCGGACGAGTCCTTCTGGTTCAACGCGGGCGCCGCGATGGACACGAACGGCGGGCAGGCGCGGCTGGTGCTGGGCCTCGAGGCCGCCTTCGCGGGCGGCGCGCCCGCGGCGGGCGACCAGATCAGCTTCGGCCGCGTACGCTACGTCATCGACAACCTGCAGGCGGGCGCGACCTACACGATCACGAGCCCGTACGGGACCGACGAGGTCGTCGCAGCGGAAGGCGGCGCGAGGAGCATCGTCTTCACCGAGGATATCGGCATCGCCCCGGGTAGCTTCACCGGGGCGCTCCAGAGCCGCATCGGGCCGTTCCTGACCTGGGACCCGCTCTCGGATGCGCCATTGGGCTACATCGGCGACCCGGCGGTGCCCCACCGGGTGGTGGGGAGCCCCTTCGGAACGAACGTGTTCCGCATCGAGGGCCCCGGCGTGGGCGCGGCCGGGTCCCAGTTCCTGTGCGCGCCGCCGGCCACCGACTGCATCCAGACGGACCTCTTCACCGTGTCCGGGAAGATCTCGACGGTCGCCGGCGTGGACGGCGCGCGCGCGACCTACTCGACGAGCCCGGCCGGGGAGACGACGATCGACGTCTTCGCCCGGTCCAAGCCGCTCCAGGACATCCAGGTTTCGGGCGGTGGCCTCAACCCGACCGCGCTCCGGGGCGACGATGACTCGTACTTCGGGCGGGTCGTGGCGCCGGACCCGACGCCCACAGAGATCACGCTCACGAACACGGGCGACGTGCCGCCGTCGGTCAAGACGGTGCCGGTCGATGACCTCGTCGCGATCACCGGCGCCGTGTACGACGCCACCGCGAGCACGCTCACGATCGCGGCTGTGTCGAGCGACAAGAGATCGTCGCCGCCCAGCCTGACGGCTGTCGGCCTCGGCGCGCTCGTGGCCGGCTCCCTCACCCTTGCCGACGTCGCGGTACCGCCGGTGAGCGTCACCGTCACATCGTCCGCCGGCGGCACGGACACCGAGCCGGTCGAGGTGATCGGGGGTGCGTTCGTGCCGATACCGATCGCTGCATCTGCCGGTGCCGACCAGACCGTTCAGCAGGGTGACATCGTCTCTCTCGACGGCA
>CAYONG010000269.1:0-1547 GCA_964405235.1 uncultured bacterium | reverse complement strand
GTGGGCGGCATGGTCCCGATCAGCATGGTGTGGCCGTCGCCGAGCAGCGCCACCATGCGCATCATCTCGATCGCCACGCGGGAATCCTCGAGTTGGGCGAGGCGGCTCCCGATGTCCGCGGAGGCCGAGTCGAATACCGCGCGCGGTGTGAACGCGAACGGCTTCGGGTGAACGCCAGTGACCCGATCCACGACGAAGCGCAGGTCCTCGCGCCAGCGGCGGACGCGCGCGGTGTCGGCGAGGGAAGAGATGGGAGCGCGTGCCGTCGGCGCCGCGTGGGGGAGTGGCTGGGTATGGCCCGCGCGCGGCACGAACGCCAGCGCGGCGAGCACCGCGATGGCCGCGAACAACCGGCCGGACTCCCGGGACAAGGACGCGAGCATGATCGCGCGGGCGCGCGAACGCCCGGCACACGGCGCGAATGGCATCGGAGCCTCCGAGATCGCCCTGCGACCCGCCGCCGGGCGGCAGCGATCCTCGGAAGGCGTGATCAGATGATGTCAGGGATACGGGCGAGGCGAGGCGCGGGTTGCAGGAATCACCGCTCCCCCGGGACCGAGCGGCCGAACGCGGCACGACGCGGGATGACCCGGCCTCCTGGGCGGGGCTCGACAGCGCGCAGCGGATGATCTCCTTGACGCGATCGCGTGCTGATGTGACCTGCCCCCCCCTCAGATTGGTCCAGAGGCGATGCGATAGTCTGGGTCAGCGCAAGTCGCCACCTGAGGTAGATTCCCCCGATGCGCCTCACCACCGGCACTTGCCTCGGACCCTTCGAGATCGTCGCTCCGTGGTGATCCCCGCCCGGCCGGAAGGCCCGATGTCTGCTTCGAGTGTTCCGGCCCCCGCTCGGGCCCGAGGGAACACCCCGGGCCGTCCGGTCGTCGAGGTCTCGCGACTACGGAAGGCGTACGGCTCCACGCTCGCCGTCGACGATGTCTCGTTCGAGGTGTTCGAGGGGGAGATCTTCGGGCTGATCGGTCCCAATGGCGCCGGCAAGACGACGACGATGGAGTGTGTGGAGGGCCTTCGCCGGGCCGACGGTGGCACGACCACCGTCCTCGGCCTCGATCCCGCGAGGGACGCGCATGCCCTCCAGGACCGCATCGGCGTCCAGCTTCAGGAGGCCCAGCTCCAGAAGCGGATCAGAGTCTGGGAGGCGGTCGATCTCTGGTCGTCGCTCTATCGGCGCTCCGTGGATGGGAGCGCCCTGCTCGGGCAGCTCGGCCTCACCGAGAAGCGCGACGCCACCTTCATGACCCTGTCGGGCGGCCAGAAGCAGCGGCTGTTCATCGCGCTGGCACTCATCAACGATCCCGAGGTGGTCTTCCTCGACGAGCTCACGACCGGGCTCGACCCGCAGGCGCGCCGGGCCATCTGGGACCTGGTGACCGGCATCCGCGAACGCGGCAAGACCGTCTTCCTCACCACCCACCTGATGGAAGAAGCCGAGCGGCTGTGCGATCGCGTGGCGATCATCGAGCACGGGCGACTGATCGAGATGGGTGCCCCCGCCGACCTGATCCGCCGCCACTGCCCCGAGCGCG
>CAYONG010000268.1:0-5660 GCA_964405235.1 uncultured bacterium | reverse complement strand
TTGGAGATCGTCGGCACCGGATACCGGGCCGCGCTGGATGGAAAGACGCTCGTGCTGCAGCTCGGCTACTCGCACCCCATCCGATTCGAGCCGCCCGCTGGCATCACCATCAAGGTGGAGAACCCGACCCGCCTGGTCATCTCGGGCGCCGACAAATGGCAGGTGGGACAGTCGTCCGCCGACATCCGCGGATTCCGTCCGCCCGAGCCGTACAAAGGCAAGGGCATCAAGTACGAAGGCGAGCACATCCGGCGTAAGGCCGGCAAGGCCGCCGGGACGGCGTCATGAGCGGAACCCACAATCATTACGAGCGCCGGCGCATCCGGCGATATCGTATCCGCAGCCGCGTCGTCGGATCGCCGGAGCGTCCGCGTCTTTCGGTGTTCCGCAGCGCGAAGCACATCTACGCCCAGGTCATCGACGACCTGCGCGGCGTCACCCTTGCCGCCGCGTCGAGCCGCGAGGATCTCGCGACACGCGTCGAGGGCAAGGGCAAGTCGGCGCTCAGCGCGGCGGTCGGCAAGTTGCTCGCTGAGCGGGCGCGCGAGAAGGGCGTCGAGAAGGTGTGTTTCGACCGCGGCGGCTACCTGTACCACGGGCGCGTCAAGGCGCTCGCCGACGGCGCTCGCGCCGGCGGTCTGAATTTCTAGGAGGTTCGAGGTGCGAGGATTCGATGCACCGAAGTCTGAATTCATCGAGCGCGTGATCAACGTGAACCGGTGCGCCAAGGTGGTGAAGGGTGGCCGGCGGTTCTCGTTCAACGCGATCGTCGCGATCGGCGACCAGAAGGGCCGCGTCGGGGTCGGTCTCGGCAAGGCCAACGAGGTCGCGGACGCTATCCGCAAGGCCGGCGAGGTTGCGAAGAAGAGCATGTTCCAGGTTCCGGTGACACGGTCCGGGTCGATCCCGCACCAGATCGTCGGCCACTTCGGGGCGGGGGAAGTGCTGCTCAAGCCCGCAACGCCCGGCACCGGCGTCATCGCCGGCGCCGGCGTGCGCGCGGTGCTCGAAGCGGCGGGCGTCCAGAACGTGCTTACCAAGTGCCTGGGCAGTCGCAACCCGCATAACCTGGTCAAGGCGACCGTGAACGGGCTGCAGCGCTTGCGCCGTCCTTCGGACGTGGCGGCGATGCGGGGCAAGACGCTGGCGGAGTTGCTCGGCGGGACGGGAGCGCAGCGTGGCGCGTAGGGTCCGTGTCCGCCAGGTGAAGAGCGCCGGAGGCCACAAGGCCGACCAGGCCGCGACGGTGCGCGCGCTCGGCATTCGCCGGCTCCATCAGCCGGTGGAACACAACGATACCCCCCAGATCCGGGGCATGATCTTCAAGATCCGCCACCTCGTCGAGGTGGAGGAGCTCAACTCCTAGCACAGGACGAGACCCATGCGCATCGGCGACATCCATCCCGCCCCAGGCTCCACGCGACCGAGCAAGCGCCGCGGCAAGGGCGCTGCGACCGGGCTCGGCGGCACGGCCGGCAAGGGACACAAGGGCAAGAAAGCGCGCGCCGGCGGCAAGATCCCGGCCTGGTTCGAGGGCGGCCAGATGCCGCTCCAACGCCGTACGCCCAAGCGCGGCTTCAAGAATCCGGGCCGCGTCGAATACCAGGTGGTGCAGGTCGGACAGTTGGACAAGGCTCCGGCCGGCGCGACGGTGGATCGGGCATGGCTCAAGGATGCAGGGATCGTGCGGCGGCCCGGCCCGATCAAGCTGCTGGCCGGCGGTGAGCTCAAGACGGCGCTCACCATCAAGGTGGATGCCGCCAGCGAGTCCGCCCGGAAGCTGGTCGAAGCCGCAGGGGGGCGGGTCGAGCTCAAGGCCGCCGGGGCCAAGGGGACCTGATGTTCCACAAGCTGCGCGATATCTTCAAGGTCCCCGAACTCAAGCGCCGCATCTTATTTACGCTGGCGTTGTTCGTGATCTATCGCCTGGGCGAGCACATGCCGACGCCGGGCGTGAACGCCAAGGCGCTGGCGGGAGCCTTCGCGAGCCAGAAGGGCACGCTGTTCGGGCTGTACGACCTGTTTGTCGGCGGGGCGTTTTCCCGCGCGACGGTGTTCGCGCTCGGCATCATGCCGTACATCTCCTCGTCCATCATTCTCCAATTGCTCGGCGCGGTGGTCCCGTACCTCGAGAAGCTGCGCAAGGAGGGCGAGGAGGGTCAGAAGAAGCTCACCCAGATCACGCGCTACGGCACGGTACTGATCTCGATCGTCCAGTCCTACGCCTACAGCGTGTTCCTAGTGAACATGGGGGCCGCGCAGGGGCTGACGGTGGTCCCCGAACCGGGGTTTCTGTTCACGTTCTCGACCATCCTCACCCAGACGACCGGAACGATCTTCGTGATGTGGCTGGGCGAGAAGATCACCGAGCACGGCATCGGCAACGGGATCTCGCTCATCATCTTCGCGAACATCGTCGGCGGGGTTCCCAACACGGTGGCGCAGGCGTACGACAGCTTCAGGGGCGGCACGCTCTCGTTGCTCACCATCCTGATCGTGATCGTCATCATGGTGGCGGTGATCGCTTCCGTGGTCCTGATGACCCAGGGGATGCGAAAGATCCCGGTGCAGTACGCGAAGCGGGTCGTCGGGCGGCGCATGTACGGAGGTGCCGCGACGCACATCCCGCTGCGGATCAACACCGCGGGCGTCATCCCGATCATCTTCGCGTCGAGCATCATGATCCTGCCCGCGACGGTCGCGGGATTCGTGCCGCCGAGTCATCCGCTGGCGGCGATGGGGCAGTGGTTCAACCCGCTGGGCTGGATCTACAACGTCATTTACGGGGTGATCATCGTCTTCTTCACCTACTTCTATACCGCGGTCGTGCTCAACCCGAACGATCTGGCGGAGAACATGCGCAAGTCCGGGGGATTCATCCCGGGGATCCGGCCGGGGCGCAAGACCGCGGAGTACATCGACCGTGTGCTGTCGCGCATCACGCTGCCCGGGGCGGTCTATCTTGCGATCATCGCCACGATCCCGGACATGCTCATCGCATCGATGGGCCTGCCGTTCCTGGGATTCGGCGGCACCAGCGTGCTCATCGTCGTGGGGGTCGCTCTCGACACGCTGCAGCAGGTCGAGTCGCATCTCCTGCTGCGGCACTACGAGGGATTCGTGAAGCGCGGCCGCATCCGTGGCCGCCAGAGGATGTGACCGTGAGGGTGGTCCTGCTGGGGCCGCCCGGGGTCGGGAAGGGAACGCAAGGTCGGCGGCTCGCTTCCGGACATGGCTGGGCACTGATCTCGACCGGGGAGATCCTGCGCGGGGCGGCCGCGAGGCGGACGCCGTTGGGGATCGAGGCGCAGCGGTTGATGGACGCCGGACGACTGGTCGGCGATGACGTGATGATCGAGTTGGTGAAGGAGCGCAGCAGACAGTTGGACGCGGCGGTGGGGTTCGTCATGGACGGATTCCCCCGCACCGTCCCGCAGGCCGAAGCGCTGGATGTGATGTTGGAAGAGCGGAGCCAGGCTCTCGATGCGGCAGTGAGTCTGGCTGCGCCCACGGGTGAACTGGTCCGGCGCATGAGCGCGCGCCGGGAGTGCCCGATCTGCAAGCGGGCATACAACTTGGTCAGCGCGCCGCCGCGGGACGGACGTCATTGTGATGACCATCCCGCGGCGGAGCTGGTGCGGCGGGCAGACGACGCACCCGATACGGTGCTCCGGAGGCTCGAGGTATACGCGCGCGAGACGGCGCCGCTGCTCGAGTTCTACCGGTCGCGGGGCAGGCTCCGGGAGATCCCGGGGCTGGGAACGATGGACGAAGTCTACGGGTCATTGACCCGGGCACTCGGGATCTAGGTGGCGACGTGGCGCGCACGGTATTCCTGAGGGGCAAGGAGGAGATCGAGGCGATACGGGTGGCGGCCAGACTCGTGGCCGAGACCCTGGAGATGCTGGGTCGGGAGGTGCGTCCGGGGGTGAGCACTGCGTCCCTGGACCGGCTGGCCGAGACGTTCATCCGCGAGCATGGCGCGCGGCCGGCGTTCAAGGGCTACCGGGGTTTTCCGGCGAGCATCTGTCCTTCGATCAACGCAGAGGTGGTCCACGGCATCCCGGGAAACCGGGAGTTGGTCGAGGGCGACATCGTCGGGGTGGATGTCGGGGTGGAGAAGGGTGGCTACTACGGAGACGCGGCCTTCACCTTCCCGGTCGGAAAGGTGAGCGACGAAGCGACGCGGCTGCTCCAGGTGACGCGAGAGGCGCTGATGCGAGGTGTGGCCGAGGCGAAGGCGGGGAACAGGGTTGGGGACATCTCCCACGCGATCCAGTCCTACGTCGAGGCGCAGGGGTTCTCGGTGGTGAGGTCGCTGGTCGGACATGGGATTGGCCGCCACATGCACGAGGAGCCGCAAGTCCCAAACTATGGGACACCGGATCGGGGGCCGCGGCTCATGGCGGGGCAGGTGCTGGCGATCGAGCCGATGGTGAACATCGGCTCGCCGGATGTGCTGACCCAGCCCGACGGCTGGACGGTGGTGACGAAGGACGGCTCGTTGAGCGCCCACTTCGAACACACCGTGGCTGTGGGCCCGGAGGGCCCCGAGATTCTCTCGCGGTCGGACGGGTCCTAGAAGAGAGGGCGGATTGGCGAAAGAGGAAGGCATCCAGGTCGAGGGAACGGTGATCGAGCCGCTCCCCAACGCGATGTTCAGGGTCGAGTTGGAGCACGGGCACAAGGTACTCGCCCACATCTCGGGGAAGATGCGGATGCATTTCATCAAGATCCTTCCCGGCGACAAGGTCACTGTGGAGCTTTCGCCCTACGATCTGACGCGCGGGCGCATCGTGTATCGGTACAAGTAGGTTCCGGCCGAAGCCGCGCCGGGCAGGGAGGTGCAGAATGAAGGTCCGTTCTTCGGTAAAGAAGATCTGTGAGAACTGCAAGGTTGTGCGTCGCAAGGGCGTGATCCGCGTGATCTGCAAGCGCAATCCGCGGCACAAGCAGCGTCAGAAGTAGCGAAGGAGGGTATTCGTGGCACGTATCGCGGGCGTCGATCTTCCAGCGGACAAGCGCATCGAGGTCGCGCTCACCTACATCTTCGGCATCGGCCGTACCACTGCGCGCAAGATCCTCGCGCAGTCGGGCGTGAGCCCCGATGTCCGGGTCAAGGGTTTGAGCGACGAGGACAGCGGCAAGCTGCGCAGCATCATCGAGCGCGACTACAAGGTGGAGGGCGCGCTGCGTGGCGAGGTCGCCATGAACATCAAGCGGCTGATGGACATCGGCGCCTACCGGGGCCTGCGTCACCGCCGTGGTCTCCCGGTGCGGGGCCAGCGTACGAAAACCAACGCCCGCACCCGCAAGGGTCCCAAGAAGACGGCGGGCGGCATGAAGCGTCCGACGGCCGGAGCCAAGCCGGCTCCGGCGAAGAAGAGCTGATCCAGCGGGGCTGTCCAAGCCCGCACGGAGGATTCGAGTGGCTGACGTCAAGAAGACCCGGAAGCGCGACCGCAAGGTGAGCACCAGTGGGGTCGCTCATGTGCAGGCGAGCTTCAATAATACGATCATCACCATCACCGACACCGACGGCCATGTCATCACATGGGCGAGTTCCGGCAAGGTGGGATTCAAAGGCTCCCGCAAGAGTACGCCGTTCGCGGCCCAGGTCGCGGCGGAAGCTAGCGCCCGCGAGGCCCTGAATCTCGGCA
>CAYONG010000267.1:0-2447 GCA_964405235.1 uncultured bacterium | reverse complement strand
GCGCCGGGGCAAACAACCACATCATCGGTATCTGGGACACCTCCGAGCGCCTCATGACCCGCACGTTGAACGCCGACGGCACGGTGGTCCACAGCGGGCCGGAGGTCCAGATCTCGCGGCTGGGCATGCCGCTGGTCAACGAGGTCGTGATCCCGCTCCAGGACAAGGACAAGTTCAACGGCAGCGAGCCGGTGAACGATCTCGCCAACTTCGCGGGCTACGTGGTGGACCCGGAGCTGGCGAAGCTGCTCAACCTGCTCTACGGGATCAGTGTGCCGCCGGCGCCGCGCGCCGACATCGTCGCGGTGTTCGCGACCGGGGTGGCGGGGCTGAACCAGCCGGCCGGCGTCACCCCGGGCGAGATGCTGCGCCTCAACATGATCATCCCGCCCGCCGACGAGCCCAAGCGTCTGGGCGTCCTGGCCGGCGACATCGCCGGGTTCCCGAACGGCCGCCGGCTTGCCGACGACGTGGTGGACATCGAGCTGCGGGTGGTCGCGGGCGTGCTGGTGCCGGGCTTCAACATCGCCCCCAACAACCAGCTCGGCGATGGCATCGACGCCAACGACCGCCCGTTCCTGCCCTACTTCCCGTACGTCGCGCCGCCGCACAACCCGTTCCGGCACTCACACCACCGTACCCAGGAGCTGACCAGCCGGGATCGCGACGAGGACGATCGGGACGAGGCCGACAAGGGTTCCGCGAGTGAGGTGACCAAGGAGGAGGCGGCTGCACCGGCCGCTCCCGGCGGCGACCTGCTGCTGCGCCTCCAGGGAGCCAACCCCGGCACGGGCAGCCGTCTCGAGTTCACGGTGCCGTCCGCATCGCGTGTCACGCTCCGGCTCTACGATCTGCAGGGCCGTGCGGTGCGCACGCTGGTGGACCAGGACGCCGAGGCCGGTCCGTTCGCGGTCCAGTGGGACGGCCGCTCGGATGACGGCGCGCGGATGGGACGCGGCGTCTACTTCGCCCGTCTCGTTTCCGGCGGGCAGACGAGCGAGAAGAAGCTGGTGCTCGAGTAGTCGGGCACCCATCAACCCTGCAGGGGGAAGTCGCAGGGAGCGTCGGGCCCGGGGAGCAGCCATCCCCGGGCTCGTTCGTATGGCCGGGCGTTCGCGCAGCCGACGGCAGGTTTGGCGTCCCCAACGAGATTCGAACCCGTGCCGCCGCCGTGGGAGGGCGGTGTCCTGGGTGGCTGCACGATGGGGATGCAGTCGGAGACCAAGCGGCCGCCCAACCTGGTGGCCCGGCCTCGCCGGGCCAAGCGAATAGGCTCGCTCGACCGCCGCCCTACTGCACCCGCACCCGGAAGCTCACCGTGCCGCTGCCACCTGGCGCGAGCGCGCCATTGAGCGTCCAGGTGACCCCTCCCGAGCCGCCCGCCGCGGGCGCGGCGGTGACCGCGCAGCCGGCGAGCCCGGTCCCGAGGGCATTGCACAGCGCCGAATCGAACACGGTGAAGGCCGGGGTCGCGTCCTGGATCACGATCGAGGTGAGGGACTCGGCGCCGGGATTGTTGTAGGCGATCGTGTAATTGATGTAGTCCCCCGGCCGCGCCGCGACTACGTCCACGCTCTTCACGATCTCGAGGCCGCCGCCGACCACCGCGGTGGTGAGATCGCCGATCTGCACCGAGGAGGCGAGCGCGGGAGCGGCGTTGATGTAGTCGAACCCGGCGCCGATCGTGACCGACTCCTGGGCGCCGTTCGGGGCTCCCACCGGGACGGTGTGCCGCAGCACCAGGCACACCGCAAGGCCCGCCGTGACCGCCAGAGGGGTCGCGACCGCCGGCTCGCCCGGGTCGAGCGCTCCGTCGCAATCGAGGTCGTGGAACAGGTCGGCGCTCCAGCCCGGGATCGGTGGGGCGGCGAAGCGGGCGAGCGTGAAGGAGACGGTGCCGGCGCTCCCCGCGGTGAACGTGTGCGGATGGAACACCACGCCTCCCGGCGCCCCGCTCCGCGCGCCCGAGGGAACGAGAGTGTTCGCGGGCACGTCGCCGAACGCGAGGCCGGTGTAAACCACGCCTGCGTTCGCCGCGAAGGCGATCGCATCCGATGGACGCGTGTAAGCTCCGCCGCTCGTCCCGACCGAAGCGCCGGTCGAGATCCATGTGGCCGAGTTCGTTTCGGCCACCTGCGCCGCCCCGGCCGCCGCCGCCGGCAACCACAGGACATAGGCGCCCATGGATAGGAATTCCCTTTCGCGAGCCTTCGAGGCTGACCCCTGTTCCTCGCCAGAACCCCTCCCCGGTGCGGGATGCTTGAATCGTGGCCACATGGTCGCCGCCACCGCCCGTGACGCGTTAGGAAGTCGGAGGTGGGGGCGTCGCTCGAGAGAGTGCGGGTGCCGCTGGGCGACAGGCTTGTCTGTGCCGACGCACACCACCGCCCTTGCAGATTCCGGCTGGATCGGGGTCGAGTGCGTGTCGTCAGGCCGCGGTGCGCCAC
>CAYONG010000266.1:0-3271 GCA_964405235.1 uncultured bacterium | reverse complement strand
GGGGATTCGGTTTCTACACGCCGTTCGACGTGACCGGTGACGGCACGCGCTTCCTGATCACCCGGCCGGCGGGCCAGCAGGGTCCCGCGCAGGGTGTCGCGGTAGTCCAGCACTGGACCGCGGAGTTCGCGAAGAAGCGGTAACCGCTCGGGCGGCCCGGCCCCTGGGACGCGCTACGCCGGTTTGGAAATGAGCCTTTCGAACCGCGCATCGCCGCGCAATGACGCGAGGTCCGGGTCGCGCTCGATCCACTCCAGATTGCCGAACCCCAGTCGGACGCAGTCTTCGAGGCTCGCGATGGCCTCGGCGTGCCTGCCCTCGAGCGCGAAGAGGCACGCGACGTTGTAGCGGACGCCGGTGTCGGAAGGATCCATCTCCAGCGCGCGGCGGGCCCACTCGAGACCTTGGTCCGGCTGGCCGAGGCGGCACAGGGATACCGCCCGCATGGTCGCGGCGCGCGGGTCGTCCGGGTGGAAGGCGAGTTGGCGCTCCGCGGAGGCGAGCGCGCGCCGGTACGCCGCGAGCGCCTCGTCGTGCCTGCCTTCCGCCTCGCAGGCCTGGGCCGCGAAGAACCGGGCCTCGAAGTTCTCCTCCACGCGTGCGGCATCCTCGAACCAGCGCACGGCCTCGGCCATCTTCCCCTGCTGGAAGCACAGCCGCGCGTAGAAATACCGCGGTCCGCCCAGCGTGGGGTCGAGGCGGATGGCGGTCTGGAGTTCCGCGGACGCTTCATCGGTCCGGCGCAGCTGGAACAACGCAAACCCACGCGCCGCGTGGGCCTCGGGCAGGTCGGGATCGAGTTCCAGCGCGCGCAGGCTGGAAGCGTCGGCCCGCTCCAGCTCGCCCGCGGACGACGGGTAGTACATGTGGAGCAGCGAGCAGCAGTCGGCGATGCCGGAGTGGGCCAGCGCGAAGGCCGGGTCGATCTCGATCGAGCGGGCGAACATCTGCAGCGCGTACTCGAGGCTCTTCTTGCGCGCCTGGTGGAAGAACTGCCGACCCCGCAGGTAGAACTCGTAGGCCTCGGGGCTGGCCGTGGGCGGGCGGGTCAGCGCGCGGCGCTCCGAATCCGTCAGGATCACGCGCAGCGCCTGCGCGACGCTGATGGCGATTTCGTCCTGGATCGCGAACACGTCGCGCATGGGACGGTCGTAACGTTCCGACCAGAGGTGGTACCCGGTGGCGACGTCGATCAACTGCACCGTGACGCGCAGCATGCCGTCCGACGTCCTCACGCTGCCCTCGAGCACCGCGCCCACGCCGAGCTCGCGGCCGATCTGCCGGATGTCCACCTGCCGCTCCCGGTACGCCAATGCCGAGGTCCGCGAGGTGACGCGCAGCGAGCGGACACGGGCCAGCGCGCAGGTGATCTCTTCCGACAGGCCGTCTCCGAGGAACCGCATCGCGGGCTCGCCCGACAGATCCGTGAACGGCAGGACCGCCACCGACCAGCGGTCCACCGGCCGCTCGGGCAGTTCACTGCCGCGAAGCGCCTCGGCCAACTCGGCGGCGCTGCCGAAACGGTCCGCGGGAATTGCCGCCAGCGCCCGGGCGAGCGTGGCTTCGAACCCGCGCGGCAGGGCATCCAGGCGGGCGCGCGCTTCGGGCGGCGCGCCCACGATGCTGCCGAGACGCACGTCCTCCGTAGTCAGCCAACAGCGCGGCGTGTCGCCGACGACCATTTCGTAGAGCACCGCGCCCAGGCCGTAGACATCGGTGCGGCCGTCCACGTCGGGGGCTCCGGTGGCCTGCTCGGGACTCACATAGCCGGGCGTGCCGAGCATCAGGTCCACGGGAGTCGCATTGCCGACGGCGGCCCGCACCGCGCGCGCGATGCCGAAGTCGGTGACCAGTGCTTCGTCGCCCGAGAGGAGGATGTTCTCGGGCTTGATGTCACGATGCACGATGCCGTGCTGGTGCGCATAGCTCAACGCGGCGGCCACGCCACAGCCGATCCGGACGATCTCCTCGACGAGGGGACTCGGCCCCCGCTCCAGCCGGTCGCGGAGCGTCTCGCCGTCGACGACGGGCATGACGTAGTACAACAGTCCGTCGGCCTCACCCGAGTCGAACACGGGAACGATGTGCGGGTGATTGAGCAGCGCCGCGATGCGGATCTCGCCCACGAATCGTTCGGCGCCGACCACCGCCGCGACGTCGGGACGCAGCACCTTGAGGGCCACGGGACGCTGGGCATGTTTGCGATCGCGGGCGAGGAACACCACGCCCATGCCGCCCTTCCCCAGCATCTTCTCGATGACGTAGCGCTCGCCGAGTGCCCGGCCCAGGCGTTGTTGGATCTCTGTTGCAGCGGCGGCGACATCGACCATATCGGGGCTCCCGGGGGCGGCGACCGCCAGCTTAAATCCAAGCGAGGGATCAGGCTACCATGCGCGGGGGCGCCGGACCCGCTGCCCCTCGCCAGAACCCCGTCCTCGGTGCGGGATGCTTGAATCGTGGCCACCGGGTCGCCGCCACCGCCCGTGACGCGTTGGGCTGCAGGTGCGGCTCGTTGATCACGATCACGTGGTCGAGAACCTCGCGACGAATCGTCTCGACCCACCGCTCCGCCACGGCCAGACGCGGCGGAGAACGATCCAGAACATCCGATCGGCAGCTTGCAGCCGGGGCCGAGGCCGCCGGGCGGCGAGAGCGGCGAGTTGTTGACGATGCGCGAGGTTCTCGAGCCGCAGGTCGGCGCGCTAAGCGAACGGGGAGCAGACCCAAGAGGGAAGAACTGCGACGGATCGGAGCATCAGAGGACGATGCATGCCGGATCCGGGGTGGTCAACGCCGAGCACAAACCCCCGTCTCCCGGGCAGCTGGGATGCCAGCACCTTTCCACTAGACCCTGGGAACTCCAACCCTCGTGGGGCGTTCTTGCAGGCGCGTCCAACGGTGGCCACCCGTGAGAGGCATTCGCCAGCTGAACCGCAGCCAGCGGCGTAGCCACGCCGAGCCCTATCTGTCCGCCTCCCGGTACATGTCTAGGGCGCGGTCACGCTGCTCCAGGTGATCGACGATGGGGGCGGGGTAGGTTGCCCCGAGCACGACGCCCGCGTCATCGAGCGCCAGTGCCGGCGCCTCCCACGGGCGGTGGACCCACCGCCCGGGCAGCTTCGACAACTCCGGCACCCATCGACCCACATAGGCCCCGTGCGGATCGAAACGCGCACCCTGAAGCGCCGGATTGAAGATCCGGAAGTACGGCTGGGCATCGGTGCCGGTCGAAGCGGCCCATTGCCATCCGCCGTTGTTGCTCGACAGGTCG
>CAYONG010000265.1:0-4332 GCA_964405235.1 uncultured bacterium | reverse complement strand
GCTGTTGGTCGGACGCATCGGCGGGATGGAGGGCATCTCCATCATGCTGGCGCTGACCGGCATGCAGTGGTATCTGCTCTTCAACATGCTGGCCGGTGTGCAGCGCGTCCCCAACGACCTGCGCGAGTCCATGCGCTCGCTCGGGCTTTCCCGGCGCCAGATCCATCGCCAGTTGGTGCTGCCGGCGTGCATGCCGTCGCTGGTCACCGGCAGCGTGGTCGCCTGGGGCGGAACCTGGAACGCGCTCATCCTCTCGGAGTACGTCACCTACCACGGCCAGACCTATCAGGTGACCGGGCTGGGGGCGATGCTCAACCGCGCCACGTTCCAGACCGGCAACCGAACGATGCTGTTCCTCTCGCTCGCGCTGCTGGTGGTGACCGTCGTGACCTTCAATCGTGTGGTCTGGGACCGGGTCTATCGATATGTCCAGCGCCGCTACGTCCTGGAGGGATGAGGTGCTCGAGCTACGACAGGTCTCGGTGTCCCTCAACGATCGTGGCCGGGTCGTGCCGGTGCTCGAGAACATCTCGATCGAGATCCCCGACCGGCAGTTCGTGTGCATCGCCGGGCCGTCCGGGTGCGGCAAGTCCACCCTGCTGCGAGTGATGATGGGCCTGCTCCCCCCCACCTCGGGCACGGTGCTCGATCGGGGACGCCCGCTCGACGGCGTGAATCTGGGGGCGGCCATGGTCTTCCAGTCGTTCGCGCTCCTTCCCTGGCTCACGGTCCAGGCCAACGTCGAGCTGGGCCCGCGCGCCCGCGACCTTTCGGAGGAGGACGCCCGGCGGCGCGCGGCCTTCTACCTCGACAAGGTGGGGCTGGACGGCTACGAGGAGGCCTACCCGGCCGAACTCTCGGGCGGGATGAAGCAGCGCGTCGGGCTCGCCCGCGCGCTGGCGGTCGAGCCGGATGTGCTGTTCATGGACGAGCCGTTCGCGGGCCTTGACCCGCTCACCTCGGCGAACCTGCGCGAGGAGGTGCTGACGCTCTGGTCCGACCAGGACCTGCCGGTGCGCACCGTGGTCATGGTCACGCATATCATCGAAGAGGCCGTGCTGATGGCCGACCGTGTAGTGGTGCTCTCGCCACGCCCCGGCCGGGTGGCCGCCGACCTCCCGATCCCGCTCGAGCGGCCGCGAAACAAACGCAACGAAGGGTTCGACGCGCTGGTGGACTCGATCTTCGAGCGGATCGTCTGATGGTCCCGCACCCGCGCATCGGCCCGCTGACCGTGGACCGCCTGGGTCCCACCGATCTCCCGGAGGTGTTCGGCTGGCTCGACCGCGACCCGGTGCTCAATGTCTACCTGGCGGCGCTGGTGCTCAGAGACGCCCTGGCCGCGCCCCGCGACGAGTACTGGGCGGTCCGCCGCGACACCGGAATTGCCGCGCTGCTCCACATCGGTGGTCACTCCGGGGCGCTGCTCCCGCTGGGCGACGACCTGCCGGCCCTGCGGTTGCTCGCCGACCAGGCGCGCCAGAGGCTAGCCTTCCTGCCCCCCCGGTTCCAGGTCATCGGACCGCGCGCCGCAGTCCTCGCCACCCTCCAGCACCTCGCGCATTCGGGGCTCAGGTCCCGGCTCGAGCGCGAGCAGGTGTACATGGCGCTCGAGCCCGGCGCGCTGCCGCCGTTCGAGCGGCTGCCGGAGCTGACGCCGGCGCAGCCCGCGGACTTCGACCTGGTCCACGAGAGCGGCGCGCGGCTGCGGCTCGAAGAGCTCGAGGAGGACCCGCGCGTGACCGATCCCGACGCCTACCGGCGACGCGTCGAGGAGGAATGCCGGGACGGCCACACGTGGTTGTGGCGCGATGCCCATGGCCTGTGCTTCAGGGCGAGCGTCAGCGCCATCACCGGGGAGGCGGCTCAGGTCTCCGGCGTCTTCACACCGGACCGGCGCCGCAGCCGCGGCCTTGCGCGCCGCGGGCTCTCGGAGCTGTGCCTGCGCCTGTTCGAGCGCTGCCGGGCGGTGTGCCTCTTCGTCAACCGGCACAACCGCCCGGCGCTCGCCCTCTATCGGCGCCTGGGCTTCGTCGAGCGCGCGGACTGGTACTCGGCCTTCTTCGACACCGGCCGCTGAGGAGGCGCGAGGGCGTCACCCCCCTTTCTTGCTCCCAGTTCCCACTTGCCCTGTCCGCGACGATTTGCGACGGTGGGCCATCGCTCCCCAGGGAGCACGCCGAGCAGCACCCATCGACAGGGAGGTTGATCGTGAAGAGCATCCTGGCGGCGATGTTGGCCATCGCCGCATTCGGCCCCGCGGGCCCGGCCCGTGCCCAGGCATTCGGGCAGTACACCGGGGCCGCCGTGGTCCCCATGAACGGCCACGTGCTCGGGGCCTATCTCAACGTGAGCGAGCATGTCGTCGGCGGGCTCGCCCAGTTGCGCCTGAGCTTCTACCCCAACCTGGACTTCGGCTTCCAGGGCGGCCTCGCGCGCCTCGATCCGGGCGGCATCGTCGGCCCCCGTACCACGCTGCGCGTGGGCGGCGATCTGCGCTGGCAACTCGCGGGGCTTAGCCCCACCTTTCCTGCCGACATGGCGGTAGGCGCGAGCCTCGCGGTCGAGACCGCGGACCGGTTCAAGGTCATCACCCTGGGGCCCTCGGTGGTCGCGAGCCGCGCACTCGGGGGGGCGGACGGGGGCGGTGTCATCCCTTACGCGGGCCTCGCGCTGCTCTTCAGCAGCCGCGACGCATTCGGCGTCCAGGACTCGGACATCTCGCTGCCGCTCAGGCTCGGACTCGAGGCCCGCCTGGCGCCGGAGTTCCGCCTCATCGCCGAGCTGCAACTGTTCATCACCGACCGCTACAACGATGACGTTGGCTTCGTGACCGGCGTGAACCTGCCATTTTGACCACAAAACCCCCGCGGGCTGATCGTCGCCGCGGCGGCCGCAGGGTTGAACGGGTGGGCACCAGACCTGCGCGCCGCCGATGATTACCATTCATCACAACGCGTTGCGGGACAGCGGAGTCGCCATTCATCGGCCTTGCCACCCCCGGCCCTCGGTGCTAGCGTTCCGCGCCCTCGGTGAAGAGCCCCACACGGGGCCGCTCCCGGGACCCGGCAAAAACCCACACAACCCATTGCCGGCGCTGGGCTTGAATCCAGCGCCGGCGCCCACGCAAAGGCCATGTTCTCCGCCTCCTGCGGCCCAGTCAGGCCGCGTTGTGGAGAACATGTGGAATCGAGGAGGGAAAACAAGGCATAACACGTTGCTGTGAAAGTGTTTGTGGAGTCATTGCCCTGTGTTGATAAGTGTAGTTCCCGCTTTCCACATCGGACGGCTCCATGTGGCCCGCGGCCGCGGTTGAAACCGATTCCCGCCGCCACGGACCCTGTGGAGAAAAAGCGAACTCTTCACCCGCAAGGACCGCACAAGATGTCTGCCCAGCCGACGCTGCCAGAGGTCACGACTCATCTCTGGGGGCAGGTCCTCACCGCGGTACAGACCCGACTCGAGACCCAGCAGGCGTTCGACACCTGGCTCAAGCCGATCGTACCGCTCATGCTCAGCCCCCAAGTCGTCGAGCTCGAAGTCCCCAACCCGTTCTTCATCGACTGGATCCACCAGTACCACCTGGCCTCGTTGCGCCAGAGTCTGCGCGAGGTCTTCGGCACCGATCCCGAGATCCGCTTTACCGCCCGCGAGCCGTCCTCCGCCAGTGGCGTCGCCGAAAAACTTTCGACGACCCGCAGCCTTCCGTCCGCGCCGGTGGTCGTGCCGCGCGAGGACCGGGCATGGCTCGACAGCCGGCTCAATCCGCGCCTCACCTTCTCGAGCTTCGTCGTGGGCGCCGGCAACGCGTTCGCCCACGCCGGATGCCGGGCGGTGGTGGAACGGCCGGGCGAGGCCTACAACCCGCTCTTCATCTTCGCCGGCTCGGGTCTCGGCAAGACCCACCTGCTCCATGCGATCGGCCACGCGGTCCACGAGCGGCATCCGGCCGCACGCGTGTACTACGTCTCGGCGGAGCGGTTCACCAACGAGATGATCTACGCGATCCAGCACGCCCAGACGCTTGCCTTTCGCAACAAGTACCGCAACGTGGACGTGCTGCTGATCGACGACATCCAGTTCCTGGCCGGCAAGGAGAGCACCCAGGAGGAGTTCTTCTACACGTTCAATGCCCTGCGCGACGCGCACAAGCAGGTCGTGGTGACGGCGGACAAGGCCCCCAAGGACATTCCGATGCTCGAGGAGCGGCTGACCTCGCGCTTCAACCAGGGCCTGGTCACCGACATCGAGCATCCCGACCTCGAGACGCGCATGGCGATCCTCCGCAACCGTATCGAGCAGGACGGTGACGGGGTCGCACTGCCCGCCGAC
>CAYONG010000264.1:0-14004 GCA_964405235.1 uncultured bacterium | reverse complement strand
GGCGGGATCGGACCGTGACGGAAATCCCGTTCTGTTGGTGGGGCGTGGCCAAGCGGTAAGGCACGAGACTTTGGATCTCGCATCCGGAGGTTCGAATCCTCCCGCCCCAGCCATCTTCCGGGCCGGGCGGAGACTCCGGGGCAACGAGTCGGCCTCGCCCGATCTGTGATGCACACGCGCGACCAGCGCAGAGGCTCAAACGCATGGATCCTTGCCGCATCTTCGCGGGGAACGCCAGCCGGCGGCTGGCCCAGTCCATCTGCGACCGGCTCAAGGTGCCGCTCGGCGATGCCGAGGTGGGGCGCTTCGAGGACGGCGAAGTCTCGGTCCGCTTCAACGAGAACATCCGGGGCAGCGACGTGTTCGTGGTCCAGTCGACCGGCGCGCCGGCGGACCACCTGATGGAGTTGCTGGTCATGCTCGACGCCGCCAAGCGCGCCTCGGCACGGCGCGTCACCGCGGTGATGCCGTACTTCGGCTACGCGCGCCAGGACCGAAAGGATCAGCCGCGGGCCCCGATCTCGGCCAAGCTGGTCGCCAACCTCATCACGGTCGCGGGCGCGGACCGCGCGTTGTGCATGGATCTGCACAGCGCCCAGATCCAGGGCTTCTTCGACATCCCGTTGGACCACCTCTACGCCGCCCCCGTGCTGATCGAGTATTTCGCGCAGAAGGAGCTCGCCGACCTGGTCGTCATGGCGCCGGACGTGGGCGGGGTCAAGATGGCGCGCGCCTACGCCAAGCGGCTGGGCGCCGACCTGGCGCTGGTCGACAAGCGCCGGCCGCGGCCGGACTCGGTCGAGATCATGAACATCATCGGCGACGTGAAGGGCCGCAACGCGGTGTTGTTCGACGACGTCGTCACTACCGCGAGCACCCTGTGCCAGGCAGCTGAGGCCATCCGCGCGGCCGGCGCCAGGGAGATCTACGCGGGCGTCACGCACGGCGTGTTGAGCGCTAGCGCCCACGAGCGCATCGCCCGCTCGCCGATCAAGGAGCTGGTCGTCACCGACACCCTGCAGCACGATCCCGTGGCGCTCCCGTCCCGGGTCACCGAGCTGTCGGTCGCCGGGCTGCTCGGCGAGGCCGTGCAGCGCATCCATGAGGAACGTTCGCTCAGTTCGCTGTTCGTATGAACCACGAGGTGCCGGCCGGCCCGATTCGCTGCGCCGCGACCCGTGCGACAGGCAAGGAGGAGACGTTATGGCAGTCATCCCGTTGAGCGGCACCCGCCGGGAGACGCTCGGCAAGGGCGGCGCCCGCAAGGCCCGCGCCGCCGGGCACATTCCCGGGGTGCTCTACGGTCACGGTGAGGAGCCGGTCCCGGTCAGTGTCCAGGCCCGGGAGTTCGACCTCGCGCTGCGCGGCCACAAGGGCGGCAACCCGATCGTCAACCTGGCTGTGAGCGGCGGCGAATACACCGCCCTCGTCCGGGACGTGCAGTACGACCCGCTGTCACAGGCGATCCTGCACCTGGACTTCCAGCACATCTCGCTCACCGAGACGATCGAGGTGAAGGTGGCCGTGCACCTGAGGGGCCTGCCGATCGGGGTCAAGGATGGTGGCGGTATCCTCGAGACCATCCTGCGCGAGATCGATGTGCGGTGCCTGCCGACCGCGATTCCGCCCTTCATCGAGGTGGACGTCAGCCACCTCAACATCGGCGACTCGGTCCACGTGCGCGAGGTCACGGTGCCCGATGTCACCATCCTCAACGACGGAGACGAGACGATCGCGACGGTCGTGCCCCCGACGGTGATGGAGGAGAAGGCGGCCGACGCGGTGGTGGTGGCGGGCGCGCCAATTGAGCCCGAGGTCATCACGAAGGGCAAGAAGGAAGAGGACGAGGTTGCCGCGGGCGAAGGCAAGGATAAGAAGGACAAGAAGGATAAGAAGGAGGACAAGGGGAAGAAGTAGGAGGTGCGGCTGGTCGTGGGTCTTGGCAACCCCGGCGGGCTCTACGCGGGCACGCGTCACAACGTGGCGTGGCAGGTGCTGGACGACTTGGCCCGGCGGTGGTGCGCGAAGGACGTCGAGACGACACCGGTCTACGTGGCGCGCCAGGCGGACGTCGCGGGCGACACGGTGGTACTGATGCAGCCGCTCACGTTCATGAACAACGCCGGCGACGCGGTGGACGCTTGGCAGCAGGGGCCGCAGGGCCCGGCCGCGGAGCTCCTCGTTGTGGGCGACGATGTGTATCTGCCGGTCGGCGCGCTGCGCGTTCGGGCGCGTGGTTCGAGCGGCGGGCATCGCGGGCTCGAGAGTATCGAGCGCGCGATGGGCCACCGGGACTTCGCCCGGCTCCGAATCGGCGTCGGGGCGGCGGAGAGCAGTGCGGACCTGAGAGAGCACGTGTTGGCCGGATTCACCGCCGAGGAACAGACGCTGATCGACGAGACGTCGGCGAAGGCGGCGGACGCCGTGGAATGCTGGGTGGCCGAAGGCGTCATCGCGGCCATGAATCGCTTCAATCGCGTGGCAGGCAAGGAGGTTCGAGAACCGTGACCAAGTACGAAACGACCTTCATCCTCGAGCCCGGGTTTGACGACGGGCGCCTCAACGAGGAGATCGAACGCGTCTCCCAGTGGATCAAGGATCTCGGTGGCGAGGTGCTCGAGGTCCAACGCTGGGGCAAGAAGCGGCTCGCGTACGAGATCGAGAAGAAACGAGACGGGATTTACACGCTGATGCTCTACCAGGCCGCCGGCCCCACCGTGAAGGAGCTCGAGCGCCGTCTGCGGCTCAACGAGTCCGTCATGCGCGTGCTGACGGTGATCCACGTCCCGCCGGAGCTGACGATTCCCAAGGCCGACCCCGAGCTGATTGCGGCGGCCGAGGCGGCAGCGGACGAGTAGCCGCGAGGGCCCCCGGAGGAGGGGTGTATGAGCGAGTTGAAGCTCCCCGAGATCAACCGGGTGTTGCTGAGTGGCCGACTGACCCGTGATCCGGACCAGCGGTACGCCCCGGACGGCACGGCGGTCACCAGCTTTGGTCTGGCGTTCAATCGCCACTACCGGGCACGCGACGGGAGCGCCGCCGAGCACGCGGGGTTCGTGACGGTCATGACCTACCAGCGACTCGCGGAGGTCTGCGGGGAGTACCTCAGGAAGGGCGGCGCGGTGTTGGTGGAAGGACGGCTGCAGATGCGGGAGTGGACGACGCCGCAGGGCCACAAGGGTTCGCGGCTCGAGGTCCGGGGGGAGATGGTCCACTTCCTGGAGCAGCGGGCCGAGGCCGCGCCCCGCGCAGGCGCGCCGCACGTGGAAACGGCCGCGAAGGGAAAGCCGCATCGGTACCCGGAAGGCGAAGAGCTGTTCTGACCGGCAGGCGCATCATTCGGAGACGAGAGAGGGGACCATGCCGAAAGAGCGTAAAGAGCGTGAAGGCAAGAGCTTCAAGAAGAAGTACTGCAAGCTGTGTCTGGAGAAGATCGGTTTCGTCGACTACAAGGACGACAAGCGGCTGGGGCGGTTCATCACCGACCGCGGCAAGATCGTGCCGCGTCGCGTTTCCGGCACCTGCTCGCGGCACCAGAAGCAGATCACGGTCGCGGTCAAGCGGGCGCGCATTCTGGCGCTGATTCCCTTTACCAGTGACTTCTATCGCTGAACGGTCCGCGCCCTCGGGTGGCGTATCGTGGCTCCGCACGATCGCCCTGATGGCCGCGCTGCTGGTCTTCGCCTGGCAGACCCCCATGCCGTGGGGTGGTCTGTGGGTGCTGGTGCCCGTCGCGGTCGCGGCCTCGCTCCTGATGGCGTGGCGCTGGGGGGCGTGGGGCGTCGCGTCGCCGGTCGTGCTGTTCGCGGCCGGGATGCTGCTCGAGGGACCGTTCAGTCTCTGGGTGTGGTGGATCCCGGTCGCCGCGCTCACCGGTGCCTGGATGGGATTGCGCGAGGAGGGCGGCGGGCCACCCGCGGGGCAGCGCGGATGGATGCTGCTGCCGATCCTGCTGCTCGCCGCGCTGATGCCCTGGATGGCGAACTACCCGGACCTGGTCGCGAGCTTCGAGCGCTGGCTGCGCTCGGGCGACCAGCAGCTCCTCTCCCTCTATCGCCAGCTCGGCTACCAGGGCGAGCGGCTGGAGGCGATGGAGCGCACTCTCTGGGAGAGCGCGGCGCTCCAGAAGCGCGCGCTGCCGAGCGCGCTGCCCAGCGTACTGTTCATCTGGATGGTCGTCCTCGTGACGGCCGGGCGCGGGCTGGCGGCACGCGTCGCCGACCGGATGCGCTGGCCGGAGTTCTCGCCCGGCCGGCTCACCGACTGGCGGCTGCCGGACTCGGCGCTGTGGCTGATGCTGCTCGGCATCGCGCTGCTGGTCGCGGGCTGGTCCACCGGGGCGCCGAGCGCTTGGACGCTGCTGGTCAACGTGGGGCTCGGGTATTGTGTGCAAGGTGTGGCGGTCGTAGAATCCCTGCTGCTCGCACGTGGCGTCCCCTCTTCGATCATCGCCCTGACCTTCGTATTCGTCTTCGCCATGGCAGCGCCGGTGTTCCTCCTCGGTGCCGTCTGCGTGGGTCTGAGCGACGTGTGGCTGGATTATCGTCGTATCGAAGCCGTCCCCGACGGGGACACATCCTAGGAGAGTGCAGATGGAAGTGATCCTGTTGGAAGAACTCGCCGGAGTCGGCGCCAAGGGCGCCACCGTGAACGTGAAGCCCGGCTACGCCCGCAATTTCCTGCTGCCCCGTCGGCTCGCCATCTCGTCCGGCACGCGGGCAGGCAACCTGTACCAGGAGCTGGAGCGCCAGAACCGGATCCAGCAGGAGAAGCTGGTCGCGATCGCGCGCGCTGCGGCGGCCAGGCTCGAGGGGGTCGAGGTCAACGTGCCGTCGCAGGCCAACGAGGAGGACACGTTGTTCGGTTCCGTCACCTCGTCCGATGTGGCGGATGCGTTGGCGAGCGCCGGGCACACCGTCGACAAGCGGATGATCGAGATGGACGACCACATCAAGCAGCTCGGACGCTACGACGTGACGGTGAAGGTCGGCTTGGGCGTCACCGCCACCGTGAAGGTCTGGGTGGTGCGCGCGTGAGTCGGCGGGCCGTTCTCGCGGCGGCGACGCTGATCGCGATCGCCGGGATGCTGGCTGGCGGGTTGCGCGGCGCGGGATCGGCGATCGCGCCCGCGCCCGGGACCGCGAAGGTCTCGCCCTCCGGTGGCTCGAAATCCCGGGCCCTCGCCCGTGGCGCCCGGCCGGCGGCCAGGCCGGCCGACACCGTCCTCGCCCGCGTCGGCGAGGAGAAGATCACCCGGGCGGACGTGCAGCGCCGTCTCGACGAGCTGCCCGAGCCCTACCGCACCAACTACTCGACGCCCGACGGACGGCAGCAGTTCCTCGACCGCATGCTCGAGGAGCGCGTGTGGTTGCTCGGCGCCCGCAAGCGCGGGGTGGATCGCAGGCCCGAGCTGCGGCGTCAGCTCGAGCAGGCCGAGCGTGACCTCCTGATCCGCACCTACGTGAACGAGCTGATGGCCGCCAACCCCGCGCCGGCCGACTCCGAGGCACAGGTGTTCTATGACGCGCACCTGGCCGACTACGGCACGCCGGCGACGGTGGCGATGAGCCACATCCTGCTCAAGAACGAGTCGGAAGCGCGCCGCATGCTCAAGTGGGCGAAGGGCCGCGAGGACTGGAAGAAGCTGGTCACCCGCTACTCGGCCGACACGGTCACCCGGGCCAACGGCGGGGCGCTGGGCACGGTGACGCGCGAGGGCAACTTCGCCGGACTCGGGGCCCAGCCAGCGCTCGCTGAATCCGCGTTCGCACTCGGCACCGTCGCCGGACCGGGCGCCATCGGCGGCCCGTACCGGAGCAGCCGCGGCTGGCACGTCGTCAAAGTGGACGCGGTGAAGGCCGAAGCCCTGCGCCCATTCGACCAGGTGAAGTCGCTCATCCTGCGGCAGCTCAGCCAGTCGCGCAGCCAGGACTACTACAAGACACGCCTCGCGGGCGAGAAGGCCGCCCTCGGCGTCTCGGTCGACTCGGCCGCCATGCGGGACTTTGTCTCGCAGCGCAAGACCGCCCAGGAGCTGTTCCGCGAGGGTCAGGAGGCGGGTGTTCCGACCGCGCGCATCGCCGCCTACCGCCGCCTGCTTCAGGAATACCCGGAGAGCGAGGTCAGCCCGCAGGCGCAGTTCATGGTCGGCTTTATCTACTCGGAAGAGCTCAAGAGCTACGACGAGGCCGAGAAGGCCTTCCACGAGTTGCTCCGGCGCTACCCGAAGTCGGAGCTGGCCGATTCGGCGCGCTGGATGATCGCGCACATGCGCACCGAGGACGCCCCGGCGATGATGAACGTCGATTCGGATTCGAGCGGTCGCGCCACCTCGAACGGCGCCATGAGGCGCACGACGGACAAGCCGTGAGAGTCGTCGAGGTGCGGGTCAACGGGCTCATTCTCGAGCACAAGACTCAGCAGAACATCGTCATCCTGCGCGAGTCAGAGGGAGAGCGCATCCTCCCCATTTGGATCGGTCCCGGCGAAGCGCAGGCGATCCGCCGCATCCTCTCCGAAGAACCGTTCCCGCGCCCGCTCACCCACGACCTGCTGGTCATCACGCTCGAGGGGCTCAAGGCGAAGATCACCCGCGTGGTGATCGCCGATCTGCGCGAGAACACGTTCTTCGCCAGTGTCGTCGTCGAGCACGAGAGCCAGGTGCTCTCGATCGACGCGCGTCCCTCGGATTCGATCGCGCTGGCGCTCCGGGGCAAGGCGCCGATCTACGTCAACGAGAAGCTCCTGCAGCCTCCCCCGACGGAGGAGGCGGCGCCGGAGGAGGGTGGCGAGGCGCGCCCGATGACCGACGAGGAGAAGGCGGAGCAGCTGCGGCGCTACCTCGAGAAGCTCAATCCCGAGGATTTCGGCAAGTTCCAGATGTAGGGTCGCCGCGCGACCCGCGCTCAGTAGATCCGGAACTCGAACGTGAAGATCGCGTACACCTCTCGCGTGACACCCGCCGGCCGGTAGGGTCGGAACCGGTACTGCCAAACCGCCTCGGCGGACGAGCTCTCGAACGGGGCCACGCCGGTGCTGGCGAGCAGTTGTACGTCCACCACCCGTCCGGTGGTGTCGATCAGCGCCTGTACCATCACCCGACCCTCGATGCCCCGCTCGATCTCCGCCTGCGGATATTTGGGCGTCGAGGCATGCTCGATCACGAGATCTTCCGATTGCACCACCGGGATGTTGGCCATTCGTGAGACGGCGCGCTGCAGCATGTCCGCGTCTGCCGTCCCGGGGCCGACCACGTTGGGGCGGATTTCGGGCGGGGCGAGGCGATCGTCGACCCTGCGGGCCCGCAAGGCTCCTCCAGGCCGCGCGCGACGGGTGTCGATCGAGCCCATCTCGCGCATAACGATGTGACTGCCCGAGTGCGGGTTGAGGGAGATGCGGCGCACGAACTTGTCAGGACCCTCGTAGCCGAAGCGCGCGGTCTGGCGCATCAGCTCACGCATGGGGCGCCGGAAGGACGGGAGGTTTAGGGCGATCAGGGGGGCCAGCCCGGTGACGGCGAGTGACATGGCGATGAGCGCGACGCGTCGCGTCGCTCGCCTGCGCTCGATGAAGTAACCTTGTACGCCGTGCGTCATCGGAGTTCACCTGGGGGCGCGGCGGAAGGGAACTCAGCTTCCGCGCGGCCCGGTCAGGACGGCGCCCCGCGTCGAGTCTAACAAAACCACGCGCGCGCGCACTCGGGGTTCGTCGACCCCCGCCTCGACCGGACCCGGCTCGGTGCGGGCGAATCGCACCCGGCCCCGGGCGTCGGTCTCGAGCACCAGCGCCTCGCCCAGGGTCACCAGCGCCCCCGGGACCGGGGCGCCATCCGCGTCGCGGACCTCGAGCGAGTCCATCGGCCACTCTCCGGCGGGCGGTCCCTCCCCGGCGGGCGCCCACTCGCGCGCGAGCGACAGGAACAGCGCATACGCCTCGGCCCGCAGCGCACCGGGGGCGAGCAGCGCCTCCTCGTCGGAGGCCGTGTCGACGCGGGCAGGGCTCGCGTAGAGGGCGGGACACGAGGTCTGCTGGAGCGGGTAGAGGGCGTCCTCCAGCATGGGAGGGGGCGCGATCCCGAGCGCGGCGAAGGTCGCGACGGCGCTGGATGCCCAGCGGCGCCCCGCCGGGCTCGAGAAGTAATAGCCGAATCTGCGCGCCCGGTGGCCGATCCTGAGATATCGTTCGGCGCGGAACGTCTCGCTGCCCTGGACCCGCTGGACCTCGGTTGTCGCCATGTCGCCCGATCGGGTCAGGTGCACCTGCGCCCCCGCGGCCATCAAGAACTGGGCGAGGATGCGGGCGGTCTCGAGATTGAGATGCGCGGCACGGGTCCCCGAGACGCCCACTCCGGCGGCATCCTCACCGCCGCCCTCCGGGTCGAGCGTCACCCGCCGCCCGTGCAGCACGCCGCCAGCGAACGGGACAAACGCGGGTTCTCCCGCGCCTGCCCAGCGTCGGAATCCGGCCAGCCGCGGCACCGCGGGCAGGCCGACGCTGTCTCGCGGCAGCACCGCGAAGCCGTCACGATTAAGCCAGGGGATGAGGCGTGAGGGCTCGCTCGTTCCCGGAGCGTCCCCGAGCGGGACGCCCCCCGGCATGCGCCGCACGAAGCCCGCCCACACGGCCGCGGCCCGTGCCCGGCCCGCAGGCGGCGGCCTGACACGCAGCGTCTCAGGCGCCGGAGCGCCACCGGCGGGCATCGCGGTCCGGTTGAGCACGATCTCGAGCGCGATGCGGAACGCGCCCGCACGTGCCCGGGCCCCCTTCGCCGCCGGCAGAGGCAGGAAGTACGCCCACGCGACCCCGTCGCAAGCCACCACGGTGGTCTCGGACGGGGCGAACGAACCCCTCGCCAGGCTGCGAATCCTCACCCGGCTCGAATCGATCGACAGCACGCCGCGCGCGGCGACCAACTCGACCCGGACCGCAACCGGTCCGCCGGCGGGCGAAAGCGTCTCGGGCCAGAGCGAGGCGCGCAAGCGCGCGGGTCTGGGCAGCACGGCGAAGTGAAGCCGCCGCTCGCGCGCCGCGCCCACGCCCGAGAGCCGCACGCTCAGCCGCGCGTCGTGCATGCCGGCGCTCCACGGCCGGTCGGGTCGCCATTCGAGCCGGTCCCCGATGCGTTCGACCGCCGCCGGCCGGCCGTCGATCTCGAGCTCGGCGCGATCGAAGTCGCCCCGCACACGCGCGCTGAGCATGGGATTCCCAGACGCGAACAACGAGTCCTCGGAGGGAATCTCGGGATCATGGGCGGCGAACTCCTCGACCACCGGCACCCGGCGCGCGAAGTATCGCGCCACGCCGATGAAGAGGGCCTCCGCCTCGAGCCGCTGCTTCTCCGGCAGGCGCAGCCGCGCCTCGACGTCCGGGTTGGTGATGTAGCTGGTCTCGGTGAGCAGGGCCGGGGCGTCGCTGCCGCGCAGCACAAAGTAATTCCCGGGCACCACCTTGTGTGGGCGGATGCCGACGTTGCGCACCAGGGCGCGGTGGATGTCCTGAGCGACGTCGAGCGACGGACCGTCGTCGCCCAGCTTGTAGTAGGTCTGGGTTTCGTTGATGTCGTGCGCTCCCGAGGCGTCGGCGTTGTGGTGAATGGAGACGAACAGGTCGGGCGCGAACGCGTTGGCCAGCCGCACGCGCTCGGCCAGATCGGCGCGCAGCGAGCTGTCGGCGGGGTTCAGGAAGTCGCGGTCGCGGTCGCGGGTGAGGAGCACCACCGCACCCTGCGCGGCCAGCAGCTCCCGCAGCCGCAGGGCCACCCCCAGGTTGACCTCGGACTCGGTCAGACCGTTCACCCCGAGCGCGCCGCGGAAGAAGCCGCCATGCCCGGGATCGAGCGCGATGCGGCGCCCGGCCAGCCCCCCAACGTCCATCGAGGCGAGGCTGTCGACCAGGCCGTCGTAGCCGGGGGAGGGGCGGGGGGGGGAGGGCGGGAGACGGGGTGGGGCCGCCGTGCGCGGGGCGCATCCCGCCCCCGCGAGCAGCAGCGCCGCGAGCAGCAGCGCCGCGAGCAGTGGGAGCGCGGCGGCGCGGCGCATCCGTGCGCGCGGGGGGACCCTCATGTCGGCGACAGTAACAGCGGCGGCGCTGGAGCGGCAACCGGCGGTGCCGGGCGCATTTGGCTTGCTTCCGCGCGCGTGCGCGTGCTACCTGTTCCCGGCTTATCCCGGATCATCCGGGGTACTCGTCGGCCCTGCGGGCCGCCGTCACCCGCGCGTTATCCCGTGTCCGTTCGGGCCCGGGGAACCCTCCGTCCGGCCGGTATCGGCAAGGAGACTGACATGAAGTCACGCTACCGTCTGCGTCCGGGGCTTGCGGGAGTTCTCGTCGTCGCACTGGCGCTCGCCGGTTGCGGCGGCTCCACCACCGACGAGCTGGTGATCGGCGAGTACGGCTCGCTCACCGGCGGAGACGCCGACTTCGGCCAGTCCACCAAGCGCGGGGTCGAGATGGCGATGGACGAGCTGCTGGCCCAAAAGCAGGGCAAGATCGGCGGGCTCACGGTGCGGGCGGTGGTCGAAGACGACCAGGGCAAGCCCGAGGAAGCGGTGACCGTGGTCAAGAAGCTCGTCAACCAGGACCGCGTAATCGCGGTGATCGGCGAGGTCGCCTCGGGCCGCAGCATGGCGGGCGGTCCCGTCTGCCAGGCCGCGGGCGTCCCGATGATCTCGCCCTCGTCGACCAATCCCAAGGTCACGCAGATCGGCGACTACATCTTCCGCATGTGCTTCATCGATCCGTTCCAGGGAACGGTGATGGCCAAGTTCGCGGCCGAGAACCTGAAGCTCAAACGGGTGGCGATCCTCAAGGACGTGAAGAACGAGTACAGCATCGGGCTGACGCAATTCTTCTCCGAGGCCTTCACCCGCCTGGGCGGGCAGATCATCACCGAGCAGGCCTACAGCTCGGGCGACCAGGACTTCCGCGCCCAGCTCACCGCCATGAAGGCCAAGAATCCCGAGGCGATCTACCTGCCGGGCTACTACACCGAGGCCGGGCTCATAGCCCTCCAGGCCCGCGAGCTCGGCATCCAGGTGCCGATCTTGGGCGGCGACGGCTGGGAGAGCGACCAGCTGATCGGTATCGGCGGCGAGGCGCTCGAGGGCTGCTACTACTCCAACCACTTCGCCGCGGACAACCCGGACTCGCTCCTCCAGGAGTTCCTGAAGAGCTACCGGTCCAAACACGACAACCAGGACCCGAATGCCATCGTCGGGCTCGCCTACGACGCCGCCAACGTACTGTTCCGCTCGATGGAGACGCTGTACGCGCAGGATCCGGCGGTGTTCAAGGGCCTCTCCTCCGCGAAGGCGGGCACACCCGAACGCAAGATCGCGAGCGCCAGGCTGCGCGACCTCATCGCCGCGACGGCCCAGTACAAGGGCGTCACGGGGACGATCACGCTGGACGAGAACCGCAACGCCACCAAGCCGGCGGTGGTGCTCGAGATCAAGGGCGGCAAGAAGGTCTACAACACCACGATCAATCCGTGATCGACCCGCGTCGGATGCCCGAGCGTCAGTGACCGAATTCCTTCAGCAGCTCGTCAACGGCATCACGTGGGGCAGCGTGTATGCCTTGATCGCCCTCGGGTACACGATGGTCTACGGTATCCTGCGGCTGATCAACTTCGCCCACGGCGACGTCTACATGTTGGGCGCGTTCTTCGCCTTCTACGCTGCGCGGCTCACCGGGGCCGCCGTGGACCCGAATCCATTCAAGGCCGCCGGCATCTTGCTCATCGCGATGGTCGGTTGCGGGCTGGTCGGTTTCCTCATCGAGCGATTCGCCTACAAACCGGTGCGCAAATCGTCGCGCCTCGCCGCCTTGATCACCGCGATCGGCGTCTCGCTGCTGCTCGAGAACGGGGGGCAGATCCTGTTCGGCGCGGACCCCAAGTTCTTCCCCCAGATCATCCGCGCCAGCAACATCCCGCTGGGCATGGGGGTGACCATCTCCAATCAGCAGGTCATCATCCTGGTCGTGTCGTTGGCGCTCATGCTGGGGCTGCGGTTCATCGTGCTCCACACCCGTGCTGGCAAGGCCATGCGCGCGGTCTCCTACAGCCACACCGCGGCGTCGCTCATGGGCATCTCGGTGGACCGCATCATCACCTTCACCTTCGTGCTGGGTTCCATGCTCGCCGCCGCCGCCGGCGTGCTGGTGGCGCTGCAAAATCCCAAGATCGAGCCCTACATGGGGATCATGCCCGGGCTGAAGGCCTTCGTGGCTGCGGTGCTCGGTGGCATCGGCAACATCCCGGGCGCGGTGCTGGGCGGCCTGGTCATGGGCATCGCGGAGGTCATGGTCGTCGGCTACCTCTCGCCCACCTGGCGCGACGCAATCGCCTTCGTGCTGCTCATCCTCATCCTGCTGGTGCGGCCCTCCGGGCTGCTCGGGCAGCCGCCGGCGGAGAAGGTCTGAGATGAGGCAGCTGCTCTGGAGCATGGGCATCATCGCTGTGCTCATCGGCGTCAACCTCCTCCTCCCGCGGATCATCAATCCGTACATCGTGCAGATCATCGTCCTGTGCGGGATCAACATCATCCTCGCCGTCTCGCTCAATCTCATCAACGGGTTCACCGGTCAGTTCTCGATCGGCCACGCGGGATTCATGGCGATCGGCGCCTACGGCTCGGCCATGTTCACGCTGCACGTGGGCCTGCGCTGGGCCGCGGCCCTGACTGCGGCAGGCCTGCCGGAGCCGATCGCCCAGGGGTCGGCGCTCCTGGTGGCGCTGGTGCTGGGCGGGCTGCTTGCGGCCGTCGCCGGTTATCTCGTGGGCCTGCCGTCGCTGCGCCTGCGCGGCGACTACCTGGCGATCGTCACGCTCGGCTTCGGGGAGATCATCCGCGTGCTCATCCTGAACGTGGACGCGGTGGGCGGCGCGCGAGGTCTGCCCGGGATCCCCGGCTGGGTGAACTTCTTCTGGGTCGGCCTCGGTGTTGCGGGCGTGATTCTCCTCTCGCGCCACCTCGCCGCGAGCACCCACGGCCGCGCCCTGTTCGCCATCCGTGACGACGAGGTGGCGGCCGAAGCGCTGGGCGTGGACACGACCTCGTACAAGGTGCTGGCGTTCGTGCTCGGGGCCTTCTTCGCCGGCATCGCGGGCGGCCTGTTCGCCCACTTCCTGTCATATCTCAATCCGAACTCCTTCACCTTCATCAAGAGCATCGAGGTGATCGCGATGGTCGTATTGGGCGGCATGGGGAGCATCTCCGGCGCGGTCGTGGCGGCGATCATCCTCACCCTGATGCCCGAGGTGCTGCGGCCGGTGAAGGACTACCGCATGGTCATCTACTCGCTGATGCTCATCATCCTCATGATCACCCGGCCCGGAGGCTTGCTCGGCAGCCGGGAGATCTCGCTCGCATGGCTGCTGAAGCGCTTCCGCCCCGCCCGGGAGCGCGCGTGAATGGTCCGGTCCTGGCGCTCGAGCGCGTCACGATGCAGTTCGGTGGCTTGAAGGCGGTCGCCGACCTCGACCTGACCATCGTCGAGGGCGAGCTGGTCGGGCTCATCGGGCCCAACGGCGCCGGGAAGACCACGGTGTTCAACGTCATCACCGGGGTCTATGCGCCGACCGGCGGTGAGGTGAGCTTCATGGGGCGCTCGATCCGGGGCTTAAGACCGCACGCCATCGCGCACCGCGGCATCACGCGCACGTTCCAGAACATCCGGCTGTTCGGCTCCCGCTCCTGCCGGGACAACGTGTGCATTGCCGCCCACCACCACGCGACCGCCACGTTGCTCGACGCGATCGTGCGCAACCGGCGCTTCGAGCGCGACGAGCGAGCGCTCCGCGAGCAGGCGGATAAGCTGCTCGAGTTCTTCGGCCTCTCGGCGTGGGCCGACACGATCGCTGGCGAGCTGCCCTACGGCCAGCAGCGGCGCCTGGAGATCGCCCGCGCCCTGGCCGGCCGGCCCCGCCTGCTCCTGCTCGATGAGCCGGCCGCCGGGCTCAACCCGCAGGAGAGCGAGGCGCTCATGCATCTCATCGTCGAG
>CAYONG010000263.1:0-12016 GCA_964405235.1 uncultured bacterium | reverse complement strand
ACGGCGAGCAGGCGCTGGAAAGCGCCGACATGCTGGTGCGTTCCGGCGCGGTCGACGTGGTGGTGATCGATTCCGTGGCGGCGCTGGTGCCGCGCGCCGAGATCGAGGGCGAGATGGGCGATTCGCACGTCGGGCTCCAGGCGCGGCTCATGTCGCAGGCCCTGCGCAAGCTCACCGGCTCGATCGCCAAGAGCAGGACCACGGTCATCTTCATTAACCAGATCCGCATGATGATAGGCGTAATGTTTGGATCGCCGGAAACCACGTCCGGCGGGCGCGCGCTCAAGTTCTACGCCTCGGTGCGCCTGGACATCCGCCGCATCGCCACCCTCAAGGAGGGCGATCAGGCGGTCGGCAACCGCACCAAGGTGAAGGTGGTCAAGAACAAGGTCGCGGCGCCTTTCCGCGAGGCCGAGTTCGACATCATCTACAACGAAGGGATCTCGCGCGAGGGTGAGCTGATCGACTTCGCGCTAGACAAGGGCGTCATCCAGAGGAGCGGCACCTGGTTCTCGTTCGGCGAGGAGCGCCTCGGGCAGGGACGCGAGAATGCGCGGATGTTCCTGAAGGAGCATCGCGACATCCGGGCCCAGCTCGAGGCGAAGCTGCTGCCCATGCTGGGGCTCAAGGCCCCGGTCGTGGCGACCGGCGGCGGCGCGGCAGGAGCGGAATCATCGTCGGCGAAGCCGGCGGGTGTCGCGCCGCCCGCGAAACCCGCACCGGGCGCGGTACCGGCGCGCCCGCAGCCGGCGATGGTGGCGAGCGGGGAGCGGAAGCGGTGAGACAGAGCAGCTTATTCGTCGACGCGATGAGGAATGCGAGCAAGAACCGATTACGCCCCTTCGTAAGAGGAGGTGAAGATGTCCACCGGATGGCTCCGCTGCCGCGTGTACAACGGCATGTTCAGCGATGAGCTGGCGGTTCAGTATCCCCCCGGAGAGAATGCTCCCGCATACTTCGTACCGAAGGAGAAAGTCAAACGGGATCAGAATGGCGAGGGACAAGTCTCCGTGCACGTGTTTTCGACTGGAGCCGTGCAGTGGGCCGTCCTCCCCACAGATGACCAGAAAGCCGTCCGCATCCGAGAGGCGGATCTGATCGGCACATGATCCTCTCGAATGAGAGCATCCATACAGCCCTCGACTCAGGACGTCTCGTCATCGAACCGTCGCCAGTTCCGCGCTTCCCTGGCGAGACTGTAGATTGTCCCTATCAGACCACCTCGGTAGACCTTCGACTGGGTGATGAGGTGGCGTGGTTGCGAGATGGACTGCCCATCCAAATCGACCTGAGGCGTGGCGGATTCGCGGATCTTTTCGGACCGAACTCGCAGAGCAGGCGGCTGGCAGAAGACGAGCCCTTCGTCCTCAACCCGAGCCGGTTCGTCCTGGGAAAGACCCTGGAGCGCGTGGAACTGCCGATCCGGAGTGATGGCCCTGCCCTTGCGGCCCGGATCGAGGGTCGAAGTTCGTATGCCCGCTGCGGTCTCCTCGTGCATTTCACCGCGCCGACGATCCATGCGGGCTTTGCCGGGAATATCACGCTCGAGCTGGTCAATTTGGGACCCTACCCCATACTCCTGTATCCACGCGCCTATATCTGTCAACTAATCGTCGAAGAGGTGAGCGGGCACCCGTTCCAGAATGAAAGTCAGTTCCACGGCCAGATGCGACCCGGAGGCATCATTCACTGATTCGAACTCGAGGGCGACTGTAATGGGCAACCCGTGTGCCTCGCGCCGGCAGCCGGCGATGGTGGCGGGCGGGGATCGGAAGCGACAGTTTCGCGCGCTTCGTATCGCCCTCACGCCGCACCGTCACGGGGTACGTCGTCCCATCCGAGCTGGAGGTTTTCATGCGTTCATCCGCCGCACGTTGGTCACTCCCGATCCTGCTCGCCGCCCTGACGAGCGGTTGCGCCAGCGCGACGCCGGCAAGTACGTCACGGTGTTCAGGATGGTGAACGGCGAGTGGAAGATCGTCGTCGACACCTACACTAGCGACCTGCCGATCCCGGGCATGTAGAGCGATTGACCGAGGAGCGCAGTGGATGAGACGACCGAATCGACCGCAGGGGGTGGCCGGATGAAGGCCGCCCCTTCCTTGCGTCAGCTGCTGGGGATCCCGCTCAACGTCGCCCTGTTCCTGCTCCTCATGGTCATGGGGTGGGGGAGCTGGGACGGGTTCTTCGCGCACCCGGTGCGGGTCGGGGTGGTGGTGCTACACCTCCTCATGATCCCGGTGATGACCTGGAGCACCTCGGGGCGCAGCCGCGGGTTGAAGAGCACGGCCGATTGGCGGCCGTTCTTTCCGCTCCTCGTCTTCCACTCGCTCTTCACCGCGTTCCTCATGCCCTACATGGACGCGCGCGACCTCTGGGTGCTGCCGGGCGGCGACGTCACGCGCTGGGTCGGGTTCGTGGTGCTCGCGCTCGGGGTCTCGCTCCGCCTGGGGCCGATGCTCGAGCTGGGCCGGCGGTTCGTTTCGGTGGTCGCGATCCAGGAGGGGCACACGCTCCACACCACCGGCTTCTACGCCGCGGTGCGGCACCCGTCCTACCTCGGCATTCTTCTCATGGACCTCGGGTTCGCCGGGGTGTTCCGCAGTGTCGTCGCCCTGGCCCTCATGCCGGTGGTGTTCTGGATGTTCAAACGGCGCATGGACGTCGAGGAGGCCTTCATGGTCGAGCAGTTCGGCGCCGGCTACCGCGAGTACATGGCGCGCACGCGGCGCATCCTCCCCGGAGCGTACTGACGTGCACACCGCGCGCGTGTCGACAGCGCGGGCCGCCGACCCTGAGGCCGCCCGCGAGGCGGCGCTCAAGCTGCTCGAGCGCACGCGCCGCACGCGCGCCGATCTGGCGCGCCGCCTGCGCGACAAGGGTTTCGCCGAGCCCGCGGTGGTCCAGGCGATCGAGCGGCTGGCTGGCGTCGGCCTGCTTGACGACGTCGAGTATGCGCACGCCTTCCTCGCCGGCCGCTGGGGGCGGCGAGCGGCGGGATGGCGCGTACTCGAGCGGGACCTGCGGCAGCGCGGGGTGGAGGGCGAGGACATCGAGCGGGCCCGCGCGCGCTTCGAGGCGGAGCAGGGGCCGGCCGACGAGGTGCAGCTCGCGCTCCGGGTGGCGGCACAGGCGCAGCGGCGCTACGCTGCGCTCGATCCGCATGTGCGGCGGCAGCGACTCTACGCTTTGCTGGCGCGACGTGGCTTCGACGGGGACGTGATCCAACAGGCACTGAAGATGGAGCAGGAGCGGTCCGACGACCAGGCGCGGGTCACCTCGCGCGAAAACATGGAGGCGGAATGATTCGCAAGGCATCAGCCGTTTGGCAGGGCGATCTCAAGAGCGGCTCGGGCACCATGACGGCGCCGAGCGGGGTGATGACCGCCGCCGCCTACACGTTCGCCACGCGCTTCGAGGAGAAGCCGGGCACCAACCCGGAGGAGCTGATCGCCGCCGCGCACGCGGGGTGCTTCTCGATGGCGTTCTCCGCCGAGCTGGGCAAGGCGGGGATGACCCCGGTGCGGGTCGAGACCACAGCCGCCGTGACGCTCGAGACGGTGGACGGAAAGCCGACCGTCACCAAGAGCCATCTGACCGTGAAGGCGAAGGTGCCGGGAGCGGACCCGGCGAAGTTCCTCGAGGTCGCCAACGGCGCCAAGGCCGGCTGTCCGATCTCGCGCCTCTTGAAGGCCGAGATCACGATGGAAGCGACGCTGGAAGCGTAGGGCGCGGCGGGCGCGCGGCGCGGCGCCCTGCCGCCGCCGCGCGACCCGGGGGTGACGGTCAGTCCTGGCGATCCCCTGAGGGCCGCGACCCGGGGCCGCCCGAGCTTTTCTCTCCCCCCGGGACCGGCTATCTTCCGCCCCTCATGATCCCGTCTCCCGTCTCCCCGACGCTGCGGACCGCGGCCGAGTTGCGCCGCGCGTTCCTCGATTTCTTCGTCGCCCGCGGGCACACGGCGGTGCCTTCGGCGCCCCTGGTCCCGAATGATCCGACGCTGCTCTTCACCACCGCCGGGATGGTGCAGTTCAAGGCCTACTACACGGCCTCCGGCGACCTGCCCTACACGCGCGCGGTCTCGGTGCAGAAGTGCCTGCGGCTCACCGATCTGGAGAACGTCGGCTTCACCCCGCGCCACGACACGTTCTTCGAGATGCTGGGCAACTTCTCGTTCGGCCCGCGCGAGCAGGGCGCCTACTTCAAGGAGGAGGCGATCGCCTTCGCCTGGGAGTTCGTCAGCGGGGTTCTGGGGCTGCCGAAGGAGCGACTGTTCGCCTCGATCTTCGCCGGCGAGGGGAAACTCCCGCGCGACGACGAGGCGGCGGCGCTGTGGCAGAAGATGGGGCTCAAGGCCGATCACGTCGTGGCGCTCGGTCGCACCGACAATTTCTGGGGACCGGCGGGCGGGCAGGGCGCGTGCGGCCCGTGCAGCGAGATCTACTTCGACCTGGGCGAGGCACGTCCGGCCTATCTGCAGGAAGGCGCGTTCTGGGGTGAGCGGCCCGGGGACGCGGGCGACCGCTACATGGAGTTCTGGAACCTGGTGTTCCCGCAGTTCGACGCGCAGCCCGACGGGGCGCTCCAGCCGCTGCCGCGGCCCGGTATCGACACCGGCATGGGCATCGAGCGGTTGGCGCTGATCGTCCAGGGCCGGAACACCATCTTCGAAACCGATCTGTTCGCACCGCTGGTGGACGCGGTGCTGGCGGTGAGCCGGTCGCCGGCGGCGCGCGGTGTGGAAGCGCTCCGCGACGCGCGCATCATCGCCGATCACCTGCGGGCGCTCACCTTCGCGATCGGCGAGGGCGCCCTGCCGGGCAACGAGGGCGCGGGGTACGTGCTGCGCCGGCTGCTGCGCCGCGCGGTGACGCGTGGGCGCTCGCGGCACGCGCTCGCGCTCGACCAGCCGTTCCTCGTCGCCTGCGCCGAGCGCGTCATCGAGCGGTTCGGCGGGCACTATGGCGAGCTGGTGCAGCACCGCGACGAGATCGTCAAGGTGCTCGCCCGCGAGGAGGAGGGTTTCGTCCAGACTTTCGAAGACGGGCTCGCGCGCCTCGAAGAGCTGCTGGCGGGAGGGTCGAAGCGGATCGGCGGCGACGACGCCTTCATGCTGCACGACACTTACGGGTTCCCGGTCGAGCTGACCGAGGAGATCGCCGGCGAGCGCGGCATCCCGGTGGATCGCGAGGGGTTCGATCGCGCGATGTCCGCGCAGCGGGAGCGCGCCCGGGCGGCGAGCAAGTTCGATCGCGGGGGAGAGAGCGGCGCGCGCGCCGCGTGGAGCGCGGTCAGCGAAGGCCACGACTCCGAGTTCGTGGGCGACCAGATGCTGGCGGCGAGCGGCGTGACGCTGCGGCGCTGGCGCGCGCATGGCCCCGACGAGCTCGAGCTGGTGCTGGACCGCACGCCCGCCTACGCCGAGTCCGGGGGACAGGTCGCCGATCGCGGGCGCCTCGAGGCCATCGGTCTCACCGCCGAGCTGACGCACGTCTACAAAGAGGCCGAGGGCATCGTCCACCGCGTGCGCTTCACGAACGGGGACCGCGAGACGCTGCTATCGGTGGGCGGACGGGGCGGCCTCAAGGTGGTGATCGATCCGACCCACCGCTTCTCGACCATGCGTCATCACACGGCGACCCACCTGCTGCATGCGGCGCTCCGCCAGGTGCTGGGCACTCACGTGCGCCAGGCCGGCTCGCTGGTGGCGCCCGACCGGCTGCGCTTCGATTACACGCACTTCGAGCCGCCGCGCCCCGAGCAGCTCGCCACGATCGAGCACCTGGTCATGGAGTGGATCCTGCGGAACCGCGAGGTCTCGTGGGAGGTGATGCCGATCGACCAGGCGAAGGCCCAGGGCGCGATGGCGCTGTTCGGCGAGAAGTACGGCGCCCGGGTGCGGGTCGTCACGGCCACCGGGGTGGAGGACGCGGGCATCCCGACCAGCCGCGAGCTGTGCGGCGGCACCCATGTCCGCCGCACCGGCGACATCGGCGCGTTCATTGTCGTTGCGGACACCGCGATCGCGAGCGGCGTGCGACGCATCGAGGCCCTGTGCGGACACGAAGCGCTGCGCTGGCTCAAGGGGCAGAGCGAGACGCTCCATCGCGCGGCGGTGATGTTCCAGGTGCGGCCCGAGGCGGTGCCCGAGCAGATCGAGAAGATGCGCGGTGAGTTGGAGCGGCTGCGCAAGGTCCAGGCCGAGGCGCAGCGCGGCGGCCTGGCGGCCGAGATGGCCCGCATCGCCGCGGGCGCGATCGCCGCGCCGGGCGGCCGCTGGGTGGTGGCCGAGATCGAGGCCGCGGCCGAGATGGACGCGGTGCGCGATGCCGCCGATGGCCTGCGCGGGGCGTTGAAGCGGGGCGGCGCGGTACTGGTGGTCAGGGCGGGCGAGAAGCTCACCTTCGTCGCCGCGGTGACCGACGACCTGGTGGCCGAGAAGAAGCTGCGCGCCGACGAACTGGTGCGCAACGTCGCCCGCGTGACCGGCGGCTCGGGAGGGGGCAAGCCTCACCTCGCGCTGGCCGGTGGCAAGGACGCCACGAAGCTCGTTGAGGCGCTGGCGGAGGCGCGGCGGCTGCTCGCCGAGGCGTTGGCCGGCTGATGGCGACCGCGCAGCAAACTCCAATCACTCGCATCCATCCCACGGAACACACCCCATGAAAGCCCTGGTCCTCGCCGGCGGTCGTGGCACGCGGCTGCGCCCCATCACCCACACCTACGCCAAGCAGTTGGTGCCGGTGGCGAACAAGCCGGTGCTCTTCTACGGGCTCGAGGCCCTGCGCGAGGCGGGAATCACCGAGGCCGGCATCGTGGTCAGCGATCCTCGCGAGATGCTGCAGCCCGACCGCCGGACCGGCGAGCAGATCACCGTCATGGTAAACAGCCAGGCGGAGATCCGCGCTGCGGTCGGCGACGGCTCGTCGTTCGGGCTCAAGGTCACCTACATCGAGCAGTCGTCTCCGCTCGGCCTTGCGCACGCGGTCAAGATCGCGCAGCCCTTCATCGGCCGCGACCCGTTCGTCATGTACCTGGGCGACAATCTCATCAAGGACGGGGTGACGCCGTTTGTGCGCGAGTTCCAGGCCGAGCAACCCAACGCGCAGATCCTGCTCGCGCACGTGAAGACCCCGTGGGAGTTCGGGGTCGCCGAGCTCGAGGGCGACCGCGTGGTGAAGCTCGAGGAGAAGCCCAGGGCGCCGCGGAGCGATCTGGCGCTGGTCGGGGTCTACCTGTTCGACGAGACGGTGTTCGAGGCGGTCAACGCGATCAAGCCCAGCGCCCGTGGCGAGTTCGAGATCACCGACGCGATTCAGTTCCTGATCGACAGTGGCCGGCGGGTGCGATCGCACGTCATCACCGGCTGGTGGAAGGACACCGGCAAGGTCGAGGACCTCCTCGAGGCGAACCGCATCGTCCTGGCCGACCTCACGACCGCGATCGAGGGCACGCTCGACGCCGACACTGTGATCGAGGGGCAGGTCCGGATCGGCGCCGGCGCCGTGATCGAGCGCTCGCGCCTGCGGGGCCCGCTGGTGATCGGGGCGGGAGCCTCGATCTCGGATTCGTACGTGGGCCCGTTCAGCGCGCTCGCCGAGGGCGTCGTGCTGCGGCATTGCGAGCTGGAGAACTCGATCGTCCTTGGGCGCAGCCGGCTCGAAAACCTGCCGCACCGGATCGAGTCGAGCCTGATCGGGCGCGACGTGGTGGTGACGGCAAGCGAGGCCCGCCCGCGCGCCCACCGCTTGATGCTGGGCGACTCGAGCCGGGTGGAGCTGGCGTGACCCGGATGGTCACGGCGCGGTCGCGCGCCCAGGCGTCCCGGTGAAGGTGGTCGTGACGGGGGCCGGCGGAATGCTGGGCCGGGCCCTTGTCCCCGCCCTCGCGGCTGCCGGGCACGAGGCGACCGCGCTCACCCGGGAGCACGCTGACGTCACGCGTCTCGAGGATCTCCGCCGGGCGCTGAGCGCCTCCCGGCCGGATTGGGTGGTCCATCTGGCCGCCTTCACGCGCGTGGACGAGTGCGAATCACAGGCTGACCACGCGCACCTGGTCAACGGTCTCGGCGCGCGCAACGCCGCGCAAGCCGCCGCCGAGGTCGGGGCCGCCATCCTCACCCTCTCCACAGACTACGTGTTCCCCGGCGACGGGACCCGGCCCTGCCGCGAGTACGATCCCACCGGGCCCCGCTCGGTGTACGGCGCCACAAAGCTCGCCGGTGAGTTGGGGGCGCGGGAGGTCAACCCTCGCCACGTCATCGTGCGGACGGCGTGGCTCTACGGTCAGGGCGGGGCCAACTTCGTGGATACCATCCTCGCGCGGGCTCGCTTGGGCGAGCCGCTGCGGGTGGTGGACGACCAGCGCGGCTCGCCGACCTCGACCTTCGACCTGGCGCCGGCGTTGGTCCGGCTGGCGGAAGCGGGGCAGTATGGTACCTATCACTGCACGAACTCCGGCGAGTGCAGCTGGCACGAACTCGCCGTCCACGTGCTGCGGCGTTCGGGACTTGCGGCGTCGGTGGCGCGGATCGACAGCGCGACGCTCGCGCGTCCCGCGCTGCGTCCCGCGTACTCGGTCATGAGCAACCTGATGTTCGAACACGTCACCGGCCACCGCATGCCCCACTGGCAGGACGCGGTCGACCGTTATCTGGGTCTCGACGCCAGGGCGGTCCGGGCTCCCGAGGAGGCGAGATGAAGCGGGCACGATCGCAGGAACGCGGGCCGCTCGAGCGGCAGGCGCGTACCGCGCTGGGCGAGGCGGGCCGCAACATGGCGGGGGTCGAGCGCGCGTGCGCGGCGGCGCTGGCATCGGCGGCCGAGGCCCTGATCGCCTCCCTAGAGGGAGGCGGCACGGTCTACTTCTGCGGCAATGGCGGTAGCGCGGCAGACGCGCAACACCTCGCATGCGAGCTGTCCGGGCGCTATCTGATCGACCGGCCGGCGCTGGCGGCGGTCGCCCTCAGCACCAACTCCTCGTCCCTCACAGCGATCGGGAACGATTTCGGCTACGACGCGGTGTTCGCACGGCAGCTCGAGGGGCTCGGTGCGCCCGGCGACGTGCTGGTCGCGATCACGACCAGTGGCCGTTCGATCAGCGTGCTCAACGCGGTCCACGTGGCGCACGCATGCGGGATGACCGTGATCGGAATGACCGGTACGCCCGGCCGACGCTTCGCCGCCAGCTGCGATCACGCGCTGGTGGCGCCGGGGCGGAGCACGCCGCGCATCCAGGAGGCGCACATCGCCCTCGGCCACACGCTGTGCGAGTTGGTCGAGCGCGCGATGTTTAAGCCGCCATCGCGCGCCGGCCGACGGCCCGGCCGCAGCACGCGGCGCGGGGCGCGCGCGACGTGAACGCCGGGCTGATCGGGGCGCTGGTCCGGGAGCTGCGTCCCAGGCAGTGGACCAAGAACCTCCTGCTGTTCGCCGGTGTTCTGTTCTCGCGGCACCTGACCGACCCGGAGATGATGCTGCGGGCCGCGGCTGGTTTCGTCGCCTTCTCGTTGCTCGCGGGGAGCATCTACATGCTCAACGACCTCAAGGACCTCGAGGTCGACCGGAATCATCCAAAGAAGCGACTCCGCCCGCTCGCCGCAGGGCTCCTGCCGGTTGCGGCCGTGTGGGTGGCACTCGTCCCGCTGCTCGCCACCGTGGCGCTGATCTCGGCGTGGCTTGGCCGGCCCTTCATGGTGGTGGCCGGGCTCTACGTCGCAATCAACCTGGCCTACACCTTCTGGCTCAAGCAAGTGGTGCTGGTGGACGTTTTCCTGATCGCGATCGGCTTTGTCCTGCGCGCCATCGCCGGGGTCCATCTCCTGCTGCCGGTCGCACCGGAGACCGTACTCTCGCCGTGGCTGCTGGTGTGCACGTTCTTCGGCGCCCTGTTCCTCGCCCTCGCCAAGCGTCGGCGCGAGATCGCCAACGCGGGAGAGGGGGCCTCGCGCCAGCGCGCCGTGCTCGACGAGTACTCGCCCGAGCTGCTCGACGGGCTGCTCATGGTCTCGGCCGCCGCGAGCCTGATGGGCTACGCGCTCTACACGATCTGGCCGGCCACGGTGGCCAAGTTCCAGACCGAGGCCCTCCTCTATACCGTGCCGTTCGTCGCCTACGGGATATTCCGCTATCTCTACCTGGTGAAGGCGACCGAGGCGACCGAGGATCCGTCTCAGGTGCTGCTCACCGACCGGCCGCTGGGCTGGTGTCTGGGGCTCTATCTGGCGACGGTCATCCTGATCCTCTACCGCGCGTGACGACCCGCCCGTCCCGCCGCCGCCTCGGGCGGGGGGTCCGGATCGAGGCGCGCGCGAAGCTGAATCTGGGCCTCGCGGTGGGTCCGCGGCGCGCAGACGGCTACCACGATCTGGCCACCGTCTTTCAATCCATCTCCCTCGCCGACACCCTGATCGTCACGCCAGCGCCGCGGGGTTTCTCGTTGACGATCCGCTACCAGGATGCGTCTGTCCCCCGCCGTGGCGCGGGCGGTCCGCGCCGGCGCGGCCGACGGCCGCGCACCGGCCCCGGGCGGGTGCCGGCGGGCCGCGCCAACCTGGTGCTGCGCGCTGCCCGGTTGCTCGCCGCCCGGCACGGCCTGCCCGGTGGGGCGAAGTTTACCCTGACCAAACGCATTCCATCCGGGACCGGTCTGGGGGGCGGGAGCGCCGATGCGGCGGCCGCTCTTGTCGGTTTGGCCCGGCTTCATGGGCTCCGCTGGTCGCTGCGGGACCGCCTCGCGATCGGTGCGGAACTCGGCTCGGATGTCCCGTTCGCCCTGTTTGGTGGGACCGCGCTCGGACTGGGCCGGGGGGAGCGCCTGCGGCGGCTGCGTCTGGCGGCGCCCTTCCGGGCGGTGCTCGCGGTGCCCTCCTGGCGGGTCGAGACGGCCAGGGCGTTCCGGGCGCTGGATCGCGGCAGATATGGCTTGACAGGCTGGGCGCTGAATCTAAGATTCGCTGAAGCCCTTGGGCGCGAGGCGGTAAGGCCGAAACATGTGTTGCGTCTGGGGAACGCATTCGAGAAGGTTCTGGGTGAGCAACGGTCGGGTTTCCTCTCCTTGTGTGCGCGATTCCGGCACGCGGGGGTGGAGGAGCCGCACTTGACCGGCAGTGGGTCAGCGGTGTTCGGGATACTCCCGACCAGGCTTCCGGCGTCGCGGTTTGTCGACCGCTTCGTCGGGGATGAGGCTATCTACCTGATTCGATCGAGAGGAATGGGTCAAACCCACCACACGCTGCCCTAGCTTGAGCGGAGGCAAGGATGCGGGATGCTCAAGGTGACACCCCCGATTCACAGCAGGCCGTTCTCGGGCCACAAGTCATTCGAAGGATGGGCGCAAGGGTGACTCGGTCATGATCGAGATCACCGAGGTCCGCGTCTCCCTGAGAAACGACGACAAGTTGAAGGCGTTCGTGAGCATCACGCTCAACGACTCGTTCGTGATCCGGGGACTCAAGGTCATCCACGGGAACTCCGGCCTGTTCATCGCCATGCCGAGCCGCAAACGGCCGGACGGCCAGCACCAGGATCTCGCCCACCCGATCAACGACTCGACCCGCAAGTACCTGACCGAGCGGGTCATGGCGGAGTTCCAGCGCGAGATCGCGAACCCGGGGGTGCACAGCGTCCCCCAGCAGAGCCCGCGCTCGGAGCCGGCGTACTAATTGCCTTCTTGACGTCCGGTCTCTTCGGGCGCCGGTCGCCTGTTTCGAGCGCCGGGCGGGATCGCACCGTCCTGGTCGGGTACCGGCTACACGGGAACCGGTTCGGATTGACTTCTTGCCTGCCCCTCGCTAGATTCCCCCGGCTTTTCTTCTGGCTGTCCTTTCGGGCCAATTGCCATCACCCCGAAGCCGACCAGCCCGTTTCCAAGCGGGCGAGGCGGGATCGGACCGTGACGGAAATCCCGTTCTGTTGGTGGGGCGTGGCCAAGCGGTAAGGCACGAGACTTTGGATCTCGCATCCGGAGGTTCGAATCCTCCCGCCCCAGCCATCTTCCGGGCCGGGCGGAGACTCCGGGG
>CAYONG010000262.1:0-1511 GCA_964405235.1 uncultured bacterium | reverse complement strand
CCTCCGGTCCCGCCGATCCATGGCGCATGGCCGAGGGGCCCGAGAGGCCGGACGCCTTCGAGGTGGAGTGGCACCACGAACCGATCCTCGATCCCGGGGTCTCGAGTTTCGTCTGGTCGCTGATCTTCTTCCTCTTCCTCTCGTTCGGCATGGCCGCCGTCGGTGTGTCCCAGGGTACCGCGCTGATACTCGCGGTCGTGGTGTCGTTCTTCATTTTTCTGTTCGTCCGCACCCACGGCGTGGGCCGGCAGGACACGTAGAGGCCTGATGTGGAAATGCTCGAGGTGGTAGCCACCGTCGGTTCGTCCACTCCTACCCGGCGGAAGTAGCATCAAAGCAAGGCGATGGAAGAAGGGGCGTTTCCGCATGCAGAGACTCCGAAGCATGGGCGCTCGTCCCGAATGTCCGCGCTCCGGGGGGCGACCATCGTCTGGGCGGGCGCGAGCATCGTTTTCATGGTGATCGGGGCGTTTGGCCCATGGGAGAAGGGTCGGGCCGATATCTGGCAACCAGGCCCGCGCATTTCCACTAGAGGGGTGGAAGGGGACGCTGGGGACACATGGCTCGTCCTCGTTCCTCCGATCGCCGCCGCCGTTGCCCTCATCCTCTACGCCTACTTCCGCGATCATCGCGGCAGCAAGGCCCTCCCGATCATCGCGCTCCTGGCGGGCGCATTCATGACGCTAGTGACGTTCGCGGTGCTCACGTACACCCCGATTGGATGCGGCGAATTGCTGGGGCCGTTGTGCGAGGAGGGCGAGGACGTTATCCGGGAGGTCGGCTGGGGCGTGTACGTGAACATGCTCGCCTCGATCAGTCTGACGATCGCTTCCGTGGTGTTGCTTATCCAGCCACGTCGATAGCTCGCTGCTCGGCCCAGGGGGGCTAGGTGCGGTTCTGATTAGTCGCTGTAGACGGTTTGCGCGTCGAGCCCGCCCTCGACACCCGGCGGCAGGACGCCGGTGCCGTGCGCATAGAGGGCGAGGTCCTCGACCGTCTTGACCTGTGTGGGGTCGGTTCCGTCCGCGCCGACCCACGCCCCGTTGAGCCACGTGAGGGTCTCCGGTGAGGTTTCCAGCGCCGCGCCCGCGAGTAGCTGCGCCTTGGCGCGAATCTTTCCGGCGGCGCTGACGATTGCCGCCGGGGTGCCTCCCGTCGGGCTCGTGTTGTAGCCGTGACCGACACCGAACCGGTCGGTGTCCTCGGGAACGACCTTGACGTCCAGCGGAGGGATGCCGAGCTCGTCGGCGACCAGCTGAGCGTACTCGGCCTCCTTCCCTTCGGACTCGGTGGTCAGGCTGAGCACCATCTTGCCGGTCGGGTGTACGCGGAGAAAGACTGCTCGATACGCCTCGTTAGCCATCGCTACATCTCCTCTGGTTGCTGGGTCGCATCATCGCCCGTTCTCGCGCGCGCCGGCTGAGCTCTCGTTCGCGCGACGTTGGCGCTCCTGGTGGGCAGTCAGCGCGTTGTGCTCCTCCAGGTCGCAGAAGGACGGCTGCGGTCCACCC
>CAYONG010000261.1:0-31670 GCA_964405235.1 uncultured bacterium | reverse complement strand
TCATCTACCTGCCGTGGGAGGCCTGGGGCTGCTCGGCGGAGCGGGCGGCGAAGGCGCGCGAGTTCTTCTCCGCCCCCGCACGCAGCTCGGCGGGCACAACCAAGGAGCTCGAGAAGATGGAGGCGTCGGTCCACGACTGCGTGAGCCTGCACGAGCGCGAAGCGGCCGCGGCCGCGCGCTACCTGTCGCAGCTCGCGGGGAAGCAATAGGAGGACGAGGGTTGGGGCGGGGTGGAGAACGCGCCGCGACTCCAGGGACGGGGCGATGAGATCGCCCCACTGGCCGAGGCTGCTCTACGCCTCGGGATCCCTCGGCGTGGCCCTGTCCTATATGGCGGTGGGGTCGCAACTCCAATTCCTGTACATCGACACCCTCGGACTCAAGGCCTCGCTGGTGGGCCTCGGTTGGAGCCTGTACGGGATCTGGAACGCCGTCAACGACCCGCTCGCCGGCCACCTCTCGGACCGGACACGCACCCGTTGGGGGCGGCGCACCCCCTGGATCGCCGGCGCCTTTATCCCGTTGGGCCTCCTGTTCTATCTGCTCTGGGTGCCCCCCTCGCCGCTGGTGCGGGGCGGGCAGGTGCCGCTGTTCGCCTACTTCATGGGCGTCGTCCTGGTCTACGACCTGCTGTGGACGATCGTCGTCATGAATTGGACGGCGCTCTTCCCGGAGATGATCCCCGAGCCGCGCGACCGCGCCACGGTGTCCGGATGGCGGCAGCTGTTCTCGGTCCTGGGCCTGCTCCTGGGCGCCGCGCTGGCGCCCATCCTCGCCGGCGCCGACGGGAGCGGGCGCGGACCCATGGCGCTGCTGCTGGCCGTGATCATCTCGCTGACGTTCGCCCTGGCGCTGCTCGGCAGCCGCGAACCGCCGCCCGAGCGCCTGGGCCCATCGCTCGGCCTGGGCGCGGCCGTGCTGGCCTCCTGCCGCAGCCGCCCGTTCCGCTGGTTCCTGCTCGCCAACCTACACAAGGAATTCATCTACATCATGCTCCTGGCGTCCGTCCCGTTCTGGGCCAAGTACGTCCTCCTCATCCAGGCACCGGTCTCGGCCCTGGGTGTCACGCTGGAGCCCGAGATGCAGATTTCGCTGCTGCTGGGCTCGCCCTACATCATGGCGCTGCCCGCCCTGCCGGCGTGGACAGCGGTGGCTAGGCGTTTCGACGGTCGGCGCGCCTGGCTGATCTCCCAAGCCACCTTCGCGGCGTCCATGCTCGGGGTGTTCTTCGCGCGCGACTTCCTCCAGGGCGTGGCGGCGATGTCGCTGGCCGGTCTCAGCCTTGCCGGGCTGCTGGTCGCTCCTGACCTGCTCATCTCGGACGTGATCGACGAAGACGAGACCTTGACCGGCGCGCGCCGCGAAGGGATGTACTTCGGGATCAACGGCTTCGTGATCCGCCTGGCGGTCGTCATGCAGGGTCTGTCCATGGGCGCGATCCTGCACTTCACCCGGTATGTGGCTTCCTCACCGGAGAACCTCTACCCGACCCAGCCGCCGGCCGCGCTGTTCGGCCTCCGGGCCCTGATCGCGCTGCTGCCCATCGTGGCTTCGGTGGTGGTGATCGCGGCGCTGCAGCGCTATCCGCTCCACGGCGAGCGCTACCGGAAGCTGCGCGCCACGCTCGCGCAGATGCGCCAGTCGAGGCCGCAGCCTGCGAGGAGTGGAGAAGGGCGCTGAGATCAGGGCATACCGGAAACCCCCGTGCAGCGCCGGCCGGCCCCGGACGCCGCCTCTCGCCGTGCCCGGATCAGCGCAACAGCAACACCTTGCGCTCGATGCGCTCGGCGTCGGTCTGGAGCCGCAGGAAGAAGATGCCGGCGCTCGGCCGGCTGCCATCCTCCGCGAGCCCGTCCCAGATCATCGTGTGCGGGCCGGCCGTGAGCGCCCCGTTGAGCAGCGTGCGCAGGCGGCGCCCCGACAGGTCGTAGAGTGAGAGCGAGCCCATCTCGCCGCGTGGCAGTGTGAACTCGACCGTGAGGCCTTCCCGAGTCGGGTTGGGCCGCGCCGAGAGCGTGAGCCTCGAGCCGGGCGACGGCAGGTCACTGACGGCGACCGGAGACGCCGCCTCGTAGGTCACGTAAATCGGGCCGGTCCAAATGTTCTGGTTGTCCGCCATGCGCACGCGCAGGTAGTAGTGCGCTTCGGTCCCGTCGGGGAAGACGTCGAGCTCGCGCCACTGGAACGCGCTGTTCCCGACACTACCGGCGACCTTGACCGCGGCCGAGGTGGCGGTGATGCCGCGGAACAGGTCGATCTGGGCGATGGCGTCGGCGAGATCGGGGTCGGTGATCTCGACCGCGATGCGCACGCCCTGGGTGGCGGTGAAGGCCTCGCCCAGCGCGTGGCCGTCGGCCGAGAAGCGCACCACGGCGTTGTGGTCCTGGGTCGCGTACGTCCGGCGCGCCGCCATCGCCCCCAGGATCGCGCTCTTGGACTTGGTGTTGGTCAGGACGCCGGTGCGGCTCTCGGACGAGGCGCCCCAGGTGGCGTTGTGATTGTCCTGATCCGCGGTCGGCGAGACCCGGTAGCCCTTGCGCAGGGCCTCGATGAAGGCCGCGTCGAACCCGGTGTTGCCGACATCGCTCTCGTTGGTGGCGGTGGAGGTGGCCGGGCCGTTGACCAGGCACATGAGATGGACCGCCGAGCGGCCATCGTTGGTGAGCTGGAGGCTGTTGTAGTCGCCGAGCGCGGGGTGGCACCACAAAAGTACGACCGGAAAGGCCGGCGGCGGGTTCGCCAACGCCGCGGTGTAGAGGGAGGCGTAGTCCCCCTCGGCGACGAACACGTTGTAGTTTCCCGCCTCCCAGCCGAACAGTACCGGCGCCTCAAAGATGTTGACGTGGCCGCTTGCGGCGAACCCCCATTCCTGACCGTAAATGGCGACGAAGTTGCCGTCGCTGTTGGCGGACGCCGCCTGCGAGAGTCCCAGCGCGTAGTTGGGCAGCGACATCCCGGCGCCCGAATGGTTGTGGTCGGTGACCGCCAGGAAGTCGAGCGGTGTCTGCGCGGTGTTGCGCGCGTAGTCGTAGGCGTCCGTCGGGGTCTGCACGCCGTCCGAGTAGCCGGTGTGCGAGTGGAGGTTGCCGAAGTAGGCGGTGAAGCCGAGGTCGGGATTCAGTAGCGCGCCGCCGAGCGGGGCGGAGCCGGGACTGTTCGAGACCGCGCTGGTGTTGGGGACCTCGTCCTGGGCCTCGAGGGCGAAGAACCAGGTCGAATCGGGATCGAGTCCGAACACGAACAAGGTCTCGGGCGCCCCGCCCGCCGCGGGCGACGGCTCGCCGATCCAGCGGTCAATGTCGCCGACGACATCAAACGTGCCGGCCGTGATCGCGGCATGGGCGACCTTGATGACGTAAAGGCTCGCGGTGCCGGTCGCGCCGTCGTCACCGGGAGCGGTCCAGGTGAGGCGGATCTCGCCCGGGAACGCGCCGGGAACCGCGGCGAGATCGGTGACCGTGCCGGGGGCGACGATATCGCCGGTCGCGCCGTTCGATGCGCACAGCGACTGGACGCGCCAGGCGAAGTTGGACGTTCCGTTCGGCAGGGCGGCCCACACCTCGTCGGTGTGCCCGACCGCCGTGGGATAGGTGACCTGATGGACGATCACCGCCGGGATGATCCGATTCGAGCACAGATATATGTCGTCGCCGCCGTTGTTGAGCCAGGCCAGGGCGACGGTGGCCTTGACGACCCGGTATTCGCCCGGGCCGATGATCGCGCCGCCGGGGCAGAGCACGGTGTCGAAATCCTCCGGGATGCGGCAGCGCAGCGCGGGATTCCCGTCAATGCTCGCCGCGTCGTGGATCCCCCAGCCGGTCAGGTCCACGGGTGTCGCGCCGGCGTTGTAGATCTCGACCCGCTCCAGCGGGTCGTCGGTGCCGACGGGGTCGGGATAGATCTCGTTGATGACCACCTGCGCGGAGGCCACCGTGGCAAGGAGCGCGAGGGTGACGAAAGAGACGAACGCCGCGGGGAAGGCCGATAGGAGGCCGGACGGGGTGTGCCGAAAGACGCGATACGGCAGGCGACCCATCGGGGAGGGCCTCCAGAGGATGTCGGGCTGAGCTGGCTGCGCGAGGGGGAAGTGTACCAGTTTTGCGTAGGGCCGAGCGTTTCGGATTCCAGCCTCTCGGCCCCGCCGGGCGCGCGGCGGCGGGCTCAGGACGCGAAGCCGAGCCTCCGGAGCAGGGCGTCGTATCGCGGATCCGACCGCAGCGGGTCCATCTGCGGATCCACCTTGAGCCAGACGACCGTCTCGGTGCGTGCCTTCATGTCCTTTTCGAGCCACGCGAAAGCCTCGTCATTCATGCCCAGCGCGCCGTAGACCATCGCGATCGAATATGGATAGGACCCGGCGCGTACAACCGGATCGATCTCGCGCAACGCATCGTCGCGCCTGCCTTGCAGGGCATAGATGTGGGCCAGTCCGCCGAAGCTCGCCTGTGGGAGGGACATCCCGGCGCGCTGGATCGTGGCGATTGCCTGGTCGAATTGGCCTTTCATCGCCTGCGCCTGGGCCAGGACCTGATGCGCGTTCCAGGCAAGTGAATCCTCGCGTATGAGGCGCTGCGCAGCCGCGATCGCCTCGTCATATCGGCGGCCCTCGAAGAGTGGCCAGAGCTGCACCGAGGCGATGAGGGTCGAGAGCGGATCGATCTCATGCGCCCTGGCCAGGCGCGCGATCGCTTCGTCGAAGCGTCCCAGGCAGACCAGCATGTAACCGTATTCCGTGTGCGCGACCGAGTTCCCGGGATTGAGGGCGATCGCCCGCTTGAAATCAGATTCGGCATCGCGCCATTGCCATTGGTAGAAGGCCTTCGGGTACCCGCGAGCCGCGTACGCTTCCGGCAGCTCCGGGTCCAGCTCCAGCGCCTTGGCCGCCGCGGCCGCGATCCGGGGCATCGCTTCATCGGTGGGCATGTAGATCGTGGCCAGGCCGGAATACGCATCCGCCAGGCCGACATAGGCGAGGGCGAATCCCGGATCGATCTCGATCGCGCGCTTGAAGTGGTCGAGCGCCCTGCGGAAGCCCTCCTCCTGGAACCGATTCCAGTGGAAACGTCCCTTCAGATACTCCTCGTGCGCGGCCGGATCCACCTTCCGGCTGGCCGCCAGCCGCGCGCGCTCCTGCGGTGTGACGGCAACCCGGATCTGGTCGGCGATCGCCTGCGCCACTTCGCTCTGGAGGGCGAACACGTCCCGGAGGTCGCGCTCGTAGCTTTCCGCCCAGAGCTGCACGCTGATCCGCACCCGATTGGCGTCGCGACGCACCGATCCACGCAGAATCGACGCCACCTTGAGGACGCGTGCCGCGTCGGCGAGCGAGCCATGCTTCTTGCCGTACTCGCGAACCGAGCTGTGCGCGATCACTCGCAGGGCCGCGATCCCGGCCAGGTGGGTGCTGAGCTCCTCGCTGATGCCGTCGGCGAAGAACGCCTGCTCCGGATCGCCCGAGGGATTGTCCAGCGGCATGACGGCGATGGACTCGATGCGCCCGGTGCCGGTGAAGCTGCTCCGCAGGCCGCCCAGGTCGAACGCCACCACGACGATGAGGGCCGCGGCCAGTGCCATTGCGGGGAGCACCACTGCCCGGGGCACGGGCCGACGCCGTCGCGCCACCGGGGCGCCCGAGCGCAGGTCGTCGGCCAGCACCCGCGCCGACGCATAGCGCGTGGCCGGGTCCTTCTCCAGGCAGTTCAAGATGATCGCTTCGAGCCGCGGCGAGATCTGCGGCATGGTCTCACGCAGTGGCGTCACGGCCTGGTGCACGATCTCGTAGACCAGCGCGGTCGGGATCTTCTCCCGGTAGGGCGATCTCCCGGTCGCCAGCTCGTAGAGCACCACGCCGAGCGAGTAGAGATCGGCGCGCGCGTCCACCTTCCGCTCCAGCAGCTGCTCGGGGGCCATGTAGGGAATGGTGCCCACGGTGACGTCGGCCTCGGTCAGGCTCCTGGTGAGATCGGTCCCCTCGGCAGGGCGCAGCAGGCGCGCGAGGCCGAAGTCGAGGACTTTGACCTGGCCCTTGGCGGTGAGCATCACGTTGCCGGGTTTCAGATCCCGGTGGACGATCCCCTGCTCGTGGGCGGCCTCCAGCGCCTCGGCGATCTGGGCGCCCAGGGCGCACACCTCTGCCTCAGGGAGCGCGCCACCCTTCAGGCGCTCGTCCAGTGGCGTGCCTGTCACCAGCTCCATGACCAGGAAGTCCACGCCGTCCTGGGTGTCGAAGTCGTGGACGGTGGCGATGTGGGGGTGGTTGAGGCGCGAGAGCGCGTGTGCCTCGCGGCGGAAGCGCTGCCTGGCGTCGTCGTCGGCGAGGACGCCGGTTGGCAGCACCTTGACCGCCACGTCGCGGTCGAGGTGCTCGTCGTGGGCGCGGTAGACCACGCCCATGCCGCCGGCGCCGATCTGCTCGAGCAGGCGGTAGTGGGAGAGCGCCTTACCGATCATGAGCGCGTCGGCCTCCTTGTCTCTCCACTGCCGGAGAGCTGGCCGCTACTCCTGGACGCTTAGATCCCAGAGTCCGCATGAAAGATAGCACGCGGGCCGACACGAAAGTCGATTGCATAGGCGGCTCAAGGCGCGAAACCGAGCCTTTGAAGCAGCGCGTCGTATCGGGCGTCGGACCGCAGCGGGTCCATCTGCGGATCCACCTTGAGGTAGATGACGGTCTCCCTGCGAGCCTGCATCTCCTTCTCGAGCTCCGCGAATGCCTCGTCCTTCATACCCAGCGCCCCGTAGGCCTGGGCCAGGCCGTAGCCGGACTCCCCGGCCCGGTGCGCCGCCTCCAACTCGCGAAGCGCTTCGGCTCTCCGTCCCTGCCGTGCGTGGATGTAGGGCGTGGCCCCGAAACCTTCGAGGTCCTGCATCGAGCGGCTGCGGCGGATTGCGGCGAGGGCCTGATCGAACTCCCCTTTCTCCGTGTAGGCCTGCGTCAGCACATGGTGCGCGTTCGCCGCGGTTGAATCCTCCCGGATGATCCGGTGGGCCAGGGCAATCGCGGCGTCATAGCGCCGGCCCTCAAAGAGGGGCCACAGCTGGGCGCAGGTGATGAGCTGTGAGAGAGGATCGAGCTCGTGAGCGCGGGCCAGCTCGCGCGTGGCCTCGTCGAATCGGCCGAGACACATCAGCATGCTGCCGTATTGGAAGCGCGCCATGCTGTTGCCCGGGTTCAGCGCGATGGCCCGCCGGAAGTCCACCTCCGCGGCCGGCCAGTCCCAGTCGTAGAACGCCTTGACGTTGGCCCGAGCGGCCAGCGCCTCGGGAAGATCCGGGTCGAGCGCCAGTGCCCGCTCGGCGGCCGCCCGCGACTTCGGCATCGCCTCCTCCGGTGCCACGACCATCGTGGAGAGCATCGAATAGGCGTCGGCCACGCCGGCGTGGGCCAGGGCGAATCCGGCGTCGATCTCGATCGCGCGTCTGAAGTGCTCGAGCCCGCCGCGGAATCCCCGTTCGGTGAACTCGCCCAGCACATACCGGCCCTTGAGGTATTCCTCGTGCGCCGCTGGATCTACGCGGCGGCTGGCGGCGAGTTGTGTGCGCTCCTGCGGCGTCAGGGCGACCCGGACCTGCGCCGCGATCGCCTGGGCGATCTCGCTCTGGAGACCGAAAACGTCGCCGACATCCCGCTCATAGTTCGAGCCCCAGAGGTTCTTGTCAGTCCTCGCCAGCACGAGCTGGACCGCGATGCGCACCCGGTCCCCCGCGCGGCGAACGGAGCCCTCGATGACCGCGTCCACCTTGAGCCGTCGCGCGATCTCGGGAATGGTCTGCCTGGTGCCCTTGAACATCATGGTCGAGCTGCGCGAGGTCACCCTGAGCGCGCCGATCTGCGCGAGCCGGTTGATCAGCTCGTCGGTCATGCCGTCGGCGAAGTAGGCCTGGGTCGAGTCGCCGGAGAGATCCTGGAGCGGCAGCACGGCGAGCGAACCGATGCGCCCGGCGCCGGTGAAGCGACTGCGCAGGCCGCCCACGTCGAACGCCACCACGACGATGAGGGCCGCGGCCAGTGCCATTGCGGGGAGCACCACTGCCCGGGGCACGGGCCGACGCCGTCGCGCCACCGGCGCGCCCGAGCGCAGGTCGTCGGCCAGCGCCCGCGCCGACGCATATCGCGTGGCCGGGTCCTTCTCCAGGCAGTTCATGATGATCGCTTCGAGCCGCGGCGAGAGCTGCGGCGCGATCGAGCGCGGCGCTGATATCGGTTGGTGCACGATCTCGTAGACCAGCGCGGTTGGGATCTTCTCCCGGTAGGGCGAGCGTCCGGTCGCCAGCTCGTAGAGCACCACGCCGAGAGAGTAGAGGTCGGCGCGCGCGTCCACCTTCTGCCCCAGGAGCTGCTCGGGAGCCATGTAGGGGATGGTGCCCACGGTGACGTCGGCCTCGGTCAGGCTCTTCGTGAGATCGGTCCCCTCGACGGGGCGCAGCAGGCGCGCGAGGCCGAAGTCGAGCACCTTGACCTGCCCCTTTGCGGTGAGCACCACGTTGCCGGGCTTCAGATCCCGGTGGACGATCCGTTGCTCGTGGGCGGCCTCCAGCGCCTCGGCGATCTGGGCGCCCAGGGCGCACACCTCTGCCTCGGGGAGCGCGCCACCCTTCAGGCGCTCGTCCAATGGCGTACCGGCCACCAACTCCATGACCAGGAAGTCCACGCCGTCCTGGGTGTCGAAGTCGTGGATGGTGGCGATGTGGGGGTGGTTGAGGCGCGAGAGCGCGTGTGCCTCGCGGCGGAAGCGGTGGCGGGCCTCGTCGTCGGCGAGGACGCCGGTGGGGAGCACCTTGACGGCCACGTCGCGATCGAGGTGTTGGTCGTGGGCGCGGAAGACCACGCCCATGCCGCCGGCGCCGATCTGCTCGAGCAGACGGTAGTGGGAAAGCGTCGAGCCGATCATTCCCGACCCCCGGTTGCTGTTCCGAGGCGGCTCCGAGCCGTGCTCCCAGGTGCTCCGGCGTGCGTATCACGCCGCATCAGCTTCTCCCCTGCGGAGGTTCGGGCTTGATCCCGGGCACGAAGCCCATCCTGCGCAGGAGGGTTTGGTATCGCGGATCGGATCGCAGCGGGTCCATCGCGCGATCGATCTGGATGGTGCCCATGTCCTCGGACCGGGTGGCAATACCCTTGTCGAGCCACTCGAAGGCTCGATCCTTGTCGCCCAGGCCGGCATTGATGACGGCAAAGCAGAACGGCTGGACGAACTCTCGCTTCGAACGGGATTCCAGTTCCGCCAGGACTCTGCGCGCATCGCCAGTTCTTCCCGACACCGCGTAGGCATATCCGAGCCAGCCGAGCGAGGTGGGAACGTCCACGATCCGATGCGCCTCCATAATCTCCGCGAGGCCGCCTTCGAGGTCCTGCTTCCACAGCAGGCACTGTCCGATGATCAAGTGTGCATGGAACGACGTGGGGTGGGTCTCGAGCAACTTTCTGAGCACCGCGATCGCCTCGTCGTATCGGCCGGTGTAGTGCAGTCGTACCGCCACCCCGATCTCGGAACCCAACGACAGAGGATCGATCTCGTACCCTCGCTGCCCCTCGGCGATCATCTGGTCGAATCGGCGATCCTGGAGGAGCAATCCGGAATACCCGTCGTGGGCGATGGCCGAGCCGGGCTGAAGTTCGATGGCCCGCTTGAAGTCCCCCTCGGCTTCGCTCCGCTCCCAGTCGTAGAACCCCCTCACAATCGCGAGCAAGGCATGGGCGTCGCCGAGGTTTGGATCCAGCTCGAGCGCGTGCCGCGCCGCGGCCCGCGCCTTGGGCATGGCGACATTGGCCGGCTCGTAGATGCTGGAGAGCCCGAAGTAGGCACTCGCCAATCCCACGAAAGGCTGGGCGTACGTGGGATCCAGCCCGATCGCTTCGTTGAAGTATCGTATCGCCTGCTGGAAGCCGTCCCTGGTAAACGGCTGAAGGGCGTACTGACCTCTCAGATACGCCTCATGCGCGCGCGGATCCACCGTCTTTGTTTGCGCCAGCCTGGCACGCTCGGCACCACTCAGCTTCACACGGATGTTCTCGGCCACCGCGCGGGCGACCTGGCTCTGCAACCCCAGCACGTCCTTCAAATCGCCTTCGAAGCTGTCGGCCCACAGGCTCACCTGGTCACGGGTGCGCACGAGCTGCGCCGAGATGCGGGTGCGGTCCCCCGAGCGCAACACCGAGCCGGTCACCACGGCGTCCACCCTCAGCACGCGGGCGATCTCGGACAGGGGCTTGGCCGTTCCGAGGAACGGCAACACCGACGCCCGCGGCCGCACGCGCAACGCGCCGACTTGAGTCAGGCGCGTGATGAGCTCGTCGGTCATGCCGTCCGCGAAGTAGGCCTGAGTGGAATCCCGGGAGAGGTTCTCGAATGGCAGGACCGCGAGGGCCTGGAACGCAGGGGAGCCCCCCCCGCCGAAAAGCCGGCCCCGCACGCCGCCGATGTCGAGGGAGATACCGAGCCCGGCCAGGGCGATTCCCGCCGCGGTGCCGATGAGCCAGCGGCGGCGCACCGGCGAGCGCCGCCGCCGTGTCGGGGCGGCAACCGGGCGCAGCGGTTCACGCAAGTCGAGGAGCAGCGCGCGCGCAGAGGCGTAGCGTGCCACGGCGTCCTTCTCAAGGCAGCGCAGAATGATGGCGTCGATCCGCTCCGAGAGCTGCGGCGCGATCGAGCGCGGCGCCGGCACCGGCTGATGCACGATCTCGCAGACCAGCGCGGTCGGGATCTTCTCCCGATAGGGCGACCTCCCGGTCGCCAGCTCGTAGAGCACCACGCCCAGCGAGTAGAGGTCGGCGCGCGCGTCCACCTTTTGTCCGAGGAGCTGCTCGGGGGCCATGTAGGGAATGGTGCCCACGGTGACGTCGGCCTCGGTGAGGCTCTTGGTGAGATCGAGTCCCCCGGCCGGCCGCACGACCTTGGCGAGCCCGAAGTCGAGCACCTTCACCTGGCCATCCGCCGAGACCAGGATGTTCCCGGGCTTGAGGTCGCGGTGGACGACCTGGTGGCGGTGGGCGGCCTCGAGCGCCGCGGCAATCTGGCCGCCGAGCGAGCAGACCTCGGCTTCGGGTGACGCGCCGCGATGGATGCGCTCGGTGAGCGGCTCGCCGTCCACCAACTCCATCACCAGGAAGTCGATGCCATCCTGCGTATCGAAGTCGTGGACGGTGGCGATGTGGGGGTGGTTGAGGCGGGAGAGGGCGTGCGCCTCGCGGCGGAAGCGCTGGCGCGCCGCGTCATCGGCCAGGATGCCCGCGGGCAGCACCTTGACGGCGACATCGCGATCCAGGTGCTCATCGTGGGCGCGGTAGACCACGCCCATGCCGCCGGCGCCGATCTGCTCGAGCAGGCGGTAATGGGAGAGTTTCGTCCCGATCATGCGGTGCGCGTCTCCGGGCCGGACGGTTTGGCTCCGGCCACACTAGCCCGCCTGATGCCGTGCCGTCGAGATGGCAGGCGACATAGCGGTGACCTCGAGAACCCGGCGAACCTCTTGGGTGGCAAGGGGAAGGGAACGACGTGGACGCGGCAGTGAGGCCTCGCGGGCCCTCGCGGCCCTGTGCCCAATTCCAGAATTGACAGCCGAACGGGGAACGGCATAGCCTTGCCGACGTCGCTGGGAAAATAGTTCGACCGCTCCCGTCTCGTGCCGCCGTTCCCTTCATGGGGGAATGTGAGATGCGGAATCCGAATCCACGTCTGTGCCATTCGGCGCGCGCGTGCCTGCCCCACGCGGCAGCCGCGCGTGTGCCCACTCGCCACGCCGTTTCCCTCGTCGGGTCCCTCCTCGTCGTCGCCGCGCTCTTCACTCCCGCTTGGTCCGGGACGACCGGCAAACTGACCGGCCAGGTGATCAACGAGAAGAATGAGCCGCTGACCGGGGTCAACATCCGCGTCGAAGGCCAGCGACTCGGCGCGCTCTCGGATGAGACGGGCCACTACGTCATCATCGGGGTCCCGGCCGGCAGCCAGACCGTCACCGTGAACCTGCTCGGCCACGCCGCGTTCCGCGCCGAGCACGTGACCATTCTGCCGGACTTCACCACCACGCTCGACGTCGCGATGAAGCCCGAGGCGCTCCAGATGGCCGAGGTGAGGGTCGATGCCGAGCGTCCGCTTCTCCAGCGGGACGCCACGGGAACGACACGCTTCCTGGGCGGAGATGACATCCAGCGCATGCCGACGCGCGGCTATCGCGACGCGGTGGCATTGCAGACCGGCGTGGTCAACTTCCGGCGCCAGACCGGATTCCCATTCTTCGAAGCGGGTGCTCAAAACCAGCCGAGCCTGGTGGTGCGCGGCGGCCGCCCGAACGAGACCGCCTACTTCGTGGACGGCATCTCGCAGCAGGACCCGCTCACGGGTACGTCGAGCACCGCCATCAGCAACAATGCGATCGACGAGGTGGTGGTGCTGACCGGCGGGTTCAGTCCTGAGTACGGGCGCATCATGTCGGGGGCGGTGAACGTGATCACCCGGGAAGGAGGGGGGAAATACTTCGGCGCGCTCGAGACCGTCACGGACAATCTTTCGGGCCAATGGTTGGGCGGCACGCGCACCGATTACAACGTCTACGACCTTTCTCTGGGTGGCCCGGTACTTCCGGGACGAGACAACCTCACCTTCTTCGTCTCGGGCGAGCGCCGGTGGGAGCGTGATCGCAGTCCTTCATCACTCTCGGATGAGTACCGGCAGCAGCTCCGCGACGGTACGAGCTACGCGGTGGATCCGAACACCGGGACCCCGGTGCTGTCGGGTCGAAAGTTCGACGATGCGTTCAAGCCGAACAACAGTTCATCCGTTCATACGTTGCAGGCCAAGCTGGCCTGGCGCGCGAACGACCGGATCACCGTACGAGCGGGCGGTCTCGGCTCGCGGGACGACTGGCGGGAGTATGTCCACAACCTGCTCTTCAGCCCCGATCGGATGCCGCGCCACCTCGACCGCAACCAGAGCTACTTCACCACCCTCACCCACGCGCTCAGCAGCCGATCGTTCTACAACCTGGGCGTCAACTACTTCGAGACCTTGAGCAAGACGGGTGACGGGGTCTTCTTCGACGACCTGACGGCGTATGCGAAATCCTATCTCCCGAACCCGCCGGCCAGCCTCGACCTGGATTTCCCGATGTTCGGTGTCTACGGCGGCGTCTCGCCGAGTGCATACCTCCAGCGTCGTTCCGCTTACGTCGGGCTGCATGGAGACTGGACCTCGCAGGTGACGGCGCGCCACCAGCTCAAGGTGGGTGGGGAATTCCAGCGGCACACATTGCGCCTGATCACCTTCTACAATCCGACCAGCTTCGGCGGGCCGAGTCCCGACTACAAGAATATCGACGGCTACGGCTACACACCCGTGGTCGTCTACGACGCCGGCGGGCGCGTGAGCAGCCTCACGCTCGAAGATGTCAACGGAGGGCGTGACGGCGCCAAGCACCCGAAGACGTTCTCGCTCTTCGCACAGGACAAGTACGAGCGCAGCGGCGTAACCGTGAACGGCGGACTGCGCCTGGACTACATCAATGTCGACACGCCGGCGCTCAGGAGCGACCGGACCCCGCTCGGCGATCCGGCCGATCCGGGCAATCTCCCCGACTCGCTCGAGGATCGGGACCTCGAGAGCAATCACACCTACACGCGCATCTCACCCCGCCTCGGCGTGGCCTTCCCGGTCGATGAGCGCACGATCCTGCGTTTCAACTACGGCCTGTTCACCCAGCAGCCGAATCTCCGAGACCTCTACGTCTCGTACCGTTATCTGCAGTATCTCGTGCGCAGCCACCCCTATTACGTACCGCTCGGGAACCCGAACCTGCGTCCCGAGCGCACCACCGCCTACGAGGTTGGGTTCGCTCGCCAGCTCGCCGATCATGTGCGGTTCGACGTCACCACCTACTACAAGGACGTGAAGGACCTGGTCGAGATCGTGAGCGTGCCCAACACCAGCGTCTCCCTGTATCGGAACCGCGACTTCGCCACCATCAAGGGAATCGATCTCGGCTTCACGATCCGACCGGTCCGCCGCCTGGGGGCGAATCTCGCCTACAGCCTGTCGTCGGCGGTGGGGACGGGTTCCACGTCGACCGGTCAGTTCAGGATCGCCTGGCTGGGTGGCAACGTGCCGAAGATCGCGGCGCCGCTCGATTTCGACCAGCGACACAAGCTTGCGATCACCCTCGATGCCAGCCTTGAGCATGGCGAGGGGCCGGTATTGGGTGGGCGATTCCGTCCGCTCCAGGATACCCACCTGAACGTCGTCTTCAACGCCGCCAGCGGCACGCCATACACACCCACGGTCGTGTACAACGAAGTCGGCATCCTGGTCACGGCCCCGCGCCCGATCGCCTCGCTCAACTCGCGCTACGGGCCCTGGAGCTCGAGCCTCGACCTCAAGGCAAGCCGCGCATTCGTGTTCGACAGGTATCGGATCGAAGCCTATGCCTCGGTGCTGAACCTGTTCAACGTCCGCAACGCCATCCAGGTCTACCAGTCATCGGGTTCGCCGAACTCGACCGACTGGCTCAGCACGCCGGACGGCCAGGCCTATCTGCAGGCCGCCGCGGGCCGCGGCGCGGACGGCGAGGCGCTCTATCACCTCGCCGAGCGGAATCCCAACTTCTACCTCAACCCCCGGCTGGTGCGCCTTGGCCTGCGGGCGTCGTTCTGAACGCGGCATGAGGCCCGGACGGGGTTCCGGTCTTGCGGCGATGGCGCTGGTCGTGCTCCTTGCCCCGGCGCTGACCCCGGCGCCGGCGGCGGCCGCGCCGGCGCCGGGGTCCCGTGTCGCGCGCCCGGCCCGCGCCGGGTCCTCGTATCGCGCGAGCACGTTCGATTTCAACCGGCGCATCGACGTCAACCGGACGCTGATGTGGCTGGAGAATACCGGGCGGTACTCCTTCACCTTCTATCCCGGCCTGCTGGGTGGCCTCGTGTTCCCGAAGGGCACGTCGAAGACGGCGCTCTTCGGCGCCGGCATCTGGGTCGGCGGAAAGGTCAACGGCGAGCTGCGCGTGAGCGCGGGAAGCTACTCCCAGGACTTCGTGCCCGGCGCCATGGTGGACACACTGGCGGACGATCCGGGCAAGCCAGAGTACGTGGTCTACAAGGTCGTGCGCTATTCGGGCGACCCGCGCGACACGACGCACGTCGAGCGGACCAGCGACGAGCTGGCCGCCGATCCCGTCCTCGACCCCCTCCATCACCATTCGTGGAGCGAATACATGGCCGGCGCCGTTCCGCACGGGGCGCCCACCCGTATCCACCGTCTGCCCGACACCGCGACGGCGGACCCGGCCGACTCGGTGGACGTGGTGGGGCCCGACGTGCAGGGCGACCAGATGCTGTGGTCGGTCTACAACGACGCGGATGCGACCAGCCACTTCGCCTGGGGTGCCCCGTCGCGGCCGCTGGGGATCGAGGTGCAGCACACGTCGTTCGCGTTCAGCCGCCAGGGCCCGCTCGGGAACACGATCTTCCTCAAGTTCAAGATCTTCAACCGGAGCATCCACACCATCGACAGCACGTTCGTCTCGCTCTGGTCGGATCCCGACCTGGGGGATGCGGGCGACGACCTGGTGGGCTGCGACACCACCCTGTCGCTGGGCTTCTGCTACAACGCCAGCAACAGCGACAAGGTCTATGGCTCGTCACCCCCTTCGCCGGGGTTCGATTTCTTCCTCGGGCCGGTCAACCGCGCCACGGGCGATACGCTGGGGCTCACCTCGTTCGACAAGTACATCAGCGGCACCGACCCGGGCACACCCGAGGCCGCGTACAACTACATGCAGGGCCTGCAGAGCGACGGCGCTCCGGTCGTCGATCCCACCACCGGGCAGCAGACGCATTTCTTCCACTCCGGAGATCCGGTCACCGGCCGCGGGTGGCTGGATTCCCAACCCTCGGATCGCCGAATGCTGCTCACCTCGGGGCCCTTCTCGATGGCGCCGGGGGACAGCCAGACGGTCGTGGCCGGGCTGATCCTCGGCCAGGGTAATGACCGGCTGTCGTCCGTCTCGGCCCTCAAATTCTTCGACATCACGGCGCAGGATGCGTTCGATCGCGGCTTCGACCTGCCAAGCCCACCGCCGACGCCCAAGGTGAGCGCCAGCGTGGAGCATGGGCGGGTCACGCTGAGCTGGGATGCCGCGTCGCGTCTCAACTACACGCAGTCCGGCTACGCGTTCGAGGGCTACAACGTGTACCAGGGAGCATCGGCGGCCGGACCGTGGAAGCGGATCGCGACCTTCGACGAGATCAACCAGGTGCGGGTCATCTACGACCGGATCTTCGACATCAACACCGGCCAGATCATTCCCGAGTATCCGGTGGCGTTCGGCTCGGACGCCGGCCTGCAGTTCTCATACACGGCGACGCAGGACGTGATCAACGGCGGCGATCTCAAGGACGCCACGCAGTACTACTTCGCGGTCACCGCCTATGGCTACGGCCCGTCCGAGTTCCCCAAGGTGCTCGAGACCGACCAGCAGACCGTTCGCGTGATGCCACAGAGACCCGCATCGGGGACCGATCCCCAGACAGCCTCCCAGTTCCCGCAGACCTACCGGCAGGCCGACGCGTCGAAGGAGCCGACGACGGATCGGATCGAGGTCGAGGCGGTGGATCCCTCCCAGGTGACCGGGCACACCTACCAGGTGACGTTCTCACCCCTCAGCCCGCTCTACTCGGGCCCGGTGGGGCCCGACACCGCGACCGTCCGATGGGGCTGGAACCTTACCGATCTGACGACCGGGCAGACGTTGCTCGCGAATCAGCTCAATCGGAGGGGGGACAGCGACTACCGCGTGGTGGACGGCCTGAGCGTGAAGGAGATCGGCGCCTACTTCACGGGCTTCAGGGACGCCTACTACGAGGACAACAATCCCGCGCACCCGGCGCAGTGGGGCTGGGACGGCCTGCCGTTCTTCTTCGGTGGGGCGGGATCGGCGAAGGATTTCTCCGAGGTCGGAACCACGCTCGATCCGTCGGCCGCCCCCGACTCGTTCTTCGCCGTCCAGATCCGGTTCGACAATGCTCGACCGCAGAACGCCTACCGGTTCCTGCGGCTGGAGTTGGGCGACAACTCGAGCGCGGGAAACGTGGGCGATCCTCCGCCGGGCGGGCGCAAATACCTGTACGGCGGGTTCCATTCGGTGCCGTTCACGGTCTGGGACATCGGCCACGAGCGCCAGCTCGACGTCGCCTTCACCGAGCCGACGGCGACCGATTCGACCGGGACCATCCTCCCGGACGCACAACAACCGGCCACGCACGATTCGACCTGGAAGCTCGCCGACGCGGGCGACTTCGGCCGCAAGTTCCTGGTCGTGATACGTCGCCCCTACGACGGGAGCCCCAAAGCGGCCATCGCGCAGGACGGCTCGATCGCCGCCGGCGGCTCCCTGCCGCTGATGTACGCCCTGGTGATGGCCCAGGCCCTCTGGGACCCGTATCCCCAGTACGCGGGCGTCGACGACGGCGACGCGTTCAGGTTCGCCTGGGTGGTGCCCGCCTCGCCAAACGACACGATCCGATTCGACACGCACGCGCTGGTGCGCGGCGACGCCGCGCTCAGCCGGAGCGGGCTCGACCGCATCCGCGTGGTGCCCAACCCGTACTACAACCAGTCGCGGTACGAGCTGAGCCCCGTCAACCGCATCGTCCGCTTCATCAACATGCCCGAGGTCGCGACGGTGCGGATCTACAACCTGGCGGGCCGCCTCGCCCGCACGCTCAAGAAATCCGATCCCACCACCTCGGTGCTGGAGTGGAATCTGCAGAACGACATGGGGCTGCCGGTCGGGAGCGGCGTTTACGTCTACGTGGTCGACGTCCCGGGGGTGGGAACCACGTTCGGCAAGATGGTCGTGTTCATGGAGAAGGAGAGCCTGGTCAACTTCTAGAGGCGAACGATGGCGGGTCGCAAGTTTCCGAGCGGGCACCACCGGACAGGTCGCGGAGTCGCAGCCGCCGCCCTGGCCGCGGCATTGCTGGTCGCCGGGGCCGGTGTTGCGCTCGCCGGATCCGAGGAGCGCAAGGCCACCGATGGGGCCAGCGAGCTGCTAATCCCGGTGGGCCCACGCGGGACGGCGCTCGGCGCCTCCATCGCCGGCGAGGCGAGCGGCGTGGAGGCCATCTACTGGAACCCGGCCGGACTCGCCACGCTCGAGGGTACCGAGGCGATGTTCAATCACACCCGATACTTCGCCGACATGAAGCTGAACTACGTGGCGATCGGCACGCGGTGGGGAACCATCGGCGAGTTCGGCTTCACTGCCAAGGTGCTCTCGGTCGGCGACATCATCGAGACCACCGAGGACGCCCCCGAGGGCACGGGGAAGACGTTCAGCCCGACCTTTGCGGTTCTAGGCGCGACTTACGCCCGCGCGTTTACTGATCGCGTCCGGTTCGGCGCGACCGCCAACTTCGTCAGCGAGCGCATCCTCGACGCCTCGGCGCGGGGGCTGGCGTTCGATTTCGGCGTGCAGTACCTGGCCGACTGGCGGGGTCTCAAGTTCGGCCTGGTCATGAAGAACTTCGGACCGGGCATGCAGTTCAGCGGCACCGGATTCCAGCTCAGCTTCCACCGGCCGGACGCCGATCCCACCGCGACCAACCGCACCTTCCTCACCTCTTCGACGGCATTCGACATCCCCTCGTATTTCACGCTCTCGGGCAGCGCCAACGCCTTCTCGAATGCCGAGCAGCGGCTGACGTTCCTCTCCGCGTTCCAGAGCAACAACTTCTCCGGCGACAACTTCTGCGCCGGGGCGGAGTGGGGTTTGCGCGACGTATTCGCCCTGCGGGGGTCGTGGTTCGGCACCGTGCGCGGGGCGACCGATCCTCTCACCGGCGTCACGACCAGCGGGTTCGACACCGGCGATGACCTTTACCGGGGCTACGCCCTCGGTGCGGGTGCCAACGTGCGCATGGGAGGATCCGCGGTGAGCGTTGACGTGGCGTGGCGCCCGGTGCGGGACGCGGCGTTCAGCGACATCATCGATTTCGGGCTCAAGATCCGGTTCTAGGCAGTCGGCGCCGACGCCATGCGTCGTGCACGGATGAATCGTGCCTACTTGAGCCCGTCCACCAGGTAGAGGTCCGACAGGAACCGGTTGTACATGTAGACGTACGACCGCCCGTCGGCACTGACCTGGACGATCGGGTCGGTCACGATGCCCGCGGGATCCGCGGGGACGATCCGGCTCACCAGCACATCCACACCGCCCGCCGAGTCGCGGCGGCGGATCTCCATGATCGAGGAGAGGGGGGCTGCCAGGCGCGCCGTGAAGAGCCAACGGCCGTCCGGACTCCATCGCAGGGGGCGCTCATCGGATCGCAGGCGCGGCGCCGGCGTCGGGGTGCCGCCCGCGATGTGGTAGAGGCTCTCCCCGACCCATACGCTTCGTCCATCCGGTGTGACGATCGGCCCCCCGGTCGCGATTCCCTCCGGCGTGAACGCCAGCGGCGCGCCGCCCGCGATCGCCTGTACGTACATGCGGGGTGGGCGCCCGGGTTCGCGCCCGTGGAAGACGATCGAGCCACCGTCGGGGAGCCAGCACGCACCGAAGAGCTGGTCGATGGAGTCGCGCTCGAACACGCGGCTCTCCCCGGCGCCCGTGGGCAGCAGCAGGTACTGGGGAGATGTGACCGCGTGGGTGAGCGCCCACTTTCCGTCGGGCGACAATCCGAAACCCTGCCCGTGGCCGAGCGGCACGACGGCCGAGCCGTCGGTCCCGCGCACGCACACCATCGAGACCACACCGGCCGCCTCGGCCTGCTCGCTCAGGAGCAGGGTCTCTCCATCCGCCGAGAGGTCTGAGAGATAGGAGTGATCGAGCCAGGCCAGGTCCCGATCCTCATGCTCGCCGGGTCCCCGCCCGCGCAGGTCAAATCTGAAGTTCTCGAAGATCATGAGCACCCGGCCGGCGGGCGTGATGTCCTGGAGGGTCATGGCGCTCGCCACCCGGGCGACCATTCGTTCTCGCCCCGAGAGCGTCACGGCATGAAGGGCCCTTGCAAACCCCGAGACCGACGCTGTGAACCAGACCTCGTTTCCGCGTGGCGACCACGCGAGTCCCTGCAGGCTGGCCCAGTCCTGCGTGATGGCCCGCCGGTGGCCGGCCCTGTCCACAACCACGATCGCCCCGCGGTCGTCGTTCGCGTTCGGATGCTCAGCGAACGCCACGAGCTTCCCGTCCGGCGAGACCCGCGGATGGCTGATCCAGCCCCTGGGCCGATAGAGCACGTGCCCGACCGGAAACTCGAGTTGTGGTCCGTCGGCATCGCGCACCACCGCCAGCTCCCGGCCGTCGGGAGACCAGTCGGCCCAACTCACGTTCTCCACCACCTCGCGCGGGGCGCCACCCGCAAGCGGAACCCGTGCGAGCGTTCCGACGCGCTCGAACACCGTCGGGATGCGGGGTCGCATGGAAAGAGCGAGTTCTCCACCCGAGGAGACCGCTAGGATCCGCGCATGACCGAGATCCAATGCGCGGGCTCCCGGGTTCTCGATCCGGGTCGTGTAGGCCGCCTCTGGCTTGCCGTCCCAGGCCGCGGAGTAGACGATCGTGCTCCCGTCGGGGGCGAAGCGCGCCTGGCCCAGAACGCCGCGGCCGTACGTCAGCCGCTGGAAGCTCGGGACTTGCGTCCCGGCCGGGCGCGACGCGGTCATCAGGCCCATCACGATGGATCCGACGAGCAGCAGCGCGACCAGCACCGCTGCCCATGCCGGGATCGTGATGCGCCTCGCAGGCGCTGTCCTTCCGTCGGCCGCGGGGACCGCGATGCCCGCGACCGCCTCGAGCGCGAACACCAGGTCGCGGGTGGACTGAAACCGCGCCGCCGGCTCCTTCTCCAGGCAGTGGCGCATGAGCGCCTCGAGCATCGGGGGTGCCTTGCTCTTCGCAAAGTCCACCGGCTCCGGCTCCGCGTTCAGGATGGCCGCCATGGTCTCGATGGCGGTCGTGCCGGCAAACGCCCGCTTGCCCGCCAGCAGCTCGTACAGAACGCAGCCGAACGCGAACAGGTCCGAGCGCGCGTCGGCCGGCTCACCGCGCACCTGCTCGGGCGCCATGTACCCGGCGGTGCCCATCAGCATCCCCGTCTCGGTCAGCGTCGCCGTCATCGTGCCCCCGCCCGGCGCCCCCGCCCCCGCCCGCTCGAGCCGGGCGAGCCCGAAGTCCAGGATCTTGACCCGCCCGTCCTTGGTCACGAACAGGTTCTCGGGCTTCAAGTCGCGGTGCACGATCCCCTTCTCATGCGCCGCCGCCAGCCCGCGCGCGATCTGCGCCGCCCACTCGATCGCCTTCGGCAGGGGAGGCGCGCCGCGCGTGATCCGCTCGCGCAGGGTCTCGCCCTCGAGCAACTCGGTGACGAGGTAGGGAACGCTGTCCGCGGTGCCGAGGTCGTGGACGGTGAGGATGTTGGGGTGATTGAGTGCCCCGGCGGCGCGCGCTTCGTGCTCGAAGCGTTTCAGCCGCTCGGGGTCTTGGGCGAAGTCGGCTGGCAGAACCTTGACCGCGACCTCGCGGCGGAAGCGGGGATCGCGCGCGCGGTAGACCTCGCCCATCCCGCCTTCACCCAACGGGCCGAGGATCTCGTAGGGACCGAGATGGGCGCCGGGAACAAGGGTCATCGAAACGGCCTCCGTTGATGCAGACGAGTGGGAACACACCACCGTTGCCCTCCGGCGCACTCGCTGGAGCGTCGGATCACGCGCGAGCATTCCATGCCGACATGCGGCGAGTCGGCCGTGACGGCGGAGAGAACGGCTACTTCGTCGCTGACTGCCGCGCCCCGAAATGCGCGAGTAGATAGCCGCGCAGCGTATCGCGCTCGGCCGGCGTCATCGGCGCACCCCACTTCTCCATGGTCGCCAGCGATTTCTCCCAGCCGGTCGAGTCCTTGGCCTGCTGCGTCACCAGCATCGGCGAATGGCAGAACAGGCACGCGCGTTCGGCGATCTCGTGCCCCGGGCCGGCGGGGAACGTGTCCGGGTAGGCAGCACGGTTACCGGCGGAGCGGGAGTCGCCGGGAAGGCTCGAGAGCGCGGCGAACACCACCGAGGTGAGCACGAGCGCCACAGCGCCCGCGCGCCGGGAGACGGCGCCGCGTCCGCCCGCGGGGCGGCCGGCCTGCCCTTCCCTAGACGCGGACACGGACGGTCACCTTATGAATGGAGTTGTTGCCGTAGCCGCCGCCGTTCGCGCGTGCCGCAAGCGGCTGCGTCTCGCCCGCGTTGTCGGTGGCGCGCGCCATCAGCGTGTGCCGAGCGGGCGCCGCGACCTCCAAGTCCGTGGCCCAGCCGCGCCAGGCCAGCGGCGCGGTCTCGCCCATGAAGCCGGCCGGTCGCCAGCTCCCGCCGCCGTCGATCGAGACCTCGACCAGCCGCACGCCCGCCGGGCCCGCCCAGGCGAAGCCCTGGACGCGCAGCAGCGGCTTGCCCTTTCCATTGGGGCGCGGCGCCAGCTTGACCACCGCGCCCGCGACGGGCTGCGTGATGATCGACTTCACGAGCATCCGCTCCACCAGCGGCGCGGTGGCCGGGTCTTCGCCCGGATAGTTGAAGCGATAGCCCTTTGCCATGAAGTGGTTGTCCGAGGGCCGGTCCTCGATGCGCAGCCGCGTCAGCCACTTGGTCGAGGCCAACCCGAACCAGCCCGGCACGATCGCCCTGAGCGGCGCCCCGTGCAACCCGGGCAGGGCCTGGCCGTTCATCGTATCCGCAAGCAGGGTGTCCTCCATCGCCTTTTCGATCGGGATGCTGCGCAGGAACCTCGGCACCTCGGGCAGCGGCGCCTGGTCGGCAGCTTCAAACCACACGTGCTTCGCCTCGGGGGCGACGCCCGCGCGCTGGAGCACGTTCGCCAGGCGCACGCCACCCCATGAGGCGTTGCCGATCGCACCGCGCTCCCACTGGGTGCCGGAGGTGCTCGGCAGCCTGAACAAGCCGCGACCGTTGCCCGCGCACTCGAGCGTGTGGACGCCCTCGGCCTGGGGGAGCGCGTCCAGGTCCGCGATCGAGAGCGAGAGCGGCGTGCGGACGAGGCCCGTCACCTCGAGCCGCCAGTCGGCGATCTCGATGCGTGGAGTGGAGAGGTGGCTGCGGACGAAGAACCGGTCGTTGGGCGTGATCCACGCGCGGCCCAGCGCCTCGAGCGTCGTCTCCCAGTGCTCGGGCCGGTCGTTGCGGACGATGTAGCCGGTCGGGAGGTCGCCCGCCAGCGCGGCGCGCGCCCAGGGTGGGAGCGAAGCGAGCGCTGCTCCCCCCAGGCCCGCGCGGGACATCGCGGCGAGGAACTCGCGGCGGCTTGAGAGCCGCCCCGTGGGGCTCCCGGGCAAGCTCATGGAGCGGCTCATGGCGCGAGGTTCATCCGCACGAGGAGCGCCGCGAAGCGCGAATCGCCCCGCAGCGGGTCGAGGCGTGGATGCACGCGGAGGCTCACCATCATTCGGTCCCGATCCTCCCACGCGCGCTCGAGCCAGGCGAATGCCTGGTCGCGGTCACCCAGGGCGATGTAGATGTTGGCGACAGAATACGGCGAGACGCGGCCCTCGCGCCACCCTTCGATGATGCGCGGGAGCATCGCCTCGGCGCGGGCACGATCCCCGGCGGCGGCCCATGCGTGCGCGAGCGCCGGGGAATCCTCGAGGCTCATGCCGGCATCGCGGTGAGCCGCCTCGAAGGCCAGGATCGCCTCATCGTGGCGCCCCAACTGTTGAAGGGTGCGTCCGACATTGAACCGCGCCCAAAGGAAGCCAGGATCCAGTTCGAGCGTGCGCTGGTAGCGGGCGATTGCTTCCGCGTAGCGTCGCGCGTAGTAGAACGTGTCTCCGTGCGAGGTGCCGACCACGGGTGAAAGCGGATCCAACTCGGCCGCTCGCCCGATCTCGACGAACGCCTCGTCCGGCCGTCCGAGCCCGGTAAGACAGTCGGCGTACCACTGGCGGGCCGTGGCGTAGCCGGGGTTGAGGGCGATGGCCCGCTGATAGGCCGCGTCGGCCCGCGCCCAGTCCCAGTCGTAGTACTGGAGCGCGAATGCCAGCGACGTATGACCTTCGGCAAGATCGGGATCCAGGTCCAGGGCGCGCGCGGCCGCCGCGTGTGCGAGCGGGAACGCCTCGCGCGAGGTCTTCCAACGGAACGCACCCAGCATGTTGTGACAGTCCGCGAGGCCGGACCATGCGGGCGCGTAGAGGGGATCCGCGTCGATCGACTCCTGGAAGCAGGCCAGCCCCTTGGCGAGGCCCTCGGGTGTTCGCTTGTTCCAGAAGAAACGGCCGCGCAGATAGGCCTCGTAGGCTGCGGGCCGCACCGGTCCGGCGCCGGCGAGGCGCACTCGCTCGTTCGGCGTCAGGCGCGCGCGAAGCTCCTCGGCGATCGCACGCGACACCTCGCTGTGGAGATCGAGAATGTCGCCCAGTGGCCGGTCGATGGTGCTCGACCACAGGTGCTCGTCGCTCGCCGCGGCGACCAGCTGGGCGGTGATCCGCACCCGTTCGCCCGACCTCTGTACTGATCCCTCCACCACGGCGTCCACACCCAGCTCGCGCGCGATCTGAGGTATCGACTTGCGCACACCCTTGTAGGACATAGCGGAAGTGTGAGAGATGACTCGGAGCGAGCCGATCTGGGCGAGGCGTACGATCAAGGCCTCGGTCATGCCGTCGGCGAAGAAGTCCTGCTCGGGGTCGCCCGAGAGGTTGCGTAGCGGCAGCACGGCGAGCGAGCCGATCGCCGTGGGGGCACCCGTCGCCCGCGGCGGTCGCGCGACGTCCGTCGCCCCTGATCCGGCGCGAAGGTCGGCGGCCAGTTCCACTGCGGACGCGTAGCGCCCGGCCGGGTCCTTCGCGAGCGCCTTGAGGATGATGCGCTCGAGGTGCGGAGGCAGATCGGGCCGCAGTTCGCTCGGCGGCTCGGGCGTGGCATGCAGGATCTCGTTCACCAGGGCGGTGGCGAGCGTCTCGCGCCACGGCAGCCGTCCGGTCGCCATCTCGTAGAGCACGACCCCGAGCGCGAACAGATCGCCGCCGGCGTCCACCTCCTGACCGAGGAGCTGCTCGGGCGCCATGTAGGCGAGCGTCCCCGCGACAGCGTCGCCGGCCGTGAGCAGGGTGGTCGCGCGGGTGTCCACGCCGGCCTGGACCAGCCTGGCGAGGCCGAAGTCCAGCACCTTCACCCGGCCCTTCCCGGTCACGATGATGTTGGCGGGCTTCAAGTCGCGATGCAGCACCCCGCCCTCGTGCGCGGCCTCCAGCGCCTCGGCGATCTGGATGCCAAGGTCGGTCACCTGCTCCGGCGGCAGGGCGCCGTTCTTCAGCCGCGCGGCCAGCGTCTCGCCCGTCACAAGCTCCATGACGATGAAGTCCGCTCCGCCCTCGCGGTCGAAGTCGTGGACGGTCGCGACACCCGGATGGTTGAGCCGCGAGAGCGCCAGCGCCTCGCGATGGAAGCGCCGACGCTGGGCCTCGTCGGCGAGCGCGCCGGCCGGCAGCACCTTGACAGCGACATCGCGTTCGAGACGTTCGTCGCGCGCGCGGTAGACCACCCCCATGCCTCCGGCGCCGATCTGATCGATGATCCGGTAGTGGGAGAGGGTGGTGCCGATCATGGGATCTCCGGAGCCGGCCGCGGGCGAAAGCGCTACTTGCGCTTCCGCTCCAGGACGCCCTTGAGGTCCATGATCGTGGCCTGGTCGGAGACGATCACCGAGACGTCGTCCGCCAGCTTGTCGACGTAGAGGTAACGGATGTAGTCCGGATTCTGCGCGAGTGACTTGCTGATTACCTCGATCGCGGTGGCGCGGCCCCGCGCCTCGATCACCTTGCGCTCGGCTTCACGCTGCTCCTTCTCGAGCGTGTAGCGCATCTGCTCGGCCCCCTGCTGGGCGATCTGCTTGGCTTCGATTGCCTTGGCGAACTGCTCGGGGAAGCGCACGTCCCGCAGCACGACGTCGTCGATGACGAAGCCGTCCTTCTCGACCAGGGCCTTGAGCTTTTGATTGATCTCGCTCTGAATCTCCGCTCGCTTCGACGAGTAGACGTCCATGACCGGGTACTCGGAGATCACCAGCCGGATCATGGAGCGGACCGCGGGGCGGATGATCTTCTCCTCGTAGTCCGGGCCGATGTGCTGGTGAATGTGGATCAGGCGCTTCGGGTCGATGTAGTGCCAGGCGGTGAGGTCGATCCCGACCGTGAGGCCCTCCTGGGTGGGTGACCAGATCGAGTCGTCGATGTCGGGCTTCCTACCCTCCCCGCTCACGCCCGACATCGTGTACTCGAGCCGGCGCAGGTCTTACTTCGCGGTCGAACTGATGAACGGCGGCACGAAGGTGATGCCCTGCTGGGCGACGCGAAAGCCTCTGGTGACGGTGTTGAAGATAACCAGCGCCTGGCCCACCGGGACCACCCGGATCGACGAGGCCACAAGCACGATCAGCACAAGCGGGAGCACGCCCCCCGCGATCCAGGCCGAGACGTCGGCCGCCGAGCTCGGGAAGAGGCGGCGACCCTCGGCGTCGTGCACCCTGGGTCTCCGCCGCGAGAGGACGATGCGCCAGAGCACGGTGCCCAGGGCGACGAGGACAAGGAAGAAGACGAAACCTGCCATGGTGTGCCTCCATATGTGCCGGAGTGTCTTTGCGAGGCTACGAGCGCACGGCAGTCTGCTGCTCGCGAGCCATCGCCGCCACGACATCCTCCACCTGCCTGAACCCGGTCTCGAGCAGGAAGTTCGGATTCCGCCCGTAGGACTTGTTGCCGAGGATGTAGAAGCCGGGCTCCGGGTTCGCCAGGACGTCGGCGCCGAACGCGGGCGTCGTCAGGCAGTCCTTCGCCCCCGCTCCCAGCAGCGCCGCGCTCAGCTTCATCGGCCCACGCGAGGCGTAGCATTCGTCAATCTGAAGTTCGCGATAGAGGGAGTCGTCGGGGCCGAAGCCGGTGTTGACGATGATGCGCTCGACCTCCTCGACCCGCGGTTGCTCGCCGATCATCAGGGTCACCCGGTAGCGATGGGTGGCGGAGTTGAACTCGAATCCCTCGACTCGCGCGTTGCCGACATGGATGACCGCCGGGTCGTCGCCGCGTGCCAGCGCCCGCGCCCGGGCATGGAGCGCTCGGCGCTCGGCGAGCGGATCGTCGGCGTGCGGCGGATAGAGGACCTCGGCCGGCGCCCGCGTGGCCCACACGACCTGAGTGCCCGGGGCTTCGCTCGCGAGCTGCGCCAGGTTTGCCACGGTGGTCGCGGCGCTCGCCCCGGCGCCGATCACCATCACACGCTTGCCGGCATGACGCTCGCGCGAAAGGCCCAAAACGTCCTCGACGTGATAGGAGAGCTGCGGCGCCAGGTAGAGCTCGTTGCGCGCCGGGATGCCGCCGTCGCCGGCCCAGTTCGGCTGGCCGTAGATTCCGGAGGCGTCGATGGCCGAATACGCGTGCAGGAAGCTCTCGCGCCCACCCGGGTCGCGAACGAGCAGCCGGAACGGATGCTCGCGACGGCACTCGCCGGCCGGCGAATCCGCCTTGAGCAGCCCCCGGCGGCCGATGTGCACCACCTGCGCGTGGGGGTGGATCCGGCCCTTCAGCTGCGGCAGTAGCGCCAGCGGCTGTAGGCAGCGCTCGACATACTCGGCCCCGGTCGGGCAGGCGTTGGGATCGGGTGCCGTCCAGCTACTCCGCTCGAGGTGGGCGCGCGACGACGGCCCGATGTTCATCCGCCAGGGTGTGAACATCCGGATGTGACCCCAGGCGAGCATGTGGGCGCCGGGATCGCCACGCTCGAAGAGGTGGGCGTCGAAGCCCGCATCGAGGGCGACGAGCGCCGCTTCGAGCCCGATCGGGCCGGCGCCGACGATCGCGAGCGCGTTTCGGGCGGGGGTACTCATGGCGTCTGCGGCACTGTCGCGGGGCGGGTCATCGCGACGCCCAAGCTACCAGAACTCGGCCGTGATCGGCGCATGGTCGGACGCGAGGCCCGGCCCGTCGAGGCCGCGTACCGTCCCGCCGGATCCTCCGCGCCAGCCGCGGCCGGCGAACCAGTCGAGCCGTAGGTGCGCGCGGCGCTCGGCCCGGGCCACGACACGCCCGGCGAGCGGGAAGCCCAGCGGGCCCCGCGCTTCCGGTACGCGGACGAAACGCAATTGAAGCGTCGGCTCGCGATCGACGAACCGATGCCACTCGAACTCCTCTGCCCTCAGCGCGTCGAAGAGCGGCTCGCGCGCGGGACTCCGATCGGGCCACAGCAGGCGCCGGCGCAGTAGCTCCCCCGGCCAGCACGAGAGCACGGCCGCGCCGGTGAGCGGATCCCACCATCGCCCGCGATCGAAGGTGTGGGAGTTGAAGTCACCGCCCAGGATGATCGGTCGCCGCTCGTCGCGAAGGTGCCCAAGCAAGACCCGCATCTGAGCCGCACGATGCCCACGTGTCCGCTGCACCTCGAGATGGAGCGAGACCGCGACGAACGGCCCGCTCGGCCGCTCGATCGTGACGACCAGCGCGATGAAGCGCCCGTACATCCCTTCCGTGTCGTACTGGAACCGCATTGGGCTCGGCAGCTCGACGATGCGCGCCGCGCCGATCGGCCAGCGCGAGAGGATGGCGAGGCCGAACAGCGACTCCTGGTTCCCACGCGCCGCCGCCTCGCGGGCGTCGTCGTGCCGACCATGCGTGGATTCGAGGAACAGGGGTGCCCACGTGGCGTGAAAACCCAGGGCGCCTGCGAGATCGGCGGCGACGTCGCGGTTGGTCGCGCGGGCCATGCCGAGGTCGACCTCGTTGAGCGTCAGGAGGTCTGCGGCGGCCAGCTCGGGGTGCTCCAGGAGCGCGTGTTCGACCTGCGCGTACTCGTTGCCGTGCTCGATGTTCCAGTGCACGGCGCGAACTCGTGCGGGGTCCCGCGGCGGCGCCGGATCACGTCCGGGCACCGGGCGGCGGATGGTCGACAGCACATCGCGCAGGCGCCGGTCCAGCTCCGGCCACTCCGGCGAGGCATGGAGCCCCGCCAGCGTCGGATGCTGCCTAAGCGCTCCCACCAGCGCCTGGCATTCAGCCAGCAGCGCCGGGTCGCGGGCCATCCCGGCTCGCCCCGCTAGATCCGGATCGCGAACTGGCTCAGGATGAACGCGTAGTTGAATGCCAGCTCGCGCAGCGCGTCGTAACGGCCCGATGAGCCGCCGTGACCCGCGCCCATGTTGATCTTGAACAGGAGCGAGTTCTTATCGGTCTTGAGCGCCCGCAGCTTGGCGACCCATTTGGCGGGCTCCCAGTACATCACCTGGCTGTCGTTGAGCGAGGTCTTGACCAGGATCGCCGGGTAGGCTTTGGCGACGGTGTTCGTATACGGGCAATAGGACTTCATGTACTCGTACTCCGCCTTGATCTTCGGATTGCCCCACTCTTCGAACTCGCCGACCGTGAGCGGCAGCGAGGCATCGCTCATGGTGTTGATGACGTCCACGAACGGCACCTCGGCGACCACCGCCTTGAACAGGTCCGGCCGCATATTGGTGACCGCCCCCATCAGGAGGCCGCCGGCGCTGCCGCCTGTGATGACCAGCCGGTCGCGGGCCGTGTACTTCCCGGCGATCAGGTGCTCCGCCACGGCGATGAAATCGGTGAATGTGGTCTTCTTCCGCACCATCCGGCCCTGCTCGTGCCAGAGCTTGCCCATCTCGCCGCCGCCGCGGATGTGGGCGATCGCGAAGACGACGCCACGGTCGAGCAGGCTCACGCGGTTGGAGCTGAAGGTCGCGCTCTGCGAGGAGCCGTACGAGCCGTAGCCGTTGAGTACCATCGGCGCGCTGCCGTCGCGCGCCAGGCCCTTGCGGTAGACGACCGAGACCGGGATGCGGGTGCCGTCTGTGGCCGTCGCCCAGACTCGCTCGGACTGGTAGCGCGACGGGTCGTAGCCGCCCAGGACCTCGGTCTGCTTGAGCAGCTTCGAATTGCGCTGGTCCATGTCGTAGTCGAACACCGAGCTAGGGGTCACGAACGACTGGTAGGTGTAGCGGTAAGTCCCGGTCTCGTACTCGGCGTTGGTGCTGGATCCAGTGGTGTAGACCGGCTCCGGGAACGCGATCCGGTGCGTGGCGCCGGTGCGGAAATCGGTGACCCGCAGGTGGGGCAAGCCGCCCTCACGCTCGACCAGCACGTAGTGGCTCTGGAAGAACACCATGCCCGCCAGCATGACCTCGTTGCGATGGGGGACGACTTCCTTCCACGAGGATTTGCCGGGATCCGCGGACGGCGCCGAGACCAGCCGGAAGTTCGGAGCGCCCTGGTTGGTGCGGATGAAGAACTGGTCGCCATGGTGATCGACGTAGTACTCGTGCTCGTTCTCGCGCGGGGCCACCATCTTGAAGTCGCCCGCCGGCAGGTCTGCGGCCAGATAGCGCACCTCGGAGGCGGTGTGGCTCGACGTGGTGAGGAAGAGGTACGCCTTGCTCAGCGAGCGGCGGACGTCGAGCGAGAACCGCTCGTCCTTCTCCTCATAGAGCAGTTCGTCGCCGGCGTGCGGGCTGCCCACCCGATGGCGGTAGAGGCGGTTCTGCCGCTTGGTCTCGTCCTCGACCGTGTAGAAGAGTGTGGTGTTGTCGGCCGCCCAGACCACCGAACCCACCCGCTCGGCGTTCTCGGGTCCCCACTGGCCGGTGACGAGGTCCTTGACGCGGAGCGTGTACTGGCGGAACCCGGTGGTGTCGAGCGAGAATGCGAGCTGCTGGCCATTGTCGCTGACCGCGAACGCGCCGAGCCCGAGGAACTTGTGTTCCTTCGCCTGCTCGTTCAGGTCGAGCAGGACCTCCTCGGCGGCATCGAGGCTCCCCTTCTTGCGACATTGGATCGCGTACTGCTTCCCCTCCTCGGTGCGCGAGTAATAGTAGTAGCCCCGCAGCCGGTACGGAACCGAGAGGTCGGTCTGTTTGATGCGACCGAGCATCTCTTTGTAAAGCGTCTCCTGGAACGGCTCGCTCCCCCGGGTCATCGCGTCGGTGTAGGCGTTCTCCGCCTGAAGATACGAGATCACCTCGGGATCGGACTTCTCGCGCAACCAGTAATAGTCGTCGACGCGCCGGTCGCCGTGAAGGGTTTCGACGCGCGGCGCCTTTCTGGCGGCCGGCGGCTCGAGGGGAAGGGCACGATCCTGTGCGATGGCGTTCTCGGGCATGGCGGTTCCCGTGAGGAGGAGGACGGCGAGCAGGGTGGCGTGAAGCGGGCGCAGGGTCATGGCGGGCCTTCGAAGTTGGGGACGACGGGGGCAGGACGGCGGGCAGCAGCCCCTCGTGATAGGCATGGGCGCGCGGGGACAGTGCGAGGAAGTTCACCATCAGGCGCTGCTCGCGCCCGCTCGCGCGCTGTGCCAGGAGCTGCCTCTCGTGGTCGGCGTCTTCGATGTGCTGGTGGCGATCCATGCTGCGTGCATGGCGCGCGATGAGCTGATCGCGTTCGTAGATGCACACGCGATCGGCGTGCGCCTTGAGTGTGAGTCGCTGGCCCGCGTAGCGCGACGGGACGGTGTAGAAGTTGCTGTCCAATGGCACGCGGTACTGCTTGGTCGCACGAACCGGCAGCACGCGCGCCAGATCGAATCCGGCCGGGTTCAGCGGTGCGAGGTGGTCGCGCTCTTCCTTGAAGCGGTCGATCGGGCGCTGGTGCGTCTCGCGGTGGTTTCGCACATCGGCAACCGTGTTCACCCACGTCA